>NZ_JAELVH010000020.1 GCF_019399235.1 Streptomyces poriferorum | reverse complement strand
CTGGCGACCGACTTCGGAATCAGCGTCGACGAGGAACCGCCTTCCCCCGGCCCCGCGGCACCGCACCGCGGCCCCGTCCGGCCCCCGGCCCCCGCCGGGCGGGGCCGCGGTGCGGTGCCGCGGGGCCGGGGGAAGGCGGTTCCTCGTCGACGCTGATTCCGAAGTCGGTCGCCAGCCCGGCCGGCCCGTCCGCGTATCCCTGGCCGACGGCGCGGAACTTCCACCCGCCGGCGCGCCGGTAGAGCTCACCGCTCACATAGGCGGTCTCCGCGCCGGCCTCCATGTCGAAGCGGGCCAACTCGGTACCGGACGCGGCATCGAACAGACGCAGATGCAGGCCGGGAACCTGCCCGAAGGTCCCACCGTCGGCCGAAGCGCACAGAGCGACCCGCTCGATGTCCGGTCCCAGACCGTTGAGATCGACATCGAGCGAGTCGGCCCCTGCCTGCTTGCCGAGGTGACGTACGGCCCCGGACGCGTGCCGCGGCCGGTTGCAGAAGACGAAGTCGTCGTCGGACCGGACCCGTCCGCTGCCGGTCAGCAGCAGCGCGGAAGCATCCACGTCCGGCACGCCGGGCCCCGGCGACCAGCCCAGGACGGCGCGCACGGTGGATGCCGTCACCGGCATGTTGGCGCCCCTGCTCAGTGTCGTCACGAGGACAGTCTGCCTGCCTTCCGGAGGACACGACCCCCGAGGTGCGACGAGCGTACGGCGAGGGTGCTCAGCGTGGCGTGACCGAACCGTCGTATACGTTGCCCGGCGTGACGACTTCGGTGACGGCCCGGGCGAGCAGCGTGGACGGTTCCTGGGACCCGCTGGTGATATCCGTGTTGATCATGATGACCAGGGTGGCCCGCTGCGAGGGCAGGTACACGGTCACGGTCTCGTACCCCGGCAGGGAACCGTTGTGCCCGATCCAGCCGCCGGTCTCGAAGATGCCGAGCCCGTAGCTCAGGCCCGGGATGCCCGTAGGAAGAGTCCTGAGCCGCTGCGCCTGCGTCGCGGGGCTCAGCAGCTCTCCGGTGGCGACGCCCCTGGCCCACCGGCGCAGGTCCTGCAGATCGGAGATCATCGCGCCGGCGGACCATGCCCAGCTGGGATTCCAGTCCGTGGAGTCCTCGGTCTCACCGCTCAACGTCTGGTCGGTGTAGCCGCGCGGGTGCGGATCCGGGAACCCGGGCCCCGTCGGGAACAGTGTGTGGTGCAGGTGGGACGGGCGGAGCACCCGGTCATGGATGACGTCCTCGATCCGGTGGCCGCTGACCTTCTCGATCACCAGGCCGAGCAGGACGAGGTTGGAGTTCGAGTACTGGAACTGCGCGCCGGGCTCGAAGTTGTTCCGGTGCTTCATGCCGTACGCGAGCAGTTGCCGCGGGGTGAAATGGCGCTGCGGGTTGCTGAGCAGGTCGTGTGTGAAGTCCGTGTCGGCGGTGTACGGGAACAGACCGCTGCGCATCTCCGCGAGATGTCGGAGCGTGATCCGGTGTCCGTTGCGCACCCCGGGGACGTACTTGGAGATCGGGTCGTCCAGCCGGATCCGATGGTCGTCGACGAGTTCGAGCAGAGCCGTGACGGTGAAGGTCTTGGTCTCGCTGCCGATCCGGATGTAGGAGTCTGCGGCCATCGGCTCGCGGGTGGTGGTGTCGGCGACGCCGGTCGCGCGGACGTAGCTCCCCTTGCCCGGCATCCACAGGCCGACGACGACACCGGGAATGCCGGCCTGCTCGCGGACGTCCTCGATGGCCTTGTCCAGCCGGGCGTTCACCTCGGGGCCGAGGCCACCGGGCGGGCAGTCGTCCTGGCCGTGCCGGTCCACGCCCACGGCGTGAACCGCCGGAGCCGATCCCACCGCCATCGGCGCCAGCAGGGTCGCCACGAGGGATGCGGCGGCGAACAGACGTCGAGCGGAGATACGTCGCATGTCAGGGTGCCTCGTCCAGGTCGGGGAGCGGACGGCAACATCACCATCCGGACCCCGGACGGAAGGCCGCGCCGGATACGCGCTCCGGTGATTCCACTCGTTCGGAGCCCACCGGATCACCGCAGCGGCCCTGACCCGCACCCGGACCCGGCAACACCCGCGCGCCGCCGCACAGTCGGCCGAAGGCCCGCGGGCCCAGGCCGCCTTCGCGCCGCGGGCTACGGCAGCCACGCCGCTTCCAGGTCGCTGAAGAGCGCGTCGGGGGAGGCGAGGGGCACGGTGCGCAGTGCCGTGTCCATCCAGGCGGGAACGACCTGTACGCCCATGATGCGCTCCAGCAGCGCGAAGGACTCGGAGCCCTGAGTGTCCAGCTGGAAGGGGATCCCGGCCGCCCAGGCGGGAATCTCGGGCGTGGGCTCCATCCAGGCGGCGTCACCCACGACGGAGGGGTCGAACATTCCGTCCACACGCCCGTCGCGTGCGTGCATGACCTGATGCTGGGCGAGGACGTTGTGATGGACGCTGAAGAACTCACCGCCGTCCGAAGAGGCGAGCCTGGCGATTTCCGGAATGCTGCCGTGGGACCCCCACTCGATGGCGACGACATGTTTCTCCACGGTGACGACCCGCAGGAGAGCGTGGTCCGCGTGGATGTGGTCCGCCTGCTCGTCGGCTGCCTCGGCGAACGTCATGGCTCGGGACGTGGCCGGGTCGCCGCCGAACGCCCGGATCACCTCCTCCTCGGTCTTCCCCCTGACCACGGAGAACGTGTACGTCTCCCAATCGGCCGCATCGGCCCACGCGTACCCGGCAACAAGGTCTTCCCACACCACGGCCTCCCCTGAGAACACCGGCGGCCGACGCGCTGACCGCTCCCGCCCGTGACGCCGCACTCCATCCAGCCCGCGACGCCGGACACCGTCCCCGGCCCCGGGCAGGGGACGGCTGCCCGGATGCCGCCCCCACCGGTGCCGGGCCCTTCAGTCCTGGCGCAGGCTCGTGACCAGATCACGGGGCAGGCCATGGGTGTCGTGGAGGTAGTGGAGGTCGTCCTCGGTGAGCCGGCCTCGGAACCGCGGCCGGGCGAGAACCTGCCGTCCGCGCTCCATCAGGAGTCCGAACCGGCGCTCCTCGTCGAGCAGCACCTGATGTACGTCGGCCGGCTGGAGGTCCTGCCGGAAGTGGTCCAGGGTGTGGCGGACCAGGTCGTCCGGCAGGTCGGCGAGACCGTACGAGGGATCCTGCCGCCACAGAGCGGTGAGGACCCTCCGTACCAGGCGGCGCACTACGTAGCCCCGCCCTGTGTTGGCCGGACGCACGCCGTCGCCCAGCACCACGACGGCCGAGCGCAGATGGTCGAAGACCAGGCGCAGCGACGGTTCGTCCAGATGCCACAGCGGCGGAACGAGGCGACGCCACGGCTCGAAGAGGTCGGACTCGAACACGGACGACTTGCCTTGGAGCAGGGCGGCCAGCCGCTCCAGGCCGAGCCCGGTGTCGACGTTCCGCTGGGGAAGAGGCACGAGCGATCCGTCGTCGAGCCGGCGGTGCCTCATCATCACGTGGTTCCACACCTCCACCCAACGGTCGTCCTGGGTGGGCGTCGACCGTGGCGGGCCGTCACCGTTCCACAGGAAGATCTCCGAGTCGGGACCGCATGGTCCGACGGCCCCGTTGGACCACCAGTTGTCCTCCACGGTGAGTTCGACGGGGACCCCGCGGTCCTGCCACAGCCGAAGCGACGGGGCGTCCTGTTCGCACTGGCTGTCGCCGGCGTAGACGGTGGCGTGCAGCAGACCGGGATCGATGCCCAGGGCCTCGGTGAGCAGTCCGTACCCCCAGCCGAGGCTGAGCGGACCTTCGTAGTCGCCGAGTGACCAGGTGCCGAGCATCTCGAAGACCGTCAGGTGAGTGGCGTCGCCGATCTCTTCCAGGTCCGTGGTGCGCAGACAGCGCTGTACGTTGACCAGCCGCCTGCCCAGCGGATGGGGGCGGCCTTCCAGGTAAGGGGTGAGCGGGTGCATGCCGGAGGTGGTGAACAGGACGGGGTCGCCGGGTGGGGGCAGCAGTGTCGAGCCGACGATCCGGTGATGACCGCGCTCTTCGAAGTACTCGACGAACGTGCTGACCAGCTTTTCCGTATGCATGGGATGGCTCCTTCGCGTCACAGCGGGGGAGGCACCGGAGAACGGGACCGTTCAGTCACCCGGCCGGGGCCAGAGGCTCCACGGCACTGCCGACGGACCGTTTCCGGTCGCCGGGGGGAGGGAAAGTCAGACGGCGGCAACCGGCGAGCTGGTCGCTCGCGCGGTCGCGGTGGTGTGAGAGCCGGTGACGTTCATGTGAACGACCATAGCGCGGCCCGCTCACCCGGTCATATGTATTTGCCGCCGCCGCCGCCCGCAGCGCAGGCCGCCCTGCGCGCCGTGGGGAGGGGCAGGGCGCGGCAAAGTACCTGGCCGGCGAGTTCGCTGTGACGGTAGTGTCCGGCTTCCGGCCCGACACAGCGGTGGGGCTCACGTACGGAGAGCGATGCGGATGACCGGGCGGCAACGACCCTTTGGCGCCCCACCGGACCCGTGGAACTGGACCTGGTGCGGGAGCTGAACTGGCGTGCCTGGCCGCCCCGGCTGCCCGAGCAACCGATCTTCTACCCGGTTCTCAACGAGGACTACGCGGTGAGGATCGCGCGCGACTGGAACGTGAAGCACGACGGCGTCGGCTTCGTCACCCGGTTCGAGGTCGAGTCGGAGTTCCTGAGCCGGTATCCCGTACAACAGGCCGGCGGGCGGACGATCCTCGAACTCTGGGTTCCGGCCGAGGAGCTCGACGACTTCAACGCCCACATCGTCGGCGAGATCCAGGTGGTCCAGGAGTTCCGCCGGCGCGACGAGTCCCTATGAGGGGGAGCGGCCAGGCCCTCGGCGCCGGTTCGGTGATCAACCGTCATGGGCGGTGCCCGCGGCCGGCCGGGCCGAGCCGTACGGGACCGCAGCCGACGGAGGTGCCGAAGACGCTTCACCGCGGTCCCCGGAGCCGAGGGGCCACGCCGTGATGTCGCGATAGTGGATCGGCCCACTGCTCCGCGCGGCGTTGCTGCCGACCAGATGCAGCCGTTCGGCGTCCCACGGGCGGCCGGTGAACCCGGCGAGCCCGGCCGCGATCTCCGCTGCCGAGGACTGGTCACCCCGGCGTGCGCGGGCCAGCGTCAGATGCGGTCGCAGGGGCCGGTCCGCCGGCACGGCTCCGCAGTCCCTGACCGCGGTACGTACGTCGGCGGCCAGCTCGTACAGCGCTTCCAGGTCTCCGTCGACTCCGGTCCATACGACCCGGCCGTCGAAGTCTCCGCCGCCCCGCAGCGCAAGGCGCGGTGAGGGATGCGCCGCCGCGATGCCGGCGAGTGGCGCACGCAGGAGCGGAACCGTGTCGACAGGCAGCTCTCCGAGGAACGCCAGGGTGATGTGCCAGTCCTCGACGCGATTCCACCGCATCCGTGGATGCGAGCCGTAGGCAGGCCGAAGTTTCCGGGCCAGTTCTTCCTTCGCGGGGTCGGGCGGGGCGAGGGCGATGAACACGCGGATGGTCGCGGGCTGCGTCTGCTCGTTCACGTTGGTTTCGGTCCGTATCCGGTCCGGGGGCCGGTCAGCCGCGCTCGCCGTCCGTAGCCGGGGGGAGGGCGCCGTCCGTGCCGTGACGGAGGCCGTTGACGAGCAGCGCGATCATGCGCTGCGTGTAGCCCTGGTCGTCCGGCGAGACGAGATCGCTGATGGCGCGCAGCAGGTCGTACGGGGGGATCTCCGCGCGGAGCTCGCCGGACGCGGCGGCACTCTCCAGGAGCTCTGTCACGACGGGGAGGAAGCGCTGCTGGAAGTAGGCGGGCAGGCTTTCGTAGGCGGGGTCGCCCGAGTGCAGAGCCGCCTTGAGGCCACGCTTGGCCGCGACGAACCGGGCGAAGCGTTGCAGCCACAGGGTGAGCGCTTCGACCGGCTCGTGCTGCTCCGCGAGGGCGGGGGCGGCCTCGGCACATGCGTCGACCTCGTGGCGGAACACGGCGGTGATGAGGTCGGAGCGCTGCGGGAAGTGACGGTAGAGCGTGCCCGCCCCCACACCGGCCCGGGCGGTGATGCGTCGCACGGGGGCGTCCACGCCGTCCGACGCGAAGATCTCGGCGGCTGCGGTCAGCAGGGCGTCCAGGTTGCGCTGGACGTCGGGCCGCACACGGCGGGCGACCGGCTCCTCGGTGGGGCGATCAGACATGGAAGGGGTTCCCTTTGCGCTCCGGAACGATGTTCCGTATTGTCATTGCTGAACGGTGTTCCGGTTTCATTCTATCCGGCCCCGCGACCGGGAGCCCATGGAGGGAGAGGACTCATGAAGTACCGCACGCCGGGCCGGACCGGCATCAAGGCCGGCCCCTACGCACCGGGTGCCATGATGTCCGGCGCCCGGGGCAACACCGACCACGACGACTGCCCCCGTATCGTCCACACAGCGCTGGACGCGGACGCGGGCATCGACTTCATCGACACCGCGGACGCCTGCGGACGCGGTGAGTCCGAGGAGATCCTCGCCGCGGCCCTGAAAGGCCGCCGGGACGATGTGGCCGAGGCTCAACGGGTCGCCGACCGGCGCGCCCTGCAGCGCTTCCGCGCCGAGCAGCCGCCGTACTCGAATCTCGACCGGATCGACGCCATCGTGGCCCCCGGGACCGGTGTCGGAGCCCTCGACGTGGCGTACAACCCGCCCGCCCTCACCGGGGCCACCTGCCGTCGCAGGCCCACGGCCACCCGCGACGCGGCCTGACCCGGCGCGGCGCGGAGCCTGCGAGACCAGGCTCCACAGACGCAACGCCGCTCACCCTCCTTCAGCCCCCGAATCCTTCTCCAGCCCTGAACCCTCCTTCCGTCCCGAATCCTTCCGCAGTCCCGAATTGAGTCCCGAAGTGGGTACCCCCATGTCCGAAACAACTCTGTCCGCCGGAAAGGTCGGCACCGGCCCCGACCCGAAGCGCTGGAAGGCGCTGATCTTCATAGCCCTGGCGCAGCTGATGGTCGTGCTCGACGCGACCATCGTGAACATCGCGCTGCCCTCCGCCCAGCAGGACCTGGGCATCTCGGACGGCAACCGGCAGTGGGTCATCACCGCCTACGCCCTGGCCTTCGGCGGTCTGCTGCTCTTCGGCGGCCGCATCGCCGACCTCTGGGGCCGTAAGCGGGCCTTCCTCGTCGGCCTGACCGGCTTCGCCACCGCCTCCGTGCTCGGCGGTGCTGCCCAGGGCGAGGCCATGATGCTCGGCGCGCGTGCGCTCCAAGGTGTCTTCGGCGCGCTGCTCGCGCCCGCGGCGCTCTCGCTGCTCGCGGTGACGTTCACCGAGGCCAGGGAGCGCGCCAAGGCGTTCGGCATCTACGGAGCGATCGCCGGTGGCGGCGGAGCCGTGGGCTTCATCCTCGGCGGCACCCTCACCGAGTACCTGAACTGGCGCTGGACCTTCTTCGTCAACGTTCCCTTCGCGATCGTCGCGGCCCTGGGCGCGTACTTCGTGATCCGTGAGCCGGCCGGTGGCCGCAACCGCTCGCCGCTCGACATCCCCGGCGTCGTCCTCTCCAGTCTCGGCCTGGTCTCCCTCGTCTACGGCTTCACGCGCGCCGAGTCCGCGGGCTGGTCCGACGCGCTGACGATCGGCATGTTCGTGGCCTCCGCGGTGCTGCTAGGCGCGTTCCTGGTCACCGAGGCCAGGGTCAAGGCGCCGCTGCTGCCGCTGCGCGTGCCGGCCGACCGCAACCGCGGCGGCGTCTACCTCTCGCTCGGCCTCGCCGTCATCGCGATGTTCGGCACCTTCCTGTTCCTCACCTACTACCTGCAGATCGTCCAGGGCTACTCGCCGGTCAGGACCGGGCTGGCGTTCCTGCCGATGGTCGCAGGCATGATCACGGGCTCCACCCAGATCGGCGCCCGGCTGATGACGAGGGTTCCCCCGCGACTCCTGATGGGCCCGGGCTTCCTGGTCGCCGCGACCGGGATGCTGTTCCTGACCCGGATGGACATCGGCAGCTCCTACGCCGGACTGGTACTGCCCGGGCTGCTGCTGCTCGGACTCGGCATGGGCACGGCGTTCATGCCCGCGATGTCGCTCGCCACCCACGGCGTCGAGCCGCGTGACGCCGGAGTCGCCTCCGCGATGGTCAACACCTCGCAGCAGGTGGGCGGCGCCATCGGCACCGCGCTCCTGAACACCATCGCTGCCTCGGCCACGACCGCGTACCTCGCCGCGCACGCGGCAGGTGCGACGACTCCGGCCGCACAGAAGCTGGTTCAGGCACAGGCCATGGTGCGCGGATACTCCAGCGCCACCTGGTGGGCGGTCGGGATCCTCGTTGTTGCCGCCGCCATCGCACTGACCATGATCAAGGCCGGTCACCAGGGCGGCCCCGCGGCCACCTCGCGTGCCACGGAGGGAGCGCAGGAGGAGACGAAGATCCCCGCGGCCGCGCACTGAACCCACTGGACACCCACCCGCAGTCGGAAGGGCACGGTCAGCACGCCGACCGCGCCCTTCCGGCGTCCCGGTCACCGCTGCCCACCTCAGGGTCCGGCCACCGGAAACCGGCTACGCGGGCGCCGGCGGCCTGAGGGCGGAGTAGATCCCCGCGCCTGCCGCCAGCAGCATGACGCAGCCCGTGAAGATCAGCCCGGCCTCGCGAAGGCCCAGCCACGTGGCCAGCGCACCGACACCGACCACCGGCACCGAGATTCCGGTGTACGCGACGACGAAGAACGCCGAAATGGTGCCGCCCCGGTGCGTCGCCGGAGCGGCGTCGCTGACCAGCGTGAGTGCCGCCCGAAAGGACAGCCCCTGGCCGGTACCCCCGCACAGGGCGCCGAGAACGAGCAGCGGCAGGGACTCCGCGAGCAGCGAGGACGCCACCAGCAGCAGGCCGACGACGAGAGCGCCGCACCCCAGCGGCAGCGCGAGGCGCGCGCCGATGCGCCCGCTCAGCGACTGCCCGACGGTCGAAGCCAGGAACACGGAGAACACGACGGCTCCGGTCACCGCCAGGTTGTCCACGCCCAGCGTCTGCGTGGCGAAGCTCGGCGCGACCGCGGTGAACAGCCCGAGCAGGGCGAAGCCGGCGAACGCCGCCACCGCGGCGCGCGCGAACACCCCTTTCACCTCCGGCGGAACCGCCACGCCCTGAGGCGCCGGACGCGGCCACCGCCGGGGATGCGCCACGGTCTCCGGCAGACGCCAGGTGATCCCGCACGCCACTGCCACCAGCCCCAGATGAACCCAGAACGGCAGCGTCAGGGGCCACGGCGTGTACTCGGCGAGGAAACCCGACAGCAGCGGCCCGCAACCCAGCCCGCCCATGTTCGCGGCCGTGGCAGCGAACCCGGCCCGCGCCTTCTGCCCCGGGCGGGCGAGCTCCAGGACCGCCGCGGTCGCCGCGCCGCTCAGCAGGCCGGCCGCGCCGCCGGACAACAGGCGGCCCGCGAAGAGCAGCGGCAGCCCGCTCTCCAGCAGGAAGCAGCCCGCGCTCGCCGCCGACAGCGCCATGGCGCACAGCAGCACGGGCCTGCGGCCGACCTTGTCGGAGTAGTTGCCCAGCAGCATCAGCACGGCGATCACCGCCAGGGCGTACGCGGCGAACACGACGGTCACCATCAGCTCGGAGAACCCGATCTTCTGCTGATAGAGCCCGTACAGGGGAGTGGGCAGCGTGGTCCCGGCCATCCCGATGGCGAAGACCACCGCCGCAGCCGGATAGCCGGGACGCCGGCCACTGCCCGTACTCACCGCACCCTCGCGAACGATCACCCGCGTCACCCTACGAGCGGCCACCCGTCCCGACCGTGCAGGGCGCGAGGCACGGCCGGGTCGATTCGCGGCCGCGGCCGGCCGCCGGCGGCCACGGGGGTGGCCGCAGCCGTCCGTACACGCTCAGCGGTCGGTCCCGAGAGCATGGAGCAGCATCGGCAGCGACGCGTGCAACTCACGCTCCCAGTACGCCCAGCGATGGGTTCCCGGCCCGTAGAAGTGGGTGACCACATGCCGTGCGCCGACGCGTTCGAGCTCGCCGGCCAGGGCGTGGTTCTGCCGGTTGAAGTCCGCCTCCAGGGCGTTCGTGCTGCCGGGCGGGTCCAGAGGGCCGGCGGTGCCGTCGCCGCAGGACAGGTAGACCGGGGTCGACCTGAGGCGCTTGGCCAGGTGGAACGGGTCGTGGTCCGCCCAGACATCGCGTTGCGCGACCGGGTCGCCCCAGACCCGCAGCGGGTCGTCGCCCTGACCTGCGAAGTACCCCATGATGCGGTTGACCGACTCGTCGTCGAGCAGCGGGTGGGCGGAGCCGGAGTACGAGGCGGCCGCCTTGAACATGCCGGGATGCCGGGCGGCGTACATCAGGGCGCCCTGGCCGCCCATCGACAGTCCCGCCACGACGCGGTTGCCGCTCGCCCCCCAGCCCTGTTCGAGCAGGCGGCGCAGTTCCTTGGTGTGGAAGGTCTCCCACGCCGGGTCACTGCCCTGGCCGTAGTTCCACCAGTCGCTGTACCAGCCGTTCCAGCCGGCCTCCGGCATGACCACGAGTACGTCGCGCAGGCTTTCGGTCTGCGCGACATCCGTCTTGCCGGTCCACGAGGTGTAGTCCCCGCAACAGCCGTGCAGCAGCCAGAGAGTCGGCCAGCGCCGGCTCCGGTCGCCCGGATCCCAGCCATCCGGCGTGAGCAGGCGCACGTTCACCGTCCGGCCTCCGAGTGCCGGTGAACGAACCGACAGGTCGACCTGCCGGTCGGCGACCTGGGTGACGGCGACGACCTCGGCACCCCGGGACGGGGCGGCCCCGCTGGGCTCCGCGGCGGCCGACACGGACGCGTTCGACATCAGCGTGAACAGCAGAGCCCCAACGATGAGCAGCAGGCGGGCTCTTCGGATCGGAACAGCGGTCATGGCGACTCCTGTCTGTGGACTGTGGACGGTCGCGAGCCGGGCTTCCCCGGCCGGACCTTCCGGGACCTTCCCGACCCGGACCCGGTCAGCTCCGGTCGGGCAGTATCAGCAGTGCGTCGCCGACGGGGCGTTCACCGGCCGCGTCGGACGGATCGTTGATCATGACTCCGTCGACCACCATCGTGGTCGACCCGCCGCCGTCGAGATTGACCGCGTCGCGCAGGCCGAGTGCCCGGGCGACGGCGGCGCTCTCGGGGATGCTCAGCCCGAGTGCGCCGGTGCTGCGCCCGTCGGCAGTGACCAGCACGGTCCGGCCCGCGGCGTCCACTCCGGCCAGCGTGCGCGGATTCCGCTTGTGCATCCAGCCGTAGTAGAAGCTCGGATTGGCGGACTGCACCATCCCGTCGGCGGTGGGCGTGACGTGCAGGCGCCCGTTCCGGACCAGTTCGGGGCCTCCGTTGAGGATGCTGGTCGTCGGTGACGGCGACACCCTGTGGCCGTCGCCGTCCCGCAACGTCCTCTCGACGCGCAGGGGCCGGCCGACCTGAGCGAGGGCGGTGAGCTCGGCGACGCGGGTGCCGGTCGCCTGAACGGAGCTGCCGCCGTCCGGTAGCAGCCCGCCGCGCGGCGAGCGCAGTTCCAGGACGCGGCCGCGGCTGTCCAGCACGGCCTCGATGCCCTCGCCACTCGGCGTACGGCGCCCGTAGTCGGGGGTGAATGCGACGAGCTCGTCGTGGTCGGAGCAGGTGACGTCGTGCAGGGGCAGCGAGGTCGGCGTGTCGTCCGCGGTGCCGCCGCAGTTCCGGATCAAGCCCGGAACACGGTCGACTCCGTCCAGGGACTGCGACGCCCGCCGGCCGACGACACGCCCCTCCCAGGTCAGCCGGGCCACCGCGCTGTGCCGGCCGTTGCCATGGATCACCAGGCCCGGCCGCCCATGGACCGGCTCGCTCAGGACCCGGCCGTCGTAGACACCGACACCGGCCGGATCACCCGGTGCACCCGCCTTCGGATCGAGTACGAAGAACCCGGCGTTGATGCCCGCGGTCGCACCGGCGGCGGCCGCCAGCTCACTGGTCTTCTCACGGTTCTCCAGATCGGGGCCGTACGAGGCATCGAGCCGGCCGCGGAACCGGCCCGGGTCGATGGTGAGCACGTCGATCCGCCACGGACCGCGGTCCGCCGTGTCGCCGTCCCAGCCGGTGTAGAGCGCGGATCCGGCGTAGCCGGCCTTTCTCAGCAGCGTGAGCTCGGCCGCCGCTGCGGACTGCGTGTCGAACCGTCCGACGCGGACCCGCCACCCGAGCGGTCCGCCGGCGTAGTCGGCGACGGCCGGAGTCGTGACCTGCTCGGCCCGGGCGTCGAAACCGTCCCCCTCGATGTCCGCGGTCAGTTCATCGGCACTGGCCCGGTCCTTGAGAGCCGTCGGCGGTGCGTCGGGATCCGGCGAGGTGGCACCGCCGGGTATCGACACCTCCACGGTCCACGTGAGCGCCGGAGCATCGGCGCCGCGCACGATCCGCGTGAGGGTGACCCCGGGCTGCAGCGTCCGCGTGCTGCGCGTCTCGGCCAGGCCGACGGCACCCAGTGGCAGGGCACGCGCCGGACCGGGACGCGGCTCGAAGGAAGCGGGCGCGGGCGATGCGCCCATCACGGCCAAGAGGACCAGGACCGTGGCCGTGCCGAGGACCTTGCTGTTCATGTACCCCCCTGGGAAAGATCCGCCCAGCAACGGTGCGTGGGGAGGCCGTCACCCGTCAAGGCGTGTGCACGTCAACTCTGATGGTCCATCGGCGCAACTCCACACGAACGCGCACCGAACCGGATCGACGACTCGTACCCGTTCCGGCCGAGCGGCGCATGTCGCTCGAAGGGCGTCAGGAACGGGGGCGCGGAGACCGGACCTGTGCCGCTGAAGGCCGACCGCCGCTACCCGCACCGTGATCGGGTCCCCTCGGCGACGGGCGGGTCCGGCTCTCAGGGTGACGAGTCAGGGGCAGCGGCCTGAAAGGAAGCCGGCCGGGGATCCGCCTGAAGCGGTCCGTCGGGGTGCCGCGGGCATCCGGCCTGTGCGAGGTGCTGGTCCGCAGGCGGCGCCGGAACGGCAAAGGCAAGGAGATCGCTCTCCTTGCCACTCCTAACGTATAGCGCACTGGGGGGCTTGCGGCAAGGCCCCGGTGGTGGCGCAGAATCGTCGGCCGAGGCCACAGCCTGCGGATATGGGAGCACGACGTGCGTGAGTTGTTGATGTGTGGGGGACGCGGTGACGTCGGAGAAGCGGTGGGCGCAGCGGCGCGGGTGCGGGTCTTCGGCGCCTCGGGGCGTGTGTGCACGCCGTCCGAGCCGTCGGACGGCGTGCAGCCGGTGACGACGACGTGGCTGGCAAAAGGTACGACGGATGGGGAGGCGCCTGTGATTCGATCGGCCGGTGCAGGGCAATGGGACACGACTGCCTCGGAGGTATCGCGATGAACGAGCAGTACGTGTGGGATCTGCGGGAGGCTGACGAGACGCAGGTAGCTGTCGTCGGGGGCAAGGGCGCGCATCTGGGCGGGCTGTCGCAGATCGAAGGTGTCCGGGTGTCGCCCGGTTTCTGTGTGACGACGGACGCCTTCAGGCGCGTCATGGCGGAGGTGCCGTCGATCGGCGATCGGCTCGACCAACTGTCGCGTCTGAACCCCGACGACCGGGAGACGATCCGCACGCTCAGTGCGCAGATCCGCCGGACCATCGAAGGGATCGCCATCCCCGGCGATCTCGCAGCGGCGATCACCGGCAGGCTCGCCCGGCTCGGCGACCGGGCCGCCTGCGCGGTCCGTTCCAGCGCGACGGCGGAGGACCTGCCGACGGCCTCGTTCGCCGGCCAGCAGGACACGTACCTGAACGTTCTTGGGCCGGCGGCGATCCTCCAGCACATCAGCAGGTGCTGGGCCTCGCTCTTCACCGAGCGGGCCGTGACCTACCGTCAGCGCAACGGCATCGACCACCGTACGGTCCACATGGCCGTGGTCGTACAGCAGATGGCCTTCCCGGAGGCGGCCGGCATCCTGTTCACCGCCGACCCCGTCACCGGCAACCGCAAGGTCGCCACCGTGGACGCCGGCTTCGGACTCGGTGAGGCACTGGTCTCCGGTCTGGTGAACCCTGACGTCTTCAAGGTGCGGGACGGCGAAGTCGTCGCCCGGACCATCGCCGCCAAGGAGCGTGCCGTGCTCGCCCTGCCGGACGGCGGCACGAAGGAAGTGGCGATCGGCGTGGAGCGCCAGGAGCAGCCGGCGCTCACGGACGCGCAGGTGGTGCGGCTCGTGGGCCTCGGGCGGCGGATCGAAGCACATTTCGGCCGCCCGCAGGACATCGAGTGGTGCCTCGTCGACGACGGCTTCCAGATCGTTCAGAGCCGGCCGATCACCACCCTGTTCCCCGTCCCCGAGACCGACGACGAGGACAACCACGTCTACGTCTCCGTGGGGCATCAGCAGATGATGACCGACCCCATGAAGCCGCTGGGGTTCTCCATGTGGCAGCGGACGGCCATGGTGGCGATGCACGAGGCAGGCGGAAGGCTGTTCGTCGACGTCACCGGGCGTCTGGCCTCGCCCGCGGGCCGCGCCGCCCTCCTGGAGGTCATGGGTAAAGGCGATCCACTGGTCAGGGACGCTCTGGAGACCGTCCTCGACCGTGACGACTTCGTTCCGTCGCTCCCGGACACGGCTCCCGGGAAGCCGCCGGCCGGAGGCGCGCCCGCCCCGATCGAGACCGATCCGGCCATCGTCACCGACCTGATCGAGGTGAGCCGGGCGTCCGTCGCCGCCCTGGAGCGCGATATCCGGACGAAGACCGGGCCGGCGCTGTTCGACTTCCTGCTGGAGGCCTTCGAGGAGCACAAACGAGTCCTCGGTGACCGGGTGAGCATGCAGGTGATCATGGCCGGTATGGAGGCCACATGGTGGCTCAACGACAGGCTCGAGGAGTGGCTGGGCGAGAAGAACGCGGCCGACACCCTCACACTGTCCGCTCCTGACAACGTCACGTCGGAGATGGGGCTGGCACTGCTCGATGTCGCGGACGTGATCCGCCCACGGCCGGAGGTGGTGGACTTCCTTCGGGGCGTCGAACACGTCCGCGACGACGCCTTCCTGGACGAACTGGCGAAAGTCACGGGCGGGCCCGAAGCACGCGAGGCCATTGAGGCCTACCTCGACCGGTACGGCATGCGCTGCGTCGGCGAGATCGACATCACGAGGCCCCGCTGGCGCGAACGCCCCACCACACTCGTGCCCGTGATCCTCGACAACGTCAGAAACTTCGGGCGGGGCGCCGCCGGGCGGCGTTTCGAGGAAGGGCGGCAGAGGGCGCAGAAGAAGGAACAAGAGGTGCTCTCACGCCTGCGAGTTCTGCCGGACGGGGATCAGAAGGCCGACGAGGCCAAGCGGATGATCGACCGGGTCAGGACGTTCATCGGGTACCGGGAGTACCCGAAGTACGGCATCGTCAGCCGTACCTTCGTCTACAAGCAGGCCCTGCTGCGAGAGGCCGAGCGTCTCGTCGAGGACAACGTGCTCCGGGACAAGGAGGACGTCTTCTACCTCACGTTCCAGGAGTTCCACGACGTCGTGCGCTCGAACCGGCTGGACGAGCGGCTGATCCAGCGCCGCAAGGACGCCTTAAGGTCGTACCACGCGCTCACACCGCCCCGGGTTCTCACCTCGGACGGTGAGGCGCTCACAGGGGCGTACCGGCGCGACGACGTGCCGGCCGGTGCTCTGACCGGTGTCCCCGTGTCCGCCGGGACGATCGAGGGAAGGGCCCGCGTGATCCTCGACATGTCGGAGGCCGACCTCGAGGCGGGCGACATTCTGGTCACGGCCTTCACGGACCCCAGCTGGTCGCCGCTGTTCGTCGGCATCGCGGGCCTGGTGACGGAGGTGGGCGGCGTGATGACGCATGGTGCGGTGATCGCGCGGGAGTACGGCTTGCCGGCTGTCGTGGGCGTGGAGCAGGCCACCCGGCTGATCCGGGACGGGCAGCGGATCCGTGTGCACGGAACGGACGGGTACGTCGAGATCCTGGCCTGACCGGTCCACGGGAGGTCCCACGCCGCACGCCGGGACACGCTTCCCGGCGTGCGGCGTGCGGCGTCCGTCCGACGTCCTGTGCCGGGCCCCGCGCGTGCGGCCGCGGTGCCGGGCGAGTCCAACCGGGCGCTACCGCGCGCCGCGTAGCCGCAGAAGGTAGGTCGCGGTCAGCGCGACGGCACGGTCCCCGTCGCGCGACAGTTCCACGAGGGCGGATGACGCCGCCGTCCCCGGAACGGCCGCCAGCGCCTGCGTCAGCCGTCCGCGGGCGGGCGCTCCGGTGGCGTCGTGAGCCAGACGGCCGACGAGTTCGGTCGCGATCCCGTCCGCCATCGCGGAGTCGGTGGCCAACACGCTCAGGGCGTCGGCCGCGTCGGTGTCGTTCCTCCCGTCCACGATCATGGCGATGAGGATCGGGACCGCCTCGGTCTCGCCACGTGTACCGAGGGCCAGAGCCGCATGTCCGCGGACCACGATGTCGGCATTCACCAGGGCGTGCCGCAGCTCCGCGGTCGCCTCGTCACCCGGCATCTCTGCGAGTGACCGGACGGCACGCTCCCGTACCGCGGCCACCGGTGAGCAGAGGCCCCGCGCCAGCAGCCCGGGAACGCCGTCGCCGGACCGGGCCAGGGCCCAACGCAGCGCTCCGGCCACGTTCGTGTCCGCCTCGCTCAACGCTGCCTCGACCAAGGCCTCCACCGGCACCGGAACCTCGTCGCCCGAGGTGAGGGCCGCGCGTTGGCGCGCACCGGGACTCTTCGAACCCAGAGCCTGGATAAGCGCGACGACGTGGAGCACGCCCTCCCAGCCGGCGGGGTCCGCCGCATCGATCCGGCGCAGCCGCGTGAGCAGTTCGGTCTCGGCCTCGATGCGCTCGTGCGTCTGCCGGATGAGATCACCGACGAGCTCCGAGGGCGTGAAGCCGGGATCGTCGAGCGCGCGTCCTACCTCACGCAGCGACAGCCCCAGCGACCGCAGGCTCTCGATGTGGAAGATGCGCCGGATATCCTCCCCGGAGTACTCCCGGTAGCCGGATCCCGTACGGCCGAAGGGCCGTACCAGACCGAGCGACTCGTAGTGCCGGAGCATCCGGGCACTGACTCCGGACCGTTGCGCCACCTCACCGATCAACACGTCCTATTGTCACCCGTGGATGTGCCCGCCGAGGGCCACGACGCGTTTCGCCTCCTCGAGTGCGAACTCGAATCCGGCCTCCGGATCGTGCAGCAGTCGTTGGGTGGCGAGCGCGTGGACGCGCACCTGCGGGCCGGAAGCCGTCGTCGCTCCGTGCAGAGCCGGCACGATGACCTCACCCAGCGCGACCAGAGCACGGCTGAGGCTCAGCTGCGTCTCCCGGTCCCCGCGCCCGAGCTGCGTCGCGAGCACCACGGCCAGGGCCGACTCCCTGCCCTCCGGTACGAGCGCGACCGCGGTCCTCCAGGCGGCCCGTGCGACCTCGTGGTCGGCGTCGGTCAGCAGCGCCCGTGTGATGGCCGGCCAAGCCTGCCGGTCCCCGATCTTGGACAGGGTGTGCAGTGCCTGGCTGCGGGCCTGCGGACGTTCCGAACGGAGTTCGCGGACCAGCCGGGGGAGTGTCGTGGACACCGGGTGGCGGGTGAGAGCCCAGGTCAGCATGTCGCGGACGAAGAAGTCGGGCTCGATCCCGCACCGCTGGACGAGTTTGTCGACGAAGCCCGGGTCGGGCGTCGAGCCGACCGTCAGAGCAGCCCGCAGCCGCACGGAGGAACGGCTGTCCTCCAGCCCCTGGAGCGCTCGCAACGCATCCGTGTCCTGTTTCATGGCCGTCATCTCGACCACCTCCTCGGCAGACAGCGAAGGGCCTGTCACCGTGTCAAGGTCAAACCGCAGCCGCTGCGCGGTCGCGCCGGCGTCACGGCCGAGCAGACGGCAGGGGCCCGACCGGAGAATCCGGTCGGGCCCCTGCCTACTGCAGTCCCGCGAGAATCAGGTGCGGCGGTGACCGCCGTAGTAGTTGCCGACCTGCTCGTGGTATCCGGCGTCGCCGACGTGCTTGTCCTTGTCGAACTCGGGGGAGTGCTTGATCTGGTCCTTCGTCAGGTCGACGAAGATCCTCTGCTCGTCCGGGTCGACGCTGAGTACCGTGCCGGCCGGGAGCAGGACGTGCTTGCCGAAGATCCAGAGGCCGGTGTCCACCACGAGGTACGAGGAGTTGACTTCGTCCGAGTGCTTGTCCACCTTGCCGATACTCCCGTCGGTGGCTTCGACCTTGTATCCGATCAGGTCGGTGCCCGCGGTGTAGTTGGCGGCCGGCTGGTAGCCCCAGATGTTGTCACTCATGAAATGGCTCCTTCATAGAGATTCTTCACCTTCCACAGGTGAAACGGCGGAGGGTGTCGGCGTCCCGTGCAAAGCGGTGACGCTCTCTCGGGAGACCGCATGCCCTGCCTTCCCGTCCCCATGCGTCTGCTTCTCGGAGAGTTTGCGGGACGGGGGGAACGGGCGAAGAAGGGAGGAAGCCGCCTCGCGGCCGAGCGGCTCTTGTTCCCGTGGTTCCGGCGGAGAAACCAGCGGATTCTGATGCATGAGAGGTGGTGGGCAGGGCATTCGAGATCCTGGAGGTTGATAACTATGGTTCCCCTGCTTCTCGTTCTCCTGCTCGCTCTCGTTCTTTTCGGTGCCGGATTCGCATTGAAGGCCTTGTGGATCGTGGCAGTGATCGTGCTGGCTGTCTGGCTGCTCGGCTTTGTCATGCGCTCCGTCGGAGCGGGCGGCCACCGTGGCCGCTGGTACCGCTGGTAGTCATCGACGACCGGTCAGCAATTCAGTAGTTCAGCAGTGCGGGGTGGCCCCGACCAGCAGGTCGGGGCCACCCCGCATCTGTGTGTTCTGCAGGAATTGGCCCGCCCGTCCCGGGACGCCGGTTCGGAGCGCGTGGGAAGGGCACGCGTCGTGAACCCTCACGAAAGGACAACGCCGTGTCCCACCGGCGGAACATCTTCGTGCCCGGCCTCGACGAAGCCAACCTGCCGACGCTGAACGCTGTCCCGGACGCCGACACGTACAGGCTCAATCCACTGCTCAGCATCACGGAACTGCAGGAGGGTGAGGTCTCGGTCGCCGATCTGATGAGCCGGTCCCGCGCGGTCCTCGACGCGCACGACGGCAGCATTGACGCGCACCCCGGACTTCGGACGGGTGGACCTCGACAGCACGGACCCCCGGCCGCCCGACGGTGTGGCTTTTCCCATGTGGCTCAAGCCTGCTCTCGCCTACTCCTCGGAACTCGCCTACGCGGTCTCGGACATCGCGGAGTTCCGTGCGGCCGTCGACAGGATACGAAAAGGGATCGGCGAGGTCGGAAGGCCCTTCGACGCGGTGGTCAGTCTTCTCGAACTGCCGCCATAAACGGCCGGCGTGGGCGGCCAGGTCTGTCTTGAGGAGGAGGCCATGACGGGTCTCCAGGTGGCCGTGGAAGGCTATGTGCACGAAGGGGAAGTCACCGTCTACGGAGTGCTCGACTCGATCAACTACCCGGGCTCGTCTTGTTTCCTGCGCCACCAGTATCCGAGCATGCTTCTCCCGGGGGTGATACGGCGACTTCATGAGGTGAGAAGGCGAATGATGCGGCAGATAGGAATGGACGCGGACACATTCAGCATCGAGTACTTCTATGACTCGGAGACGGACGAGATCAGCCTGCTGGAGATGAATCCAAGGCATTCCCAGGACAGCTACAGCTACAGCTACGAGGTCGCGCACATCTTCACCGGAGCGGACGACGAGAAGGGCCTGCGGCGCAAGTTCGACCAGTGCGTCGCCGCGTCGGGCCTCACCTTCGACGAAACGGCTCCGGGCGGCTGTGACCGGGAGCCGCCGTGAACGGGGACAGGAGCAGGAGCAGGAGGGAGCAGACCATCGGTGTGCGACATGCCGGTCAACTGCCGTACACGGTTCTGCAGGAGGACCACGTCACCATCACCATGTCGGACGGGGTCCGGCTGTCAGCGAGGGTCTGGCGCCCCAGCGGGTCGGACGCCGAGCCTGTCCCGGCGACCCTGGAGGCCATTCCGTACCGGAAGAACGACCTGACCTCCACCCGCGACGCGATCCACCACCCCTACATCGCCGGCCACGGTTACGTCTGCGTGCGGGTAGACCGTGCGAGGCACGGGGGAGTCGGAGGGGGTCCTCCGGGACGAGTACCTGGAACGGGAACAGCGCGATGCGGAAGAAGTGCTCGCCTCCAGTGGCTGGGCGGACGGGTACTCCAACGCGGTGAAACGTCTCCTGAGCCATGTCGGCGTACCCCGCAAGGGGCTGATCGGGCCCTGGTCGCACAAGCTCCCTCACACTGGGAAGTGGGCCTCCTGCAACGCCCCGCCGGATCTGCCGTACGACCAGCGCGAGGAGGACGGCGCTCACTCGTCTTCGATACACAGCCCCTGACGGAACGCCTGGATATCCTCGGCGCCCCCGCCGCGGAACCGCTGGTGTCCTCGTCGGGCCGGGCGGCGCAGGTCACCGTCCGCCTGTCGGACGTCGCTCCCGACGGCCGTGCGAGGCGGGTGACCTACGGGGTGCTCAACCTCGCGCACCGATCGGGTGATGGCGCTCTTGAACCACTCGAACCGGGCAGGATCTACCGGGTCCGGATCCCGCTCAACGGAGCCGCCCAGGTATTCCCCGCCGGACATCGCGTGTGCCTCTTGCTCTCGACCTCGTACTGGCCGCTCGTCTGGCCGGCACCCTCACCTGCCCGGCTGAGCGTTCACGAGGCCGGCAGCTCCCTCACCCTGCCGGTCCGGCCCGTGGCGGCCCCGGATGACGTGCCGTTGGCGCCTTTCGGCCGTCCCGGACGGGACGTCCGGGTGGAGACTGGAGACCCGCACGATCCTGACGTCGGACGAGACCGATTTCCACGTCGATGCCACGTTGGACGGCTACGAGGACGGCCGCAGGGTTTTCTCCCGCACCTGGAACAAGAGCGTCCCGCGTGTGAACGTCTGAGCGTCGCCCGCGCGGGAGCGGATATGCCCTCCGGCCTGCCGTGCGCCGACCGGCCTCACCGGGGGCACTCCTGCGCGGCTCAGATCTCCTGGTCGTCGCTGTGCCGGCCGAGGCTGCGGCCGAAACGTTCCGAGATCGCCGGCATCAGGCTCTCGCCGTCGGCCGGGCGGTCGAGGCCGAAAACGTGACCGGGGAAGTCCAGTTCCTTCTGCACCGCCCAGATCCCGTCGTGCTGCTCCGGCGGAAGGATGCGCACCGGGTCGCCGACGGCGACCCATCCGATCGGCACCATCGAGTCCGCCGGCAGCACGGTGCGCAGATGCACGATGCCGTTGATCCGCACCTCGGATCGGGTCCCGATCCGTGCGCCGTTGAAGACGCGGCTGCCGGTGGCCAGGAAGACCTCGTCCTCGACCCGGCAACCGGTCAGGCAGGAGGTGGGGCCCACCAGCACCTGCCGTCCCAGAACCAGCGGGTCCCGCCGGGTACCTCGCAGGACCGCGTTCTCCATCACGATGCTGCCCTCGCCGACCTCCACCGGTCCGCCCTCGGCGGTGAGTACCGCACCGAACAGCACCCGGCACCCGGCGCCCACCCGCACGTTCCCGCACAGCGTGGCGGTCGGAGCGACATAGGCCGTGGGGTGGACCGTTGGCGAGCAGCCATCATGAGTAATCATCATGGCGGTGATCATCCCGTGTCCGGAGCGCGGGCGTACAGCCGTGCGGTGACCCCACCGGCTCAGCGGCCGGCCGCCCGGCGGCGCAACCGCAGGGGCGCGTAGACGGCGAGCGCCGCGACGAACGCGACGTAGTACGCGAGGTCCGCGCCGTGCAGAGCCGCGGCCACCGGCCCCACGTACAGGCTCGTGTCCATGAACGGAACCGCCGCGCCGAAGGCGACGACGAACGCCGCGAGGGCGGGCCACCACGGCTGCGGCCGGTCACCCTCGGCAGCCGGATCGAACGGAACTCCGCCCCTCTCCCCGGCGCGAGCGAACCAGTCGACGGCCACGACCGCCACGAACCCGGGGATCCAGTAACCGACGAACAGCAACACGTTCTGGAAGCGGGCCGTGGTGTCCGCGGCGTGCATCCACAGCACCAGCGGGAAGCCGAGTACGGCGGAGAGCGCCGCCGCCAGCGGCCGCGGGATGGGCACCCCGACGGTCTGAAGGGCCAGGGAGCCGCTGTAGTCGTTCATCGCGTTGCTGCACAGCGCCGCCAGCGCGACGGCCAGCAGTCCGAACGCGCCGAGCGCGCCGCCTCCCAGCAGTTCGTCGACGCCCTTCGCGGTCTGGTCGGTGAAGGCGGACGCTCCCCACAGGCCGAGCGCCTGCACCGCGACGAAGGAGACCGAGATACCGAGAAGCGTGTACCAGAACATGCGGGGGCGGGAGGCGGACCGTGGCAGGTACCGGCTGAAGTCGCTGGCGTACGGGGCCCAGGACAGCGCGAGGCTGAGCGCGATGGTGCTGGTGAGCACGAAGGCGCCGGCGCGGTCGGCGCCGTGTACCGACCCGCTGGTGGTGGGGTGGACGCCGTCGAGGAGTTTCACGGCCAGCGCGACGAACGCGGCGGCCAGCACGAAGGTCATGACCTTCTGCAGCCGGTGTATCGCCTCGTAGCCGAAGACACCGAGTAGCCCCTGCCCCACCATCATCACGAGTACGCCCAGCCAGAACGGCCATCCGCACAGTCGAGCCAGCGCGTCCCCGCCGAAGAGGCCGATCAGCGCGTCCCACGCGACCGACGAAAGCCACTGCAGTACGCCCGGCACGGCAACGGCCCGGCCGAAGGCGAGTCGCGCCAGCGGCAGTTGACCCGTGCCCGTGAGACTGCCCCAGGTCCCGAGGTACGCGGTGGGCGCGGCGCCCACGAGGGTGCCGAGCACGACGGCCACCAGCGCGGTGGTGAAGTCCAGCCCGAGAACGATGCCGATCGTGCCGGTGAAGACGCCCGTCATCGTGAGGTTCGGGGCGAACCACACGGTGAACAGCCGCCCGGGAGCACCGTAGCGGTGCGACTCGGGGACCGGGGCGATCCCGCGGGTCTCGATGCGCAGATCACCGGATGCGGAGGGCGTCCGCCCGTCGAGGACGGGCGGGTGACCGGTGGCCGCCGGGCCGCTCGGAGCATGTGGAAATGACATCGGTGACATCCCTCCGCCAGTGCTAACTGGTTCAGGTTCGACGGGTGTGATCTCAGCCCCGCTGGTCGGGGCACCCCGTGTCGGATTGCGTCGGCAAGGCTAACCCACGTGTTCGGGCCCGGGCGACAGGGCTCCGACCGGTCGGTCGCAGGACCGCCTGACGGTGTGTTCACACGGCTCGTCGAGCAAGGCGCGGGCTTCGGGGAACTGTCACGGTGACGGGGTACGGCTGCCGGGACCGGGCCCGCAAGAGGCTCCTGCGGGCCCGGTGTCCTGCGGGCCGGCCGGGACCGTCAGCCCGTCGAGGTGGGGCGGTGGCCCGGGCCCCGGGCGATCTCCACGGTGGAGGTGACCCGGACGACCGACGGGACGCGGGGCGCCGACCCGAACCCGAAGGTGACCGGCGGGTCGACGGGGGCGAGTCCGCCGAGGTTCCGAGCGCCCAGCGTCGCGGTTGCCGCACGGACACGGTGCAGGTCCCGGGCCCCGTACCACTCACGGCGGTCCGGGCCGGCGCGCCCCAGCGTGCGGACACCCGGCAGCAGGCGGGCCGGTACGTCGCAGACGGCGGCCCAGGTGCGGCTGCGGGCCAGGGGCGCCGGCACCGTACGCAGCAGCAGGCCCAGGGCGGACCTTGAACCGGTGACGAGGTCCAGCACGAGCGGCCCCGCACCGACGTGCCAGCGGCTTCCGTCGCTCCTGACCTCCACCGGAACCACCTCCACATGCTCGAACGTGTAGGTGTCCGCGACGAATTCGGCGATCCGGCGGGAGGGGGCGAACAGACGGCGCTCGCCGTCCGGGTGCTCGATCATGACGTCGCTGAACGCCCCGAACGGAGACCGTGGCCAATGCCCCCACACGATCCGCGTCCCGGAGACCGTGCCGACGGCTCCGATCCATCCGTCGAAGTGCAGCCGTTCCTTTGCCATGGCGACAGTCTGGCCTGCCCGGGCCGCGCCGGCCGGGACCGCCGCCCGCCCGTCGGTCACCGCTCCGGAGCGTCCTCGTTCAGTTCGGGCTCCAGGCCCTCGGCCACCGTGCTGCGGCCACGGCCGGAGTCGGCGCGCCACGCCTCGAAGGCCCAGGTGGTCGAGGCCACCACGGCGAGGCCGAGGAGCCAGCCGCCGACCACATCACTGAACCAGTGAACGCCCAGCGCGATCCGGGTGAAGCCCACACCCAGGACCGAGAGCACCGACACGCACCAGCAGAGGATTCTCGGCCCGCCACGGGGCACCAGCGGCAGCAGGACGAGGAGCAGTACGGCGAACGAGGTGGTGGCGGTCATCGCGTGCCCGGAGGGGAAGGAGAAGCCCGGTGCCTGCGCCACCGGGTCCGGCAGGGAAGGCCTGGCCCGCTCGACGACGGTCTTGACCAGGAGCCCGGTCAGCGCGCTCGCCACAGTCGTCGCGCCGGCCCAGGCGGCCAGCCGCCAGGCCCGCCGCCGGAGCAGCCACACCGTCAGCAGAGCGACCACGGTACGGAGCGTCGCCGGGTCCCAGACCCAGTCGGACAGGAAGCGGAGTGTGCTCGTCCACGCAGGGTGTGCGAGCGCGGTCCCGTGCAGCCGCCGCGCTCCGCCCGCGTCCATGACGCGGAGCGGGTGCCACCGGCCTTCGACGAGGACGAGAAGGAGACCGAAGGGCACCGCGGCGAGCGCGGCGACCGCCACGGCTCCGAACAGCCGGACACCGAATCTGCGGTCGGCCGCCCGGACACGGTGTCGGCGAACCAGCGGGCCGGTCGTGCGCACCACCGCTCACGCTCCAGGGTCGGGGTGGATGGGGCCGGGCCGACGCGCACGCGCGGCTTCGAGCTGCGCGGCGAAGGACAGACCGAGAAAGAGGGCGATGGAGGTCAGATAGGCCCAGAGGAGCAGCGACATGAAGGCGCTGAGCGGCCCGTAGACCGTGTCGAAGGACCCGCTGACCGCGAGGTAGAGGCTGAGCAGCCACGTCAGCGCCGTCCACAGCACCAGGTAGACGGCGGCCCCGAACGCCAGCCAGGTGTAGCCGGGTTGCCTGCGGCGGGGGGACCGGCGGAAGATCGCGCTCGCGGAGATGAGAGCGAGCAGCAGTCCGCAGGGCCAGCGCAGCAGATCCCAGGAGTTCCCGGCGTCGTCGCCGAGGTCGTAGACCGTCACGGCGGCGGCGGCCAGGTCGCCGCCCACCACCATCAGGATGAATCCGATGCCCAGCGGGACACCGGCAGCCAGTGCCATGACCAGACCCCGGAAGTACTTCAGGTGGAAGGGGCGGTCGCGCTCCACCCCGTAGATCCTGTTGGCGCCGCGTTCGATCTGGCACATCGCCGTGGTGACGTTCACCAGGGAGAAGGCCAGACCGAACCAGAGCGTGAGCTGAGAACCCTCGCCGGCGCGGCGGCGGCTCCGGGCGAGGGCATCGTCCACCACCTCGGCGCTCGGACCCGCGGCGATGCGGTGGATGGTCAGTTCCGCCACCTTCCCCACGTTCTCCGTATGCAGCGAGGCGGACAGCCCGACGAAGGCGATGACGAGGGGTATCACCGCGAGAACGGTCTGCAGGGCGAGCGCACGGGAGTGGCTGAAGCCGTCGGCGTAGCGGAAGCGGATGAAGGAGTCACGTACCAGCGGCCAGCGGCCGTAACGGCGCAGCGAGGCCAGGGCCTCGTCGGCGGACAGCTCGTCACCAGTCATGTCGCGGGTCTGCGGGACCCGGGTCGCGGTGCCCATTCACTCATCCCCCGACGGCAGGAGCACGGTCAGGGCCCCGGGCTCGACCTCGGCCACGAGCAGCCGGCCCGGGCTTACCGGATCTCCGTCGATCTCACGCGGCTGCTCCGATGCGAAGCGGAGTTCGGCGCGGCGGAAGGCGAAGTACTCCACCGGGGTGCCTGGGTGCTCCCCACCGGCAGGGGGGAAGCTGCCCCGCGCACGGGGGCAAGGCGGTTTCGAGCGGCCGCGCAGCAGTATGCCGAGGGTGCGCAGCCAGCCGGTGGGCCCATGGGGGTCGAAGACGGCCAGATCGATCAGACCGTCGTCGGGCTCGGCGGCGGGGACGAGCGCGGCGCCGCCCTGCACCTTGCCGATGTTGGCGAGGAGCACCATACGGGCGGTGCGGTGCAGGACCGGCCCGCTGTCCAGCCGGATCGCCACGGACATCCGGGGTGCGCGCAGGCTGCTCACACCGGCCACCACGTAAGCAGGCCAGCCCCACGCGGATTTCGCGCGGTCTCCGGTGTTCTCCAGCATCGCGGCGTCCAGACCGGCACCGGCCATGGCGGTGAAGCGCGTGGCCGGGAGGCAGTCGCCCTCGATCCGCCCGATGTCGATCCTGCGAGCACGGCCCGAAAGCGCTGCGGCCAGGGCATCCGCCGGTCTCAGGGGCAGACCGAGGTTCCGGGCCAGCAGATTGCCGGTGCCGCAGGGCACCACGGCCAGGGGAACTCCGGTGCCGGCCAGCGAGTCGGCCGCCGCCCGGACGGTCCCGTCGCCGCCGCAGACCACCACCAGGGACGCGCCCGCCTCGATGGCTGCGGAGGTCTGGCCACCGCCCGGGTCGTCGGCGGTGGTGGTGACGAACTCCGCGGCGTGATGACCGTGCTGCTCCAGGACCAGTCGCAGGCTGTCGCGTTGCGCGTCATCCGTAACGGTCGGGTTGACGATGACGACGGTATGGCCGGCGACACGTTCGGCGCGTTCCTCCGCGGCCTTCAGCGCGATCTCCATGGCGTTCGACGGTGCGGGAGCGGGGCTGTGGCCGTCGGTCATGAGGTGGCGACCGACGATCAGGAGCGACAGGCCGCCGTTCAGCAGTCCGCCGAGAACGTCGCTGGGATGGTGCATCCCCCGGTAGAGGCGTGCGACCGCCACCAGCAGCGGTATGAGCAGCAGCAGTCCACCGACCGCTTTCCGCCACGGGCCCCGGATACGGGAGAGTGCCAGAACGGCGAGGCCGCCGTAGAGCGCCGTGGCGGCACCCGTGTGGCCGGAGGTGTAACTGGCCGTCGGCGGCGAGGCGTCGAGGCGATCGACATCCGGCCTGTCGCGGTCCACGGACGTGGTGATGACCAGGAACACCAGTGCCTGGAGCGAGACGGAGACGGCGAGGAACACCGCTTCCCGCCACTTCGGCAGCCTGGGTATCAGGATCAGGCCCGCACAGACAAGGACGGTGGTGATGATCACCGTGGCGGTGTTGCCGGCCTCCGAGGCGAAGAGTGACACGTCGTTGAGAGCCCCGTTGCGCAGGTGCTCGAGACTCTCGTTGACATGGTCCTCGACGGACAGGGGATACATCCCAGCGGCGGGTCCGGTGATCAGAAGACCGAGCCCCACCATCAGGGCTGCCTGGCAGACGGTCAGCGCGCCGATCCGCACGGCGGCCGGTCCCCAGCCACTGGTCAGGGCGGGTGACCGCCCGGGGTGGGAGACGGGACCGGGCTCGGCGGTCCGACGGACGGGTCTTTCCGGTGACGCGGTAGGCATGGCGCTCCCAGTCTTGAGCGCTGCGAGGCAGCAGTGGTGGTCGGGCGCGGGCTCGTCCCTCCCGGTGACCGGCCTTCTGCCCCCAAAACCGTCCGCCAGGCATGCGCGCCATGTTCAGCGGCAGGCCGGACTCCAGTACCTTCCACGGGCGCCCGACGGGAGCTGCCAACAGCGTCCCGGCAGACGCTCTTCCCCGGTACGGCGCAGCGGTCCGCGGCGTCTGCTCAGCACTTCCCACGAGCTTCCGCGGCTCCGGTTCCGCTCATTGACCGGTCGGGGGAACGCTCATCGCCAGGAGTGCGGTGTCGTCGTCGAGTCCTTCGCCGAACGAGTCCAGGAGGCCGGTGAGAGCCTTGACAGCGCCGGTGGCCGAGGTGGGCGCGAGGGCCCGGGCGAAGCCGAGGAGGGCCTCCTCGCCGTAGCGTTCGCCTGCCTTCGAGGTACGCGCTTCGGTCAGACCGTCGGTGTAGAGCAGCAGGGTGTCGCCGGGATGCAGATCCAGGGTGACGGTGGTGAACTGGGCGTCCTGGACGACTCCTGCCAACTGGCCGCCGGGCGTGGGCCGGTACTCGGCGCTGCCGTCGGCACGCAACAGCATGGCAGGGGGGTGCCCGCCGCCGGCCAGCACGATATGGACTCCCGTGCCGTTGCCCGCGCAGGTCAGCAGGCCGAAGATCACCGTGCAGAACCGGGGCTCGTCCTCCTGCGCCTGGCGGTTGAGCGCCGTGTTGAGGTTGGCCAGGACCGCAGCCGGTTCCGGGTCGGAGACCGCGGCGGCTCGCAGGGTGTACCGCGCCAGTGACGTCACCACGGCCGCGTCGGCGCCCTTGCCGCGCACGTCCCCCATGAAGAAGCCCCATCGGCCGTCGGCCAGCGGGAACAGATCGTAGAAGTCCCCGCCCACCTCGTCGGAGGACGCGAAGTGATAGTGCTCGGCGACGTCCAGGCCCGGAACCGGTTCGAGTGCCGGCGGGATCAGGGTGCGCTGCAGAGTCGTGGCGAGGCGCTGCAGCCGTTCGCGGTCGCGCTCGGCCTCCTGCCGGGCGCGCAGGAGCTCACGCTCGTAGGCGCGCCGGTCCCGGGCATCCAGGAGGGTGGTGCGGATCAGCAGCGGTTCACCGTCGCGGTCCTGCTTGACCTTGGAGGTGACCAGGACCGGCAGCCGGCTGCCGTCCGCGGCCTTGAGCTCCAGCGCGATGCCGTTGACCTCACCCTGCATGTGCAACAGCGGCGCGAAATGCGTCTCGTGGTAGAGCCTGCCGCCGATGGTCAGCAGGTCGGGGAACTTCCTGTGACCCACCAGTTCCTCCCGGCGGTAGCCGAGCCAGTTCAACAGGGTCCCGTTGACCTTGGCGATCCGCCCGTCCATCAGTGTGGAGAGGTAGCCGCAGGGCGCGTTCTCGTACAGGTCCTCCGCACTGTCCTCCAACAGGGCGGCGAACGACAGCTGTTCCTGGTCGCGATTCCCTGCCGCCCACAAGCCGTTGGCTTCCTCGCCGCCCTGGTGCACCGTCACGGCCCCTGCAGAAAGGCGGTGATCGCCCGGGTCGTCTCCTCGGGGGCGCTCAGCTGGGGGCAGTGGCCCGTTGAGTCCAGAGTGACCAGCTGACTGCCGGGGATCTGCTCGTGGACGAAGGCGCCCACCTCACGCGGGGCGATGGTGTCGCGCGCGCTCTCGGCGATGAGCGTCGGCACGGTCACCTCGGCGAGATCCGCGCGGTTGTCGGAGAGGAACGTGGCTCGCGCGAACACCCGTGCGATGTCCGGATCCGTTCGGCAGAAGCTGTTGGTGAGCTCCTCACCCAGCTCGGGGCGCTCCGGGTTCCCCATGATCACCGGTGCCATGGTCGCGGACCAGCCGAGGTAGTTGCTTTCCAGCGACTCGAGCAGTTCGTCGATGTCCTGCTCGCTGAATCCTCCGTGGTAGTCACCGTCGTCGATGTACGAGGGTGACGGGGTGAGGAGGATCAGCCTGTCGAAGAGACCGGGCTCCCGCACGGCCGCAAGGACACCGATCATGGAACTGACCGAATGCCCGACGAAGGCCACGGGACCGAGGTCGAGCGCCCGGCATATTTCGATGACATCCTGCGCATAACCATCCAGAGTGGAGTACCGCTCCGGGCTCCAGGCGGACACATCGGAGCGCCCCGCCCCCACGTGATCGAAGAGGACCACCCGAAAGTGCTCCTCCAGGGCGGGGGCCACGAGACGCCACAGGTTCTGATCACATCCGAAACCATGGGCCAGCATGACCACCGGGCCGCCTTCCCGGCCCGTCACCGATACATGGTTCCTCGTCCGGACATCCATGGGAATATCCTGACACTCCCCGCACGCTACGGCCTGCGCAGCAGGAGCAGGCCGGCTCACCAGCACTGCCGGGGCAGTGCCCCCTTGACCGGTGGCTCATCGCCTCTCTCCGGGACGCAGACCGTCGTCGCGGCACGCTCAGGTCGTGTACGGGGAGTCCCGCCCAGCGGCTTCGGGTGGACGGGGCTCCTTTCGAACCGCGCCCCGGCGGCTACGGCCCTCAGCCCGCGTCGGCGGGTGAGGCCCCGTTTCCGGCGGGTACCAGGCGCAGGGTCAGGATCTGGAACGGGCGAAGGGACAGCGTCACCTCGGCCCCGTGGAAGGCCGGTGCCGCCGCGCCCTCCAGGTCCCGCTCCAGCAGGTCCGTGATCCGTGCGGAGGCCACAGGGAAACCGGCCCTGAGAGTGGTCCGCACACGACCGCCCCCGGACTCGTAGAGGCGCACGACCACGTCGCCCGAACGGTCGTCCGCGAGCTTGACCGCCTCGATGACGACACCGTCCCCATCGGTCCCCACCAGCGGCTCGACAGCCGCACCGCCGGGAACGGCACGCTCGGGCAGGTTGAAGTGGTATCCCTCGCGGATCGCGTCGTGGATGTCCGCGCCGAGGACCAGCGCGTACCGCAGACGGTGTTCACCCCGGTCACAGTCGGGGTCCGGGAAGAGAGGGGCCCGCAGCAGCGAGATCCGCGCCGTCGTGGTGGTCCCGCCGTCCGGGCGGACGTCCCGCGTCACGTCGTGGCCGTAGCTTGAGTCGTTGACCAGGGCCGCGCCCCAGCCCGGTTCCGCGAGGTGCAGGTAGCGGTGCGCACAGATCTCGAACCGGGCACTGTCCCACGAGGTGTTGCTGTGCGTGGGGCGCCGGACATGACCGAAGGGGATCTCGGCGCTCGACTCCGCCGCCCGTACGTCGAGCGGGAAGGCGGCCTTGAGGATCTTCTCGCACTCCTGCCAGTCGACGTCCGTCTCGATGTCCAGACGGCGGCTTCCCTCGGCCAGGCGCAGCACCTGGGTGATGCGGGAGGCGTTGAAGCTGCGCACCACCCGTACGCCACCGCCGGGGACCGCACTGACCTCGTCGGCCTCGGTCAGGTCACGCACGGTGTTGCGGTAGAACGCGTCGACGTCCCAGGCGTCCCACTGGTTCGGGAAGTCCTGGTGCAGCTGGAGGAGGTTGCCGACCGTGCCCGGTGCGAGCGCCTCGCGTCCGGCGGTCAGGTCGAGGGCGGAGGCCACCAGACCCCGGGCGTCCACCGTGATCCGTACGAGGCCGTTGTCCAGGACGAACCCGCCGTCCCCGGTGGGCCGGGCGGCGACGGGGCCGGCAGCCCGCGCACGCGGTGACGCGCCGAGCGCGGGAACGCCGTCCCGGGCATGCGGCGCCGCGTTGAACACGGTCTCACCGCCCGCCCCGCTGCCGCTCCCGCCCGCCGCGAGGCTGCGCTGGGCGGTGTCGATGACCTCGCCGAGCTCGCGGGCCACCTCCGCGTACGTCTCCTCCGCCTCGCGGTGCACCCAGGCGATCGACGTCCCGGGCAGGATGTCGTGGAACTGGTGGAGCAGCACCGTCTTCCACACCCGGTCGAGCAGTTCGTACGGGTACGGCAGGCCGGTTCGCAGGGCCGCGGTCGCGGCCCACAGCTCGGCCTCCCTGAGCAGGTGTTCGCTGCGCCGGTTGCCCTGTTTGGTGGCGAGCTGGCTGGTGAGCGTGCCGCGGTGCAGCTCGAGGTAGAGCTCGCCGACCCAGACGGGGGCGTCCGCGTACTCCTGGCGGGCCTTGGTGAAGAACTCCGCCGGGCCCTCCATCTCCAGCCGGGCCGAGCCTTCGAGGTCCTCCAGCCTTCGCGCCCGTGCCAGCATCTCGCGGGTGGGCCCACCGCCGCCGTCGCCGTAGCCGAAGGGGACGAGGGAACGGTTGGCCGCGCCCTTGTCCCGGAAGTTGCGCTCGGTGTGTCCGATGTCGGCGCCGGACAGGTCGCCGTTGTAGGAGTCGACGGGAGGGAAGTGGCTGAAGATGCGGGTCCCGTCGATGCCCTCCCACCAGAAGGTGTGGTGGGGGAAGGCGTTGGTGGTGTTCCAGGAGATCTTCTGGGTGAGGAACCATTCGATGCCGGCCAGCTTCATGAGCTGGGGCAGGGCCGCGTTGTAGCCGAACGTGTCGGGCAGCCACATGTCCTTCGTCTCGACCCCGAACTCCTCCAGGTAGAAGCGCTTCCCGTGTACGAACTGCCGGACCAGCGACTCCCCGCCGGAGAGATTGGTGTCGGGCTCCACCCAGAGGCTGCCGGTGGGCAGGAACTGCCCGGTGCGCACCTTCTCGACCACCCGGGCGAACACCTCGGGCCGCTGCTCCTTGAGCCAGGCCAGCTGCTGCGCCTGCGACATGACGAAGCGGAAGCCGGGATGGTCGTCCATCAGCGCGGTGACGTTCGAGACGGTCCGGGCCGCCTTGCGGACCGTCTCGCGTACGGGCCAGAGCCAGGCGGTGTCGATGTGCGCGTGGCCCACGGCGGAGACGCGGTGGGCGCCCGCGTGCGCGGGGGAGGCCAGCGCGGGGGCGAGGATCTCGCGAGCGTGCGCGGCGCTGCCGCCGATCTCCTGGAGGTCGATGACGTCCAGGGCGCGGCCCAGGGCATGCGCCAGTTGCCGGCGCCGGGTGGAGTCCTCGGGCAGCTGGTGCATCAGCCCGCCGAGCACGTCCATATCCTGTACGAGTTCCCACACGACGGAGTCGAAGACGGCGAGGTCCATCCGGTTCAGCCGGTACAGCGGCTCGTCCGGAGCCCCGTCGCCGTGCAGCCAGGGGGCGACACCGCCGGCCCGGGTAGGTACGAACGGGTCACCGTCCGTACCCGAGTCGAAGATGACCGGATTGGCGGACGCCTCGACGTAGTAGACGAACTCCTCGCCCCCACGGGCGGGTTCGGCGATCGGGAGCCACACGTTGCGGGGGTTGAGAGCCTTGACCGGCGTTCCGTCGGCGCGGTACACGAGGCCCTCCGCGGAGAAGCCCGGCTGGGTGGCGCCGAAGCCGAGGTCCAGAACCGCCTCGACCCGCTCCCCGGCCCAGGCGGCGGGAACCGTGCCGCTGATCCGGAACCAGCTGGTGGACCAGGCCGGCCCCCACGTTGCGCCGGTACGGACCGGTTCGTACGGCGCGGCGATTCCTTCGGACACGGGCACGGGCTCGCCGCTGACGTTCCATATCGCGACGTCCAACGGCAGGCTCTCGCGGTACACCGCGGGCCGCAGGCGCTGGTCCAGTACGCGGGCGAGCCGGCGTTCGGTGACCGTTCGGTCGTGGTGCATGGGAACTCCGTGAGGGATTGCGGGGAGGCGAAAAGGGCAAGCCGGTGCCGTGGAAGGGGCGGCAGGGGCTGGGTCAGTGCGTCCCGTAGCGGATGACGTGGGTGGGGACGACGGTTCTGCGGGCCGGGATCGGCCCGGCGGACGAGCCATTGATCCGGTCGATGAGCATCTGGCCCGCCCGCCGCCCTATCTCGTCGGCGTCGTACGAGACGATCGTCAGCGGCAGACCGAGGACGTCGGCGAGGTCGAAGTCGTCGAAGCCGGCGAGCGCGACCGGTCTGCCGAGCGCCCGCACGGCGCGGATGGCTCCCTGCGTCAGGCGGTTGTTGGTGCAGAAGAGAGCCGTCGGCGCGTCGGGTGCGTCAAGGAGCGCGCGTGCGGCGGCCTCGGCGGTGGGTACATCGGTGAGCCCGCGTCGTACCTGGCTCTCGTCGGGTTCGATCCCGGCGCTCTCGTGGGCGGCCCAGTATCCGCGGAACCGTTCCGCGCCGGTGTACAAGGCGGGCGGGTTGCCCAGGAAGCCGATCCGGCGGTGACCGTCCGCGATGAGCTGTGCGGTGGCCTGCTCGGCGCCGCCGAAGTCGTCGACCAGGACGCAGTCGGCGTCCATCCCGGCGGGCGGCCGGGATGCCAGGACGATCGGCATGCCGCGCAGCGCGGCGGGCGCCAGGTGACGGTGGCTGCTGCCGGCCGGGACGACGATCATGCCGTCGACCTGACGGGACGCCAGGTCCTCGACGAGCCCGCGCTCCTTGTCGACCTGCTCGGCGGTGTTGCTGAGCAGAACCCGCAGGCCGTGCTCGGACGCCACCTCCTGCACACCGAGTGCCAGACGCGAGTAGAACGGGTTGGCGAGGTTGGTGACGACCAGTCCGATCATTCCGCTGCCGCCCAGGCGCAGGCTGCGCGCCGTCTCGTTGCGCCGGTAGCCGAGCTCCTCGACGGCGGCGAGCACGCGCTCCCGCGCCGGCTCGCTGACCCGGGTGTCGTTCTTGAGCACCCGGGAGACCGTCATGGCACTGACGCCGGCGCTGGCGGCCACGTCGCGCATCGTCGGGGCTCCGCCGTCGCCCGATCGGTGCTGTGCCATGGGCAGTTCTCCTGCGGGGTCGTCGGGTGGCCGGTGCGTCACGAACGCCGTCATTCTAGGTCCGTACCGGGGGAGCGCCGGCGGACCTGTGCAGAGCCCAGTGGGCGGCGCCGATCAGGGGTGCGTCGGCAGGGCGCCGGGCCGTGACGGTCAGGGGCGCGGTCCCGGGTGCCCAGGACTCGAAGCCTGCCCGGACGGCGGGCCCCACGAGGTCCCAGGACCCGGCCATCGACCCTCCGACGACCAGGAGGTCCGGCCGGAACCGCTCGCACCAAGGCGCGAGCGCCCGGCCGAGCGCACCGAAGCAGTGCCGGACGGTACGCAGGGCGTGTGCGTCGCCGGCGCGGGCGGAGCCGGTGATCTCGTGCACGTCCGGGAGGCGGTGGGCGTCGGGCACCGCGGCGGCCCGGGCGTAGAAGTCGCGGATCGCACGCCGGGAGACCACCTCCTCCAGCGGGAGCCCGTCGACGGCGAGCCGGTGCGCCCTGCCGCCGGGCGGCACGTCGGGGCCCTCCACGACCGGATGCCCCCCGTCCAGGAAGGAGGAGCCGACGCCGGTGCCGAGCGTGATGCACACGGCCCGGCGCCGGCCGGCGGCCGCGCCCGCGCGGTATTCGCCGATGGCGAAGGCGTCGGCGTCGTTGACGAAACTGATGCCGCTCGGGGCCCCCGGGAGCCGGCCGAGCAGTTCCGCGCCCACGTCCACACCGTGCAGCGACTCGAACTTGCCGATTCCCCGGAAGCGGCCGACACCGGTGGCGTAGTCGAAGGGACCCGGAATCGCCACGCCCCAGTGCGCGGCCGCCGGTACCTCGACGCGGTCGGCGACGGCGGCGATCGCGTCGAGGAGCTCACGGGCAGGGGCGTCGGCGGGGACCGGCTGCCGTACGGCCGAGAAGGGGACGGGCAGTCCGGCCCCGGTGTCGATGACGGCGGCCGTCACATGCGTGCCGCCGATCTCCAGCACGGGAACGTGGCTCATACCTGCGTCACCAGGGACTTCACCACGTGCACCGGCCGGCTGCCGACGGGGTGCAGCCGGTAGGGACCGACGGACGCGGGCACGGTGAGGGTCTCGGCGAAGGCGAGGTCGTGACGGAGACCGCCGGCGGTCTCCACGACGACACCGTCGCCGGCCGAGACGTTGAGGATGTGGAAGCGGCCCGCGGTGTCGTCCTCCGCGGCCTGTTGCCCCTCGATCACGAAGCGGTGCACCGCGTAGAACATGTCCGGCAGGGCGCCGACGATCTCCTCGCGCCAGCCGAGGCCCTCGCGCAGGGTGCGCGGCTGCTGGACGAGGTCCTTCAGGACGTCGTCGCCGCGGCGCGAGGTGTCGAGGTTGGCGAAGCCGTGCGCGTACGAGAGGGGCCGGGGGGCACCGGAAGTGCCCTTGCGCAGCCAGTCGTAGAAGCGCAGGGAGTAGAGATAGGGCGTGGCGCTGATCTCCAGGACCAGGTTGCCCTCGCCGGACGAGTGCGGGGTGCCGGCCGGGATCATGAAGAGCTGCCCGGGCTCCGACGGGTGCCTCATCACGTGTTCCTCGACGCGCAGCGGCAGCCCGTCCGCGGCGGCCGCCTCGACCTCCTTGCGCATGACGTCCACGTCAGTACTGTCCCGCAGGCCGAGATAGACCTGTGCACCGGGTTCGCTCGCGGTCACGTAGTACGTCTCGTGCTGGGTGTACGGCCAGCCGAACGTCTCCCGCATGTACTGCTCCCGCGGATGCAGGTGCAGGGACAGGTTGCCGCCGCCGACGGTGTCGAGGTAGTCGAACCGGATGGGGAAGGACGTGCCGAAGCGGCGGTGGACGTCCGGGCCGAGGAACTCCTCGGGGTGCAGTTCGCACAGCAGCTGGAAGGGGATCTCCACCTGGGCGGCCCCGTCCTGGCCGACCAGGATTCCGGCCTCCGGGGCGATGAGTTCGTAGCCGAGGGCCGTGTTACCGCCCCGCGGCTCGAAGCCGAGTTCCCGCGAGGCCCACTGCCCGCCCCACGGCGTGGAGTTGAAGAAGGGACGGGTGCGGACGGGGCCGGTCGCGAGCACGGCGAGGGTGGCCCGCACGGCGGCGCCGTCCAACGAGGCCGGGCCCTGCGGGTCCTGGAGGTCGACCCATCGGTCGACCCGGTGTGCGAAGGCGTCGCGGTGGCGGTCGCCGACCGGCCAGTCGGTGTAGAAGAGGCTGCGCAGCTCACCGGGGGTGCCGGGGCGGCCGAGGTTGGCGCCGAGCGGCAGTTCTCGCCGGGTGACTGCCTCCTCGGCGTACCGCTTGGGGAGGTCGGCCCACCAGAGCAGGTCGGGTTCGGCGAGGGCGGCTCCCGGACCGAAGACGAGAAGGACGCCGGTGCGCGGGCGCTGCTGGACGGGGGGTGTCTCGAAGAGGTCGCCCATGGAGAACTCGGCGAGGGGCAGGAAGAACGGGTCCGCGTCCGCGGCCGGCACGCAGAGCCGTTCGACTGCCGCCGTGGACCAGAGGCCCCGTACGTCGCACAGGGTGACCTCGGTGCCCCGGGCGCGCAGAGCGGCGGCGAGGGCGCCTGCGGCCTCCTCCCAGTCCAGCGCGGCGGGTCCGTCGAGGGCGAGGACGGTGGAGGCCGTCGGCAGGTCAGCCGCGGCGGCCGCCCAGCCGGTGACGACGGTGCCGCCGATGGCGGCGTACCGCGGGTTGCGTTCGTAGGGACGGGGCTGGTGCACAGATGCTCCTGAGGACGAGGACCGGCAAGCAGGTGAATGGTATCGATAACATTCAGCGCGAACAAGGTGTGCCCGGCAATGACTCCTGGATTGCCATCCTGAAGTGCGGATTTATCTGATTCGAAGAGAAACCCTTGTTTCGATCTCGTGGTGTCGTTAACATCCTGGCAACCCGGAGCGCGGAGACGAACGACGTACCTGCATCCGGCGGATCTCCACACCGCACCCCAGAGCCACGGATCCCACCGGGATCCAGAGGGAAGTGAACGCATGAGATCAACCGGCGGGACGACAGAGCAGTCGCCCCACCCGATCCGCCGGCGCACCGTGCTGGCGGGCCTCGGGGCCGGCGCGGCGGCCGCGCTGGCCGGAGGCTGCGCACGGGGCGACAGCACGGCCTCGATACCGGGGACGACGTCACTGGCCAACGACAACGCGACCTGGGACGCCGGATACGTCGCAGCCGGACGCGAGCTCAAGAAGCTCACCGGCTACGCGCTGCGCCCGCTGTCCAACCCCAACCCGACCGCCTACACCCAGGTCACGCAGATCTCCCTGCAGACGACCAAGGCGACGGACCTGATCAAGTGGCAGTCCGGCTACAACCTCAAGCAACTCGCGCGCACCGGCAGCCTCAGCGACCTGACCGGACTGTGGGACGCGTACGAGCGCAAGGGCTGGGTGACCAGATCGCTGCGCGACGCGATGTCCTACCGGGGCGCCGTGTACGGGATGCCCCTCTACCAGTCGTACTACGTGCTGTTCTACAACACCGAGCTCTTCGACAAGCACGGACTGCGGGCACCGGAGACCTGGGAGGAGCTGCTCCACAACGCCGAGGTGCTCAAGAAGTCCGGCGTCACCCCGTTCGTCGCCACGCAGAGCGGCAACTGGCCCGCGTACGAGTGGTTCGAGGAGCTCGTCAGCAAGGTCGATCCGGTCTTCTACGCCGACCTGATCGCGGGCCGGGCCCGGTACACCGATCCGCAGGCGCACAAGGCCATGCAGATCTGGCAGGACTTCATGAAGAAGGGCTGGATGACCCCGGCCGACTTCGACCAGAACAACGGTCCCGCCGCGCTGAAGACCGGCAAGGTCGGCATGTTCCTGCACGGTTCCTGGCAGTCGCAGGGCCTGGCGGCGGCCGGGATGAAGCCGGGAGAGGGCTTCGACGCCTTCGTCCTGCCTCCGGTCGACTCCTCCACGAAGCGATCCGTGATCACCGAGGCGGGCGTCCTAGCCGTGCCCGAGAAGGCCGTGTCGCACGACGCCGCCATGGCCAACGCCGGCAACTGGCTGAACCCCTCGGTCCAGCGGGTGTGGACCGACTTCCTCCAGGACGGCTCGGCCAACCCGCAGGCGGTCACCTCCAATCCGGTGCTCGCCCGCCTCAGGAAGAGGGCGCTGCGCGAACACTGGACCGAGCTGCCCCGCTACGGACAGTCCGGGCCGCCCAACCTCATGCAGGGGAACACCGACGACCTGGGCGCCTTCATGACGCAGGCCATGTCGTCCGAGGCCACTCTGCGCAGCATGGCGAGCCGGGCCTCCAAGGAATGGGCCGCCTGGAACAAGGACGAATCATGACATCGGCAGTCGACAGGCGCCCCACGGCAGCCCCTTCACCCGTGCCGCCGCCCGCATCCCCCGTCCGCACGCCCCCGCGCAGGCTGAAGGACAGGCTGGCCGGCGCCGGCTTCCTGGCCCCCGCCGTCCTGCTCGTCGCGGCCCTGCTCCTCACCCCGTTCGCCGTGACGGTGTACCGCAGCTTCTTCGGCGACGGCCGGGTCTCCTCCTTCACCTGGTTCACCAACTACGGGCTGTTCCTCAGCGATCCGGTTCTCGCGAAGTCCATAGAGAACACCCTGATGTGGGTGGTCGGCACGGTCGCCCTGCCGCTGGTCCTGGGCCTGGGCATCGCGGTCATGACCAACCAGTCCGGATGGTCCAGGGTGGCGCGCCTGCTCGTGGTCCTGCCGTACGCGATCTCCGGATCCGCGGTGGCCGTCGTGTGGAACTTCATCCTCACCACGGACGGCGCGGCGAACCAGGCCCTCCAGGCGCTCGGCCTCGGCTCGTTCGCCCAGGGCTGGCTGCTCGAATGGCCGGGCAACACCCTCGTCATGATCGTCGCCAACACCTGGCAGTCCACCGGTGTGGCCGTGATCCTCTTCCTGGTCGGCCTGCAGACCATTCCTCCGGAGACCCTGGAGGCGGCGTCCCTCGACGGCGCCGACGGCCTGCGGAAGTTCTGGTACGTCGTCATGCCCCAGCTGCGGACCGTGTCCGTCATCGTGGTCGGCAGCAGCCTGGTCAACGGGCTGAAGTCGTTCGACCTCATCTGGGTGCTGACCCAGGGCGGTCCCGGCCGCAACTCCGAGACCCTCGCGGTCTCGATGTACCAGGAGACGTTCCTCGCGCTGCGTCCCGGCGCCGGGGCGGCGGTCGCCGTCGTCCTCACCGTCATCGTGCTGCTGGCCTCCTGGCTGTATCTGCGGCGCCAGCTGACCCCGAAAGGCGCATGAGCATGACCACCCGCCGCATCTCCGCCGGAACCGCCGTCCGCAACACGGTCCTGGTCCTCGTCTCCCTCCTCTGGGCCGTGCCCACCTGGCTGCTGGTGGTCAACGCCCTGGTGCCGGCCGCCGACTACAGCGGCAGCCCGCACTGGCTGCCGCACGGGGGCTTCGGTCTGTTCGACAACATGTCGCAGGCGTGGACCCGGGCCAGGCTGGGCCCCGCGATGGGCAACAGCCTGCTGTACGCGGTGACCAGCTCGGCCGCCGCCATCGTGGTCGCCACGACCGCCGCGTTCGCCACCGTGATCATGCCCGTGAAACGCAAGACCCTGTGGTTCTGGCTGATCTACTCGGGCACGCTGCTGCCTCTCCAGGTCTTCCTGCGCCCGCTGTTCCTCGCGTACGCGCGCACCGGCCTCTACGACGCGCAGATCGGACTTTTCCTGGTCTATGTCGCGGTGGCGATCCCGTTCGCGTACTTCATCATGCGCAACTTCGCCCAGACGCTGCCCGGTGAGGTGATCGAGGCGGCGAGGCTGGACGGCGCGTCCTGGTGGCGCGTCTTCTGGCAGATCCACGTGCCTCTGTCCAGGTCCGCGATGGTCGCCGCCTTCGTCTTCCAGTTCGTCGCCGTCTGGAACGACCTGCTCTTCGGAATCACCCTGTCCACCAGCCGCAACATCCGCCCGGTGATGGCCGCGCTCGCAGAACTCCAGGGCAACTATTCCAACGTCGGGCCGCCTGTCGTGCTGGGCGGAGCGCTGCTTGTCTCCCTGCCGACCGTCGTCCTGTTCTTCTCCGCGCAGCGCTTCTTCGTCAGCAGTCTCAAGCTCGGCTGATCCCGGCCGGGGCCGTACGCACGGTCCCGGCCCCTTGCCCCCGCACCGACGCCCCGAGCCGAACCCCGAAAGGC
>NZ_JAELVH010000209.1 GCF_019399235.1 Streptomyces poriferorum | reverse complement strand
CCCCACCACCGGACAGAGGCGCACCCCGCACCCCGCGGAGCAACCCGCACCACATCAAGCCCGTCCGGCGATTGAGGACGGAACCCCGCACCCCGGACCGGGGCAACGCGACGCCCAGGACCCCCGGCGTCAGCCGGACAGCTTCGTCCGGAACTCGTCGAGGATCCGGTCCGCCGCCGTGTAGCCGATGCCGGCGATCCACAGGCGGTCGTCGACCTTGAAGACCTTGTCGTTCTTCGAGGCGGTCAGGCCCTTCCACAGGCCGCTCTTCATCGTCCTGGTCGTCCCCGCCTTGTCCGGGTCGCCGTACGTGGACGTGAAGACGACGTCCGCGTCCGCGAGGTCGATCTTCTCGGGGGAGACGTCGTAGGAGAAGCCGTCCTTGGCCTTGTCCGTGATGGCGGGCCGGCCCATGCCGAGGTCGGCGAGGATCGAGCCGATGTAGTTCTGCTTGCCGTAGATGCGGATGTCGGCGCCTTCGACGAAGCGGACGAAGTTGACGTCCGTGGCCGCCGCCTTCTCCTTGCCGCCGATCGCCGCGGTCACCTCCGCGACATGGGCGTCGTACGCGGCGACGACCTTCTTCGCCTCGGCCTGCTTGCCGAGCGCCTCGGCGTGGACCTGGAAGTTCTCCTTCCAGGCGGTGCCGGTGGACTCCGTCATCACGGTCGGGGCGATGGCGCTGAGCTGCTCGTAGCGGTCGCCGTCACGGACCTTGCTGGTGAGGATCAGGTCCGGCTTCAGGGAGGCGACGGTCTCCATGTTGGGGTTGGCGATCTCGCCGACCTCCGTGAGCTTCTTCGTCTTCTCCGCCGGCAGGTACGCGGGGAAGCCGTCCTCCGTGGCGGAGTGCGTCGCGCCGACGGGCTGCACGCCCAGGGTGAGCGCGCTGTCCAGCTCGCCGGTGTCCAGGACCACCACGCGCTTGGGCGTCACGGGGACCGACACGTCGCCCATGGCCGTCTTGACGGTGTGGGTCGCGGCGGCGTCGGTCCTGTCGCCTCCGTCGGAGTCCGAGTCGGACGAACCACAGGCGGTGAGCGCGAGCGCGCCGGTCAGCGCGAGGGCTCCGAGCGTGATTCCACGGCGGCGGAGGGCGGTGGGCATGGGCAGCCTTTCGTGGGTGGGGTGCGGTGTCAGGAGGAAGGCGTGGGCTGCCAGGGAGCGCCCGGGACGACGAGCGGGGAGCCCGTCACCGGGTCCGGGACGATCACGGCTTCGAGGCCGAAGACCTCGCGTACGAGTTCCGCGGTGACGACGTCCTGCGGGTGGCCCTCGGCGACGATCCGGCCCGCCTTCATGGCGACGAGGTGGTCGGCGTAGCGGGCGGCCTGGTTGAGGTCGTGCAGCACCGTCACCACGGTCCGGCCGCGGGTGCCGTCGGCGGCCGGGGCGGCGAGCCGGCGCACCAGGTCGAGGACCTCCACCTGGTGGGCGATGTCGAGGTACGTGGTCGGCTCGTCGAGCAGCAGCAGGTCCGTGTCCTGGGCGAGGGCCATCGCGATCCAGACGCGCTGGCGCTGTCCGCCGGAGAGCTCGTCCACGGAACGGGAGCCGAGCGCGGTGATGTCGGTACGTTCCATGGCCTCGGTCACCGCCCGTTCGTCCTCCTGGGACCACTGCTGCCACCAGTGCTGGTGGGGCTGGCGGCCGCGGGCGACGAGGTCGGAGACGGTGATCGCCTCGGGGGCCACGGGGGTCTGCGGGAGCAGCCCGATCGACTGGGCGATCTTCTTCGTGGGGATCTTCGACAGCTCGGTGCCGTCCAGGAGCACCGCCCCGCCGCGCGGCTTGAGGAGCCGGCCGAGTGCGCGCAGCGTCGTCGACTTGCCGCAGGCGTTCGGCCCGACGATGACGGTGACCTTCCCGTCGGGAACGGCGAGGTCCAGCTCGTGGACGACGGTGCGGTCCTCGTACGCGAGGGTCAGTTCGCGCACCGTCAGACGGCTGGTCGCGGTGTCCTGCTGCCGGGTCGTGGTCATGCGTTGCCTCCCGAGCGGCCACCGTGACCGCGGATGATCAGCCAGATCAGGTACGGGGCGCCGACCGCCGCCGTCAGGACGCCCACCGGAAGTTCGGTGGGGGAGAAGAGCCTGCGGGCCAGCAGGTCCGCGAAGACGACGATCACCGCGCCGAGCAGCGCCGAGCAGAGCAGCGGGTTCTGTGCGGTGCGGGTCATGCGGCGGGCGATCTGCGGGGCGAGCAGGGCGACGAAGTCGACCGGTCCGGCCGTCCCCGTGGCCACGGACGCCAGGATCACGCCGAGTGCGACGAGTCCCAGGCGTACCCGCCCGAGCCGGACCCCGAGCGCGGTCGCCGTGTCGTCGTCCATGGACACGGACCGCTGGGCGCGGGCGGCCCACAGGACGGCGGGCAGCAGGATGAGGAGGGTCCAGCCGATGGGCGCGGCCTCGTCGTAGCCGCGGCCGTTGAGCGAGCCGGTCATCCAGATCTGGGCCTGCTGGGCGACGAGGTAGTCGCCCTTGGTCAGGAACAGGGTGGTGACCGAGCGCAGCGCGATCGCGAAACCGATGCCGATGAGGACGAAGCGGGTGGCGTGCAGCCCGCCGCGCCATGCGAAGGCGTAGACGAGCGCCGCGGCCGCGACCCCGCCGATCACCGACAGGTACGGCAGGACGGTGTACGAGGTGATGCCGAACGTCATCGCGCCGACCGTGAGCGCGCTCGCGCCCTGGCTGATGCCGATGATGTCGGGGCTGGCGAGGGGGTTGCGGGCCACGGTCTGGATCAGCGCGCCGGCGATCCCGAAGGCGAGGCCGACGAGGAGCCCGACGACCATGCGCGGCATCCGCAGCGTGCCGACGACGAGTTCGTCGGCGGAGGGCCGCCCCAGGATCACGTTCAGGACTTCGGAGGGTGCGACGAAGCTCTCGCCGACGCAGAGGTACGCGACGCAGACGACGGCCAGCAGTACGACGAGCGAGGCGGCGACGGCTGTGGCCCGGCGGTGCAGCAGGAACCGTCCGCGTGCCCCGATCGTCACGAGGCTGTATCCGGCGGGCCGCACCGCGGCCGTGGTGGCGCTCATGCGGGCACAGCCTTCCGGCGCACCAGCGTGACCAGGAACGGCACCCCGATCAGGGCCGTCATGACCCCGGCGGGCACCTCGCTCGGCGGGAAGACGATCCGGCCGATGACATCGGAGACGAGCAGCATCACGGGTCCGATCAGGGCGGCCATCGGGAGCACCCAGCGGTGGTCGCTGCCGACGATCGCCCGGGCGATGTGGGGGACGGCGAGGCCGATGAACGCGATCGGGCCGGCCGCGGCGACCCCGGCGCCGGTGAGCACCGTGGCACCGATGCCGCCCACGATGCGTACGGTCGCGATCTTCTGCCCGAGGCCCTTCGCCATGTCCTCGCCGAGCGCGAGCGCGTCGAGGCCGCGGGCGACGCAGAGCACGAGCACGGTGCCCAGCAGCAGGAACGGCCAGATCTGCTGGGCCACCTCGGCCTCGCGGCCGGCGATCGAGCCGACCTGCCAGAACCGGAACTCGTCCAGCGCGGACGCCTTCGTGGTCAGCACGGCCATGGTGACGGACACCAGCAGGGCGTTGATCGCCGCGCCGCCGAGCGCGAGCTTCACGGGGGTGGCGCCGCCGCGCCCGCTGGAGGCGATGGCGTACACGGCGACGGACGCGATGGCCGCCCCCGCGAAGGCGAACCAGACGTATCCGGTGAGCGTGTGGATCCCCGCGTAGGCGATGGCCAGCACGACGCCGACCGAGGCGCCCTGGCTGATGCCGAGGATGCCGGGGTCGGCGATGGGGTTACGGGTGATGCCCTGGAGCACCGTGCCGGCGAGGGCGAGCGAGGCACCGACCATCAGACCGATCAGGGTGCGGGGCACCCGCATGTTCCGGATGACCTCGGCGGCGTCGGAGTGCCCGCCGTGGAGCAGGACGTCGAACACCTCCGACGGGGGTATGGAGCGCGCCCCGACTGCGAGGCTGAGCAGTACCGCGACCAGCAGCGCCACAACGGCCGCCGCCGTCGCGAGAGCGCGTCTGGAGCGGCGTGGTGCGGCGGTTGGCATCGAACCCCATAGACAGGCGAGACAAGCGAGACAAAGCCAAGCAAAGTAAGGCTTGGCTAAGTCTAAGCGTCGCCTGTGCGGTGCCTTCCGGCGGTGTACCGGGGCCGGGACCGGCTCGGCACAATGGACGGCATGGCTTCCCACACGCTGACGGTCGGCTTCGACCTGGACATGACGCTCATCGACTCCCGGCCGGGCATCGCGGCCGCCTTCCAGGCGCTTTCCGCCGAGACGGGGGCGTACATCGACACCGATCTGGTGGTGAGCCGCCTCGGCCCGCCGCTGGAGCAGGAGATCGCGCACTGGTTCCCGGCCGCCGACGTGGCCGCGATCGCCGAGCGCTACCGCGAGATATATCCCACCTATGCGATCGTCCCGTCGCTCGCGATGCCCGGAGCACGGGAGTCGGTCGACGCGATACGCGCACTCGGCGGCCGGACGATGGTCGTCACCGCGAAGTACGAACCCAACGCGAAGCTCCACCTCACCCACCTCGCCATCGAGCCCGACGTGATCGTGGGAGGCCTGTGGGCCGAGGCGAAGGCGGAGGCGCTGCGCGAGCACGGAGCGGGCGTCTACGTGGGCGACCACACGGGCGACGTACGCGGCGCGCAGGCGGCGAGCGCGGTCTCGGTGGGCGTGACGACGGGCCCGTGCGACGAGGCGGAGCTGCGCGCGGCGGGCGCGGACGTCGTCCTCACGTCGCTGACGGAGTTCCCGGCGTGGCTGGAGACGTACACGGCGTAGCCGGGGGACCTGTCCGGCGACAGGACGGGGCCCCGCGCCGGGCGCGGGTCCCTAGCGCTGAGCCGACCCCGCCCGCGCCGAACGGACCACGCCGGCCGCGGCGATCAGGAAGCCGACGCCCATCAGCATGCAGAGGGACCAGAAGACGGACGGAAGCGGATCCGTGCCGAGGAAGAGCGGGGCCATCGTGGCGAGGGTCGACAGGGCGCCGAGGAGGAAGATGATCGCGCCTACGCGGACCAGCCGGTCGCCTGCGCCGGAAGTTGGAGTACTCACCCCGTCAGGGTAGTTCCCGGCGGCGGTGGACCACTCCCGGGCGGGGCAGGTGCCGTTTCCGGACAGAGTCCGGATGACCAGGCTTGACGAGGGGTACTTCACCTGTGGAGGCTTCTGCCAGCAGGGGAAGCGCAACCACAGGACAGCCTGACCTGCTGAGGGCTTTGTTCCGGCATACGGGTTGAGATGGGGTGCGTGCTTTGCCGACTGGCAAGGTCAAGTGGTTCAACAGTGAGAAGGGCTTCGGCTTCCTCTCCCGCGACGACGGCAGCGACGTCTTCGTGCACTCGTCCGTGCTTCCCGACGGAGTCGACGCACTCAAGCCCGGCCAGCGCGTCGAGTTCGGCGTGGTCGCCGGACAACGTGGTGACCAGGCGCTTTCCGTGGCGATCCTCGACCCCACGCCGTCCGTGGCGGCCGCCCAGCGGCGCAAGCCGGACGAACTGGCGTCGATCGTGCAGGATCTGACGACCGTGCTGGAGAACATCACGCCGATGCTGGAGCGCGGCCGCTACCCCGACAAGGCGTCCGGCGCCAAGATCGCCGGCCTGCTGCGGGCGGTCGCGGACCAGCTCGACGTATAGGCGCTCAGGCGAACGACAGCGCGTCCGGGCCGAGGGGCGGCACCAGTCCCTCGGCCGCGGCGCGCGTCAGCAGGCCCCGGACCGCCGCGTAGCCGTCCTCGCCGAGGTCGGCGGTGAACTCGTTCACGTACAGGCCGATGTGCTGGTCGGCGACGGACGGGTCCATCTCCTGCGCGTGCTCCAGGACGTAGGGGCGCGAGGTCTCCGGGTCGTCCCACGCCATCCGGACCGACGTGCGCACCGAGTCGGCGAGCAGCTTCAGCGTGTCGGCGCCCAGGGAGCGCTTGGCGATGATCGCGCCGAGCGGGATCGGCAGCCCGGTCGTGTCCTCCCAGTGCCGGCCCATGTCGGCCAGGTTGTGCAGACCGTAGTTCTGGTACGTGAAGCGCGCCTCGTGGATGACGAGACCGGCGTCGACCTTGCCGTCCCGCACCGCCGGCATGATCTCGTCGAACGGCATGACGACGATCTCGCCGACCCCGCCGGGTACGATCTCCGCCGCCCAGAGGCGGAAGAGCAGGTACGCGGTGGAGCGCTCGCTCGGCACGGCGACGGTCTTCCCCGTCAGGTCCGTGCCCGCCTCCCTCGTCAGGACGAGCGGCCCGCAGCCCCGCCCCAGCGCCCCGCCGCACGGCAGCAGCGCGTACTCGTCGAGGACCCAGGGAAGCACCGCGTACGACACCTTGAGGACGTCCAGCTCGCCGCGCTCGGCCATGCCGTTGGTGAGGTCGATGTCCGCGAACGTGACATCGAGCGCGGGCGCGTCGGGCACCCTGCCGTGCGCCCAGGCGTCGAAGACGAACGTGTCGTTCGGGCAGGGCGAGAAGGCGATCCGCAGCGGGTCAGGAGTCGTTTCGGTCATGGTGGATCCAGCCTTCCAGTACGGGGGTGAGCTTCCCGAACGCCTCGGTGAGCGCGGCCAGCGCCTCGCCGATGCGCCAGGCGTCGCGGTCGCGCGGGCCGACGGCGTTGGAGACGGCTCTGATCTCCAGGACGGGGACACCGGCCAGGGCGGCCGCCTCCGCGACCCCGAAGCCCTCCATGGCCTCGGCCACGGCGCCGGGGTGTGCGGTGCGGAGCGCGGCGGCGCGTCGGGCGCTGCCGGTCACCGTGGAGACGGTGAGGACGTCACCGGTCACGGCACGGGTCGCCGCGACCGCCGCCTTCACCAGTGAGCGGGGCGGGAAGTGCCAGACCCGGCCGAAGCCCAGTTCGGTGACGGGCACGAAGCCCGCCGGGGTCTCGGCGCCCAGGTCCGCCGCGCCGATGCGGCCGGCCACGACGAGGGAACCGACCGGGGCCGCACCGGCGAACCCGCCGCCGATACCGGCCGAGATCACCAGGTCGTAGCGGTCCGAGGCCAGGGCGAACGCGGCGGAGGCCGCCGCCGCTGCCGGTCCCGCGCCGCCCGCGAGGACGTCGTAGGGGCCCGCGCGATGGATCTCGGCGCCCGGAACCGTATGGACGGACACGTCGCCGGGCCCGGACGCACGCGTGACCGCGTCCCGTTCCACCGGGACAGCGGTCACGACGAGCACACGCACGGGGGAAACCCTCCGGGGTCAGGAGGGGGTCAGTCGGACTTCTCGAGCTTGAAGTGCCAGATGCCGGTCAGCTTCTTGCCGTCGGTCTCCACGATGCTGATCTGGGTGGACTTCGTGGTCTCGCCGGTCTGGCTGGAGAAGAAGGCGCTGCCCGGGATGGACCGGTAGGTCTTCTTGTACGGCTCCTGCTCGGCCTGCTGGCCGTTGATGAAGAGGGTCCAGCCGTTGTCCGCGACCTCGGGGTCGACGCCGAAGCGGACCTTGTCGTCCATCGCGGCCTTGACGGTCTTCTCCGCCTTCTTGTTGAGGCAGCCCTGGATATCGGACTCCTTGAGGGCCTTGCCGTCGTTGTAGCAGGACGCCTCGGCACTCACCGAGTTGTCGCCGACCGTCACGGTGGCGAGCGGCGTCGGCTTGTCGCAGGCGGAGAGGACAAGGAGTCCCGCGGACACGGCACCAAGAGCGACGCCGATTCGACGGCCCTTACCGGAGAAGAACGCAACGGTCATGGGCCGAAGGCTATCGGTCGCTCCGGCTCACGCCACGCGGGGGTGCGGCGAGCCGCGCCGCGCGGCGCCCAGCAGACCCCGTACGGACGTGGCGGCACCGAGCGCGAGGATGCCCGCGGCGACCGACATGCCCAGTACTCCGTTGAGGGGGAGGGCGATCCCGACGGCCCCGCCGGCCACCCAGGCCATCTGGAGCAACGTCTCGGAGCGGGCGAACGCGGACGTCCGCACCTCCTCCGGCACGTCGCGCTGGATCATCGCGTCCAGCGACAGCTTCGACAGCGCCTGGGTGAAGCCCGCCATGGCCGCGAGTGCGGCGACCATGACCGTGCTGAAGAAGACGGCGGCCAGCACGGCGACGCCCAGCGCCAGGCCCAGCACCGAGGCGACGATGATCTCCGGACCGCGCGCCCTGAGCCAGGAGCCGACCGCGGTACCCAGCGCGTTGCCCACCCCGGCGGCCACACCGACGATGCCGAGCGAGATCGCGGCGCTCTGACCGGCCAGCGGGTGCTCGCGCAGCAGGAACGCCAGGAAGAAGATCAGGAAGCCTGAGAGAGCCCGGTGGGAGGCGTTGGCCTGGAGCCCGTGCAGCACGGACGGGCCGACGGAGCGCAGCCCGGGCCGCTTCTCGCCGTTCTTCTCCTTGCCCCGGGCCGGCTTCTTCCCGCTCCTGGGCGTGTCGTTCTTCCGGAGCGGTTCGGGCCGGACGGCACCCTCGCCGTGCGGCGGCACCAGCTGCGCCTTCCGCTCCCCCTTCGCCGAGTCCACCTTGTGCGGCAGCGTGAAGGCGAGGACGGCCCCGCCGACGAAGATCGCGCACGCCCCGTACAGCGGCCACGGCGGCCCGATGGTCTGGAGCCCCGCCCCGATGGGCGCGGCCACGCCGGTCGCCAGGAGACCGGCGAGGGTGACCCGCGAGTTCGCCTTCACGAGCGAGAAACGGGGTGGCAGCAGACGGGGTACGACGGCGCTGCGCACCACTCCGTACGCCTTCGAGCACACCAGTACGCCCAGAGCGGCCGGATACAGCTCCAGGCCGCCGGTGGCGACCGCGCCCGACATGGTGAGCGCCAGGACGGCCCGGGCCAGCATGGAGCCCGCCATGGCGGCACGGCGGCCGTGCGGCAGGCGGTCCAGGAGCGGGCCGATGACGGGGGCGAGGAGGATGAACGGCGCCATGGTGACGGCGAGGTACAGCGCGACCCGGCCGCGGGCCTGGTCCGTCGGTACGGAGAAGAACACGGTCGACGCGAGCGCGACGGTGATCATCACGTCGCCCGCGCCGTTCACCGCGTGCAGCTCGATCAGCTTGCCGAGGCCCGACTCACCGGCCCCGTGGGCGTGGGTCGCCTTCCGGATACCGCGGGCGGTTCCGGTGAACGGGGTGTGGAGGGCATGACCGATCGACCGGCCCGTCCTGCGGAGCGGGCCGGATTCGTCGTGCGACCTGGCAGAAGCCACTTGGTCATAGTGCCCCAGTCCCCGGCGTCACGAACCGAGATCGGCGCGGGGCGCGATGTGTACCGCCCCGTCGGGTCAGTGATCGGCCAGGTCGCAGGGGGTGCGGAGGGCCGGATCAGGAGGACCGGAGAGCGTTCTTCACCGGGGACACGGCGTCGGATACGACGTCGTTTGGGACGGGCAGGTGGGCGGGGAGCGGCGGAGAGGGTAGCGTGCGTAGCGCGCCACCGGCGGTTGTTCTTGGCCGCGCGCCTCTCGGCGATCCCGCAGAATGGATCGCAGAAGGTGCGCCCGAGGCAGGCACAAACGGGTGTGGACGTCGACGCGGCCCCCAGGTCCGCTCCGCCCGCAACCGTATGGCCGAAATCGATGGATGTGCTGGCGCGCTCGTGAGACTGGCGTAGGAGAGAAGCGAGACCTGTGAGTGCTGCGACGACGAGAAGCCGTACGGCCCGTACCCCCGTTCCCGACCGTCTGTGCGCCGAGGCCGTAGACCTCGCCCGCGCGGCGGCCGAGGAAGCGGCCGCGCCGGGAGTGGTGGGCGAGCATGTGGCCGTGGTCCCCGAGGGGGACCGCGTGGTCACGCACTACTTCGAGTGCAAGGACCCGGCCTACCGGGGCTGGCGCTGGGCGGTGACGGTCGCCAGGGCCTCCCGCGCGAAGAACGTCACGCTCGACGAGACGGTACTGCTGCCGGGCACCGACGCGCTGCTCGCGCCGGAGTGGGTGCCGTGGAGCGAGCGGCTGCGGCCGGGCGACATGGGGCCGGGCGACCTGCTGCCCACCGAGGCGGACGACCTGCGCCTGGAGCCGGGCTACACCGGTGAGGACGAGGTCCCGCCGAACTCCGCGGTCGCCGCGGTCTCGGGCGAGCTGGCCGATCTCGTCGAGTCCGAGGACGCGGAACTGACCACGCGCCCGGAGCCGCCGCGCCGCGGCTCGATCGCGGCGGTCGCGGACGAGCTGGGCATGCGGCGTGCGCGGGTGCTGTCCCGGTACGGGCTCCATGCGGCGGCCGACCGCTGGGACGAGGGGTTCGGCGCGAAGACGCCGATGGCGCAGGCGGCCCCGGCGACGTGCGTGTCGTGCGCCTTCCTGGTGCCGCTCGCGGGTTCGCTGAAGCAGGCCTTCGGGGTCTGCGCGAACGAGTTCGGTCCGGCGGACGGGCACGTGGTGTCCCTGTCGTACGGATGCGGCGGGCATTCGGAGGCCGCGGTCATGCCGAAGCCGCCGAAGCCGGCGCCGCACGCGCTGGACACGATGCAGGTGGACGAGTACCCGCTGCGTCCGGCGAGGGACTCCGGCTCCGTGCCGGTGGAGACGGATGCGCCGACGGAGGACCTCGGCCACTCGTAGGCGGTGGCCCGGGGGCGGGTTCCCGCGGAGCGCGGTTGCTCCGTCGTGCCGGGTCCGTCCTCAAACGCCGGACGGGCTGGTTTCGTGCGGGTTGCTCCGGCGTACGGCTTTGTCCTCAAGCGCCGGACGGGCTTGTTTGTGCGGCTGGACGACGGGCTGGTTCGTGCGGGTTGCTTCGGCGTACGGCTTTGTCCTCAAGCGCCGGACGGGCTTGTTTGTGCGGCTGGACGACGGGCTGGTTCGTGCGGGTGGACGGGCTTGATCGGGCTCGGCCCGGTGGATCCAGCCCGTCCGGCGTTTGAGGACGGAATCTGGGGAGTGGGGAGCGGTACCGGTGATTTCGGGCCGTCCAGAGGTACCCCCAGCCCGTCCGGCGCTTGAGGACAACGCGTGGACCGGTCCGGACCCGGTAGCTTCGGGCGCACACTTGGCGAGACGGGCATGCGCCAGCGGAAGAGCCGGAAGAGGGAGTCACAGCGTGAGCATCATGGCGACCGAGGGGGCCGACCCATTCGGAACCGCGCGGCTGCGACGCGGCGTGCTCGACGCCTGGGGCGCAGGCCCCGCCCGCTTCCGTGAGGACGCCAACGCCGAGGAGGACCTCGCGCTCGGCGGCTACCGCGACCGCCTCGTCGTCGAACTGGCCCAGAACGCCGCCGACGCCGCGGCCCGCGCCCACGTACCCGGCCGGCTCCGGCTGACCCTGCACCCGGCGACCGCGACCGCCCCCGCGGTCCTCGCCGCCGCGAACACCGGCGCACCCCTGGACGCCACCGGCGTGGAGTCGCTGTCCACCCTGCGGGCCTCCGCCAAGCGCGAGGGCCACGACGGGGCCGTCGGCAGGTTCGGCGTCGGGTTCGCCGCCGTCCTCGCCGTGAGCGACGAGCCGGCCGTCGTCGGCCGGCACGGAGGCGTGCGCTGGTCCCTCGCCGAGGCCGGGGCTGCCGACGGCCGCCTCGCGGGCGAGGTCGCGGGCCTCGGCGAGGGACCAGCGCACGCCTCCGTGCCGGCCGACGACGGCCGGCTCGTCGCTCACGACGGCGAGGACACCGTCGTCGTCCTGCCGCTGCGCGACGGCGTCGCCGAGGACCTGGTCGGCCGGCTGCTCGGCGCGATCGACGACGCCCTGCTCCTGACCCTGCCCGGCCTGGACGAGGTCGTCGTCGAAACCCCGGACTCCGTACGGACGTTGCGCCGTTCGCAGCACGGCCCGTACACGCACGTCGAGGACTCCGGGCACGGCACGAACCGCTGGCGGACCGTCACCCACCGGGGCCCCGTCGAGCCCGCCCTGCTCGCCGACCGTCCGCTGGAGGAACGGCTGCGTCCGCACTGGTCGGTGACCTGGGCCGTCCCCGTGGACGCCGAGGGCGCCCCGGTCCACCCCCGTACCGCCACCGTCG
>NZ_JAELVH010000208.1 GCF_019399235.1 Streptomyces poriferorum | reverse complement strand
GCGCAGGCGCCCCCACCACCCCTCCCGCAGGCGCCACTCGGCGAGCACTTTGCTCACGCACAGCTCACGCACGCCCGACAGGCAGCCACCACCCGGCGCCCCGACGGCGCGCGGGCCTCTCGCCCGCACCCCCATACGCCCTCACACCACCTCTTCACAAGAGCCCCACAAATCGCGCGTATGAGCGGGTACTAACCCCTTTCGCCCTTGCGGTGACGGCTGGGGTCGGCCAGTCTGTCTGGGAGTCGTCGGTGCCAACCGCGCCGATGAGACGCGTAGTTGGGGGAATCGGAGAGCAAGATTCCGGTTGTGTTCGGCGCAAGGGGGAGCCGTCGTGCACAAGCAAACGCCGAGCAGGCATCATGCAACCGGAAGGACGCCGTTCCCTGTCTCACGAACGGTGACCCGCCACTGAGCCGTCGGCCGCGTTCCAGGGGGACACGCGGAGGACGAGAAGAAACGACCGAGCGACCACGCAGCCCCGCCTGCGTGCAGGGGGATGACCCATGACGTCGACGCCGCCAGGCGCCCGGCAGGACCACGACCCGTCCCGGACGACACAGCTTCGGATACCCCCGCAGCTGCGGACCGGGGGCCAGCGGCGGCGACAGAGGAAAGCGCTGCCACGGTACGACTACGAGCACTACAGCCGGCTCGCCGGGCCTCTGACCCAGCCCGACCCCACCCGGCCGTACACCGTGAAATACCGCTCGCTCCTCTCCCAGGAGCCCCACCGGATACGCGCGGCCCTCCTGCTGGGGGCCGCCCCGCTCGTCTCGCTCGGCCTCTTCGCATGGCTGATGCAGCCCGAGCACTGGACACAGCGCGATCCGAACCTCCGGAACGACACGCTGCTGATCCTCGACATCGTGATGCTGGTCTCGATCGGTCTGATCGAGCTCTTCCGCACCCTGAACGTCCTCTCCAACGCACACGCCACGCTGGTGGCACGCGACCCGGTCCCGGTCGTGCCGGAGACCGGCACCCGGGTCGCCTTCCTCACCTCCTTCGTCCCGGGCAAGGAGCCCCTGGAGATGGTGACGAAGACCCTGGAGGCCGCCGTCCGCATCCGCCACCGCGGACCGATGCACGTCTGGCTCCTCGACGAGGGCGACGACCCCGCCGTGAAGGAGGTCTGCCTGCGGCTCGGGGTGCACCACTTCTCCCGCAAGGGCGTGGCGCACTGGAACCAGGCCAAGGGCCCGCACCGGGCGAAGACCAAGCACGGCAACTACAACGCCTGGCTCGACGCCCACGGTGACGCGTACGACTTCTTCGCGTCGGTCGACACCGACCATGTCCCGATGCCGAACTACCTGGAGCGGATGCTCGGCTACTTCCGGGACCCGGACGTCGGCTTCGTCATCGGCCCGCAGGTGTACGGCAACTACGACAGCTTCGTCACCAAGGCCGCCGAGTCGCAGCAGTTCCTCTTCCACGCGCTGATCCAGCGCGCCGGAAACCGCTACGGCGCCCCGATGTTCGTCGGCACCAGCAACGCGGTACGCATCAGTGCCCTCAAGCAGATCGGCGGTCTCTACGACTCGATCACCGAGGACATGGCGACCGGCTTCGAGATGCACCGCGCCCGCAATCCGCGCACCGGCCGCAAGTGGCGCTCCGTGTACACCCCGGACGTGCTGGCCGTGGGCGAGGGCCCGACCGCGTGGACGGACTTCTTCACCCAGCAGCTTCGCTGGTCGCGGGGCACGTACGAGACGATCCTCAAGCAGTACTGGAAGGGCTTCTTCTCGCTGCCCGCGGGCAAGCTCTTCAACTACACGATGATGATCATCTTCTACCCGATGTCCGCGATGAACTGGATCCTCGCGGCCCTCAGTTGCGCGCTGTTCCTGGGCATGGGCGCCTCCGGTGTGCAGATCGACCCGACCGTCTGGATGATGCTGTACGGCAACGCCTCGGCACTCCAGATCGGCCTGTACATCTGGAACCGCCGGCACAACGTCTCGCCGCACGAGCCCGAGGGTTCCGGCGGTCTCGCCGGCATGATGATGTCCGCGCTCTCCGCGCCGATCTACGCGCGCTCCCTGATGGACGCCGTGCTGCGCCGCAAGAGCTCCTTCGTCGTGACGCCCAAGGGCGACTCGTCGAGTCCGGACACCCTCTTCGGGACCTTCCGCATCCACCTCTTCTTCATCCTGGTCTTCGCCGGCTCCATCGCGGCGTCCTTCGTCCTCGGCCACAGCCACCCGGCGATGCTCACCTGGGCCGCGCTGGCGCTGCTGATCACCGCGGCGCCGATCTTCGGCTGGCGGTACACGATGCGGGCCGAGAAGAAGAAGCGCCGCGCGGGCCCGCCGCCGGCGAGCGGACCGCCCGCCCATGCCCAGCAGGAGAAGCCCCACTGGGCCGGCAACGAACAGACCATGCAGATCGCCCTTGGGGGACGTAAACCATGAAGTACCGTCCGAGCCGCCGTACCCGCCGCATGGCGATCAGTACGGCGGTGGTTCTCGCGCTCGCGGGAGCGAACGGGCCGTGGCTGTACCGCTTCAGCACCGAGCGCTACCACGCGTACAAGATCAACCAGGCCGACTACAAGGCGGCCAACGGCCACTGGGACTTCCTGGACATCCCCTCCGAGTTCCGGATCAACACGATCCACGCGGCGCTGCTGCACACCGGCAAGGTGCTGCTCGTCGCGGGCTCGGGCAACAACCAGAAGAACTTCGACGCGAAGAGCTTCCGGTCGGTGCTGTGGGACCCGGAGACCAACGCCTTCAAGAACATCCCCACGCCCAAGGACATGTTCTGCGCCGGTCACACCCAACTGCCGGACGGCAAGCTGCTCATAGCCGGCGGCACGAAGCGCTACGAGAAGCTCCAGGGTGACGTCACCAAGGCCGGCGGCCTGATGATCGTGCACAACGAGGACCCGGACAAGCCGATCACGCTGCCGGCGGGCACCCGGTTCACCGGCAAGGAGAACGGCAAGACCTTCGTCTCCAAGGACCCCGTGCTGGTGGAGAAGGCGACCAAGGTCTTCGACAAGAACACCGGCGCCTTCCTGCGCAACGACCCCGGGCTCGGCCGCATCTACGTCGAGGCCCAGAAGTCCGGCACGAAGCACGAGACGGGCACCGAGGACAACTACCGGATAGCGGGCCTGTCCGGCTCCGACACCCGCAACGTCTACGGGATCGCCCAGAAGCTGGCTCTCGACAAGAAGGACTTCCAGGGCATCCGCGAGGCCTTCGAGTTCGACCCGGTGGCGGAGAAGTACATCACCGTCGACCCGATGAACGAGGCCCGCTGGTACCCGACGCTCACCACGCTGGAGGACGGCAAGGTCCTCGCCCTGTCCGGCCTGGACGAGATCGGGCAGATCGTCCCCGGCAAGGACGAGATCTACGACCCGGAGACCAAGGAGTGGGAGTACACCGGCATCGTCCGGAAGTTCCCCACCTATCCGGCGATCTTCCTGCTCAACGACGGCAAGCTCTTCTACTCCGGCTCGAACGCGGGATACGGCCCCGCCACCGTCGGCCGCGCCCCCGGCGTCTGGGACCTGGCGACGAACAGGTTCACCAAAATCCCCGGCCTGAGCGATCCGGACAAGATGGAGACCTCGGCGACCGTACGGCTGCCTCCGGCCCAGGACGAGAGGTTCATGGTGATCGGCGGGGGCGGCGTCGGCGAGTCCGGCAAGTCCAGCGAGAAGTCCCGGCTGGTCGACCTCAAGGACGCCGATCCGAAGTTCAAGGACGGCGCCTCGCTGGACGAGGGCACCCGCTACCCGAGCGCGTCCCTGCTGCCCGACGACTCCCTGCTGGTCACCGGCGGCTCCAACGACTACCGCGGCCGCGGCGGTTCCGACGTGCTGCAGGCGCGGCTGTACGACGCGAAGTCGGACACGTACCAGCGGGTCGCGGACCCGGCGGTGGGCCGCAACTACCACTCGGGGTCCGTGCTGCTGCCCGACGGCCGGGTCATGATCTTCGGATCCGACTCGCTCTACTCCGACAAGGCCGACACCCGGCCCGGCGTCTTCGAGCAGCGCATCGAGATCTACACCCCGCCCTACCTGTACCGCGACTCACGGCCCGAGCTGACCGCCGGACCGAAGAGGATCGAGCGCGGGAAGACGGCGGTGTTCACCACCAACCAGGCCTCGTCCATCAAGTCGGCGAAGCTGATGCGGCCGAGCGCGGTCACCCATGTCACGGACACGGACCAGCGCTCGGTGGCGCTGGACCTGAAGCGGAAGGACGGCGAGATCTCGGTGACGGTGCCGGGGAACCGGGCACTGGTGCCGTCGGGCTGGTACATGCTGTTCGTCACCGACGACAAGGGCACGCCGTCCGAGGGGACGTGGGTGGAGGTGCCGTAGGCGTCGTCTCCCGCGGCACCGGACCGGGACCCTCCTCCTACTCGGTGCCGCGGGCCAGACCCAGCGCGTACTCGGGCCACCACGCGCCCGCCTTCGGGCCGCCCCGGCAGTCGCCGTCGGACTCGCCCGGCCGCTTGATCCAGAGGTACGCGTCGACCAGCTCGTCGCCCGTGGACGTCGTCGGCGTCTCGCCGAGGGCCCTGCCCGGCGGGTTGCACCAGGTCTCCTCGGGGGCGCCGCCGGTGTACGGGCCGTTGCCGTTTCGGCTGGTGTCGATCACGAACGGCTTGTTGCCGACCTTCGCCGACAGCCGCTTGCCGAAGTCCTTGCTGACCGCGGTGGTCTGGAAGTTGGAGACGTTGACCGCGAACCCGTCGGCCGCGCCCAGACCCGCCTGCTGGAGCGGCTGGAACAGCGCGTCCGGGGTGTGCCAGCCCGCGTTGCCCGCATCCAGGTAGACCTTGGTGCCCGGCAGCTGCTTGAGCCGCTCGACCGCACCCTTGAGCAGGTCGTAGCGCTCCTCGTGGAACTCCTGCGGGGTGCACCCGTCGACCAGGTGCAGCACCGCGTCCGGCTCCAGGACCACGGTCGCGCCCCGGTCGCCGATGCCCTTGGCCACACTGTCCAGCCAGGCGCGGTACGCGTCTCCGTCGGCGGCGCCGCCCTTGGAGAACTGGCCGCAGTCGCGGTGCGGGATGTTGTAGAGGACCAGCAGAGCCTCCCGGTCGGCCTTCTCGGCCGCCTCCGTGAAGCCCTTCGCCTCGGCCTCCGGATTGTCCGTGCCGATCCACTCGCCGACCGGCTGCCGGGCGATCCGGCGGATCAGCGCGGCGTCCTTCTCGTTGCCGTCCTCGGTGTAGCGACCGACCTGCCGGGCGGCGTTCCCGTCGGGGTTGACCCAGTACGGGTCGGCGCCCTTGGGCTGCTGGCCGATGGCCGCCGGGTTCTTGCCGCCGGATCCGCCTTCACCGTCGCCGTCACCGGAAGACCCGCATCCCGCGAGCAGCAGCACGGCGCCTGCCGCGGCCACGCACACTCCCCGCATGCCGAACCGGCCGTTGTGACTGCCGTACATCCACTCCCCCAGGAACCGAGGTGCGACGGCGGTGCTGTCGCATCTCCGTCCATCCTGGCACAGCGCCCAGGACCGGCCCGGGCCCTCACGACTTCGTCGAAGAGCTGTTACGGCGGGTTCACCACGCTCTGCCCCGGCTGTCCGCGTGCGGAGGGTGACCGGTTATCGACGTAACGTCAGAAATCTTCTGGGTTCGGGGAGTTCATGCCCCTACAGTGGGGCGTGCGGCGGACCCGGACGCCGCAGACCTCCCGTGTCCGCGCCGGGCCACTCCCGCGGCCCGCGCCCCGCGGTCGAGGACCGGCCCGGCCGGCGCCCGGAGAAACCGGGCGCCGGCCGGGCCGGATACCAGCCGGTCAGCCGCCGGCGGGCGCGCCCGCCTTGCCGACCGCCTCCTTCTCCGCATCGGCCCGCGCCTTCTCCCGGGACTTCTCGCCCGTGAGGTAGGCCGAGACGACGACGTTCGCCGTGTACGACTTCGACGCACGGTCGTACGTACCGCCGCAGGTGATCAGCCGGAGCTCGGCCCGACCGTCCTTGCGGGGCCCGTAGGCCTTCTGCGCGTTGAAGCGTTCGCGGGTGAAGACCTGGACGTCGTCGATGGTGAACTCGGCGACGCTGCCGTCGGCCCGGGTCACCTCGACCTCGGCGCCTGGGCGGGCCGCGCTGAGCCCGTAGAAGACGGCCGGTTTGGTCTCGGTGTCGACATGGCCGACGAACAGGGCCGGTCCCTTGGCGCCGGGCTCGGTGCCGGCGCCGTACCAGCCGACCGTCCGGGGCGTGTCGAAGGACGGCGGTTCGATCGCCCCGTCCTCGTCCAGGCCACGGGAGACGACGGGGGCCGAGATCCCGATCGACGGGATCTCGACGCTCCGCGGCGCGACGCCCTCGATCGGGTCGTGGGCCGGTGGCAGCGGCACGCCGAGCGGCCGGCCGACCGCGGCGACATCGCCGGTGGTCGGCGCGGAGCTGGCTCCGGAGCCGCCGGTGATGCCTCGGCCCCAGAGCCACAGACCCAGCAGGAGTACGGCCCAGGCCACTCCGGTGAGCAGCCTGCCGTGTCCTGCCGAGCGGTCCGAGGCGGACACGTCAGTCGGTGGCCGGGCGGCGGCGTCGCACGCTGCGGAAGGCTACGGCGACGGCGGCGACGGCGGCCAGGGCGAGGCCGACCACGGCGTGAACGGTGCCGGGACCGTCCTGCTGGGCGGCGGCCTGGTCGGCGAGCACGGCGGTGCCTCCGCCACCCGCGCGGACCGGGGCGACGGGCATGGGCCGGTTGCGGTGGACGACGGTCAGCACGGCGGACGCCTTGAGGTGCTTGTCGCCCTTGCAGACGACCTGGACGTCGTAGTCACCGGGCTCGGCGTCCGAACGGACCCGGGCCTCGGCGAACAGCGTCCGGTCGCCGCCGGGCGAGAAGCGCGCCTCGGAGACGAAGGCGTCGGAGCTGCCCTTGGCCTCCTTGCCCTTGCAGCCGTCGACCTCCAGGTCGACCTCACCGCCCGGGGAGACAGAGGACGGGGAGAGCGTGAGGGTGGCCCGGGACCGCGAGTCCTCGTGGTCCGAGTCGGAATTGGCCAGTGCGACGGAAGCGGGCATCAGGGTCGCCGCGGCCACCGCGGCGGCACAGAACGTGAGGGGTATGGAACGCATCGTGAACCTCCTGATGGAAGGTTCACGCGTGCCGGAGCATTTCGCATCCGCAGGGCCCGGCCGCTGGGCCGGTGGAGTGCGGGGCGGCGGGCCGGCCCGCCCGTTCCCCGCACTGGCCCGGGTCAGCCCACGTCGACGAGTTCGACCAGGTCGGCGATGGAGTCGACGACGGTGGAGGGCCGGAACGGGTACTTGTCGATGTCCGCCACCGTAGTGAGTCCGGTCAGCACCAGGAAGGTCTGCATGCCCGCCTCCAGGCCGGCCAGCACATCGGTGTCCATCCGGTCGCCGATCATGGCGCTGGACTCGGAGTGGGCGCCGATCGCGTTGAGCCCGGTGCGCATCATCAGAGGGTTGGGCTTGCCCGCGAAGTAGGGGGCCTTGCCGGTCGCCTTGGTGATGAGGGCGGCGACGGAGCCCGTCGCGGGCAGCGGGCCCTCGGCGGACGGGCCGGTCTCGTCGGGGTTGGTGCAGATGAAGCGCGCCCCGTTGTTGATCAGCCGGATCGCCTTGGTGAGCGCCTCGAAGGAGTACGTACGCGTCTCGCCGAGGACCACGTAGTCGGGCTCGTGGTCGGTCAGGACGTAGCCGATGTCGTGCAGCGCGGTCGTGAGTCCCGCCTCGCCAATGACGTAGGCCGTGCCGCCGGGCCGCTGGTCGTCCAGGAACTGGGCGGTGGCGAGTGCGGAGGTCCAGATGTTCTCGACGGGGACGTCGAGGCCCATGCGGCTGAGCCGGGCGTGCAGGTCCCGGGCGGTGTAGATGGAGTTGTTGGTGAGGACCAGGAAGGGCAGCCCCGAGTCCCGCAGCCGCTTGATGAAGGCATCCGCGCCGGGGATCGGCGTCCCCTCGTGGATGAGGACTCCGTCCATGTCGGTGAGCCAGGACGAGATCGGCTTGCGCTCTGCCATGTGGGACTCCAGTTGCCGTACGCCAAATGCGGGGACGCCGGCGGCACCGCGTTGTGCAGCGCCGACGCCCCCGATTTTAGAGGGTCCGCCCCGGCCCCTGATCAGCCGGAGGTGATCCGCACACCGTCGACGACCCAGAACCAGTTGTTGCCCCCGGTGTACCGAAACCGGACCTGGGCGGTGGTGACTCCGGCCGGGACCTGAAGGCTGATCGATTCGGCCTTCGAGACGGTGTCCGCGGTGTACGTCCTCACCGTGACGGGCGTGCCTCCGTCGTAGGAGACCAGGACCTCGCCCTTCTGCGGGTCCTCCTGACGGTAGTGGCTGGTGTAGGCGAGGGTGGCGGTGCGACCGCCCCGGACCGGCCAGGCGGGGCTGATCAGGGTGGAGTCGAAGGTGCCCGTGTAGTCCTTGTCGACCCACTCGTCGCCGTCGGCGACCGCGAAGACGTTCCGGGCCCGGACATTGGTCTCGCGCCACTGGCCGCGTTCGGCGGAGGTCCAGAACTCATCGGTGGTGAAGGTCCAGCCGCGCCATTCGGTGACGCCGCCGGTGCCCATCGCGCTGTTGTCGACGGCCCATCCGGCGGGCGGGGTGTGGGTGAAGCCGACGACCGCGCTGCCGATGCCCGTCTCGTCGGCCCTGGTCTGCAACTGCGGGCGCAGGGCGTCGAAGGCGTCGGGGGTGGGCTGCTGGAGCGGCCGGCCGTCGAGTCCCCAGGCCGGGTTCACGGCTATGCCCAGGTGGGCGAGGGCGGAGGCCGCGACGTCCGGCATCTTGATGTCGTACCGGGTGGAGCCCGGGGTGATGGAGCCGCCGCTCGCCAGCAGGAAGGTCTGCCGCTCGGCCGCGCTGGAGCCGCCGTGGCCGCCCGCGTCGGTGTGCCCGTGGTCGGCGGTGACCATGATGAGCCAGTCCTCGGAGCCGTACGTGGACCGGCCCCGTACCGCCGCTACCAGTTGGCCGACCTGGGTGTCGACGCCGTGGATGGCGTCCAGGTACTGGCTGCTCGCGGCGCCGTAACTGTGCCCCGCGTGGTCGACGTTGTCCAGGTGGACGAAGACCGCGTCGCGGTTGCCGCCGGCCAGCTCGGCGGCGGCCCTGCTCGTGGTGCCGGTGTCGTACTCGGCGTCCGGGGTGGAGACCCGGGTGTCGACCTTCGCGGAGAAGATCGTGTCGGTGACCGGGTTCCAGGAGGCGACGGCGTACGTCGAGAGCGAGGGCTTCGCCGTCTCGATCCGGGTGAGGAAGTCGGGGTACTGCGCGAAGGCGTTGCCGGTGAAGGCGTTGTCCTTGACGTGATGCTTGTCGGGCCAGACGCCGGTGATGATCGTGGACCAGCCCGGACCGGACAGGGTGGGTGCCATCGGATCGGCGTAGAGCGGGCTGACCGAGGTGAGTCCGGCCGACATCAGCGCGTCGAGGTGGGGTGCGTCCGCGTCCTTGATCCTGTTCAGCAGGGCGCCGTCCAGTCCGATGACCAGGACCTTGGGCGTACGGGCGGCGGCACGGGCGGCCGTGGCAGTGGCGAGGGGTCCTGCGGCGGCGAGGGCGGCCGCGCTCATGAGGAGAGAGCGGCGGGACATGCCTGAGGTCACGAGATTCTCCGTCGGAGTGGTGGGGACACACGGGAGCGCGCTCAAATCCCTGCTGGTTACACAGGAGTTGAACTCGGGACTAGACCCGTTATCTTTTCGCGATGATCCATCGGAGGTCCAGACCCCTGCGGTGAATCGTCCGGCAACGGTCAGCTTCCGGTGGCCGACTTCCAGGCGTCCACGTACGTGTCCAGGTTGGTCCCGATGTCGGACCAGTCCGGCTCGAAGACCTCGACCCCTTCCATCAGCTTCGTGAGCGCCGCCGCGTTGGCGTCGGTTGCCTCGATGTCCTTGCGGGCGGCGAACCCGCCGCCGACCTCGCTGACGTCCTTCTGGGCCTGCTCGGCGAGCATGAAGTCGAGCAGCTTCTTGCCGTTGGCGCTGTGCGGGGCCTTGGTGACCAGCCCGGCGGCATACGGCAGCGCGAAGGTGGTGGGCTTGCCGCCGGCCTTCGCGGGGAACCAGATGCCGAGGTTCGGCATGTCCTTGGACTGGGCGTAGTTCATCTGGACATCGCCGTTGGCGGCGAGGAGTTCACCCTTGTCGACCTTGGGGGCGAGCTTGCCGGTGGAGGCGGACGGGCCGACGTTGTTGGCCTGGAGCTTCTTCAGGTAGGCCATCGCCGGCTCCTTGCCGCCGAAGTCGTGCATGGCCTTGATGAGCACGGCCGTACCGTCACCGGCGATGCCCGGGGTGGAGTACTGGACCTTCTCGTCGTACTTCCCGTCGAGGAGCTCCTCCCAGGTGGCGGGCGGGGTGGTCAGCTCCTTCTTGTTGTAGACGAAGCCGAAGTAGTTGTTGACGACGGAGGTCCACTTCCCGTCGGACGCCTTGCCGGCGCTCTCCACCTGGTCGGAGCCGGCAGGCTCGTACGCCTGGAGGAGTCCCTTGGTGTCGGCCTGCTGGATGAAGGGCGGGAGGGTGACGAGCACATCGGCCTGGGTGTTGGACTTCTCGCGGACGGCGCGCTGCACCATCTCGCCGGAGCCGCCCTCCACGTACTCGACCTTGATGCCGGTCTCCTTCTCGAAGTCCTTGAAGACCTTGTCGTACCAGCCGTCACCGTTCTCGCCCTTGAGGCCGTCGGCGCTGTAGACGGTGACGACCTTCTCGTCGGACGCGGCCGAGGAGCCGCCGCAGGCGGAGAGGGTGGCGGCGAGGGCGAGCGCGCCGGTGACGGCGGCTATGGGCCTGAGGTGGTTCTTGCGCATGGCTGTCGTATCTCCTGGAAGACGTGGCGTTACGGGATCTCAGCGGTAGGAGGCCCTGGTGCGGATGCGGGAGACCGCGAACAGCACGAGCAGCGTCGCCGCCATCAGGACCACCGCGACGGCCGCTCCGGTGAAGAGCGAGCCGCGGTCGGTGGCCGCGAAGATCTGCACGGGGAGGGGTGTCCAGTCCGGCGGGTAGAGCATCATCGTGGCGCTCAACTCGCCCATCGACAGGGCGAAGCAGAGCCCTGCCGCCGCCGTGAGGGACGGCAGCAGGAGCGGCAGCCTGACGCGCAGCAGCACGTACGAGGGCCGGGCGCCGAGGCTGGCGGCCGCCTGTGCGTACATCGGGTCGAGACGAACTGCCGCGGCCGAAACCGACGTGTAGGCGAACGCCGTGACAAGGACGGTGTGCGCGAGGATCACGATCCAGCGCGTCCCGTTGAGCAGCACCGGCGGCTGGCTGAACGCGACGAGTACGGCGAGTCCGACGACGACGGACGGCACGGCGACCGGCAGCATGAACAGCGCGTCGAGGAACCGTTTGCCGCGGCGCCCCAGCGAGGCGGCGGCGAGCGCGGCCCAGGTGCCGATGGTGAGGGCGGCCAGACTCGCGGTGACGGCGGTGACCAGGCTCGTGGTGAGGGCCTGGAGGGAATCGCCCGCGGTGGCCGCGTCGTAGTGGTCGAGGGTGGGTCCGGAGGGGAAGGCGCCGGACCAGTTCGTGGCGAACGAGGCCGCGAGGACGACCAGCAGCGGCACCGCGAACAGCGGGACGAAGAGCAGGAGGAAGACGGCCCAGGTGGCCCACTTCCCGGTACGGCTATGCACCAGCACGGCGGCTCACCGCCCGGTACAGGCTGTAGAGACCGACGGAGATCGCGATGTTGACGACGGCGACGACGCAGGCGGCCGGGTAGTCGGACTCCAGGATCGCCTTGCTGTAGACGAGCATCGGCAGGGTGGTGACCCCTTTCGCGCCGGTGAAGAGCACGATGCCGAACTCGTTGAGGCACATCACGAGGACGAGGCTGCCGCCCGCGAGAAGCGCCGGGAGCGCCTCGGGGAGGATCACCTGCCGCACGATCCGGGCGGGCCCGGCACCGAGCGAGGACGCCACCTCCAGCTGTGCGGTGTCGAGCTGGGAGAAGGCGGCGAGCAGGGGGCGCATCACGAACGGGGTGAAGTAGGTGATCTCGGCGAGGAGTACGCCCCACGGGGTGGTGAGGAAGTGGAAGGGCCCGTCGGCCGCTCCCGTGACGCCGGTCCAGACGCCGTTGGCCATGCCCGCGTTGCCGTAGATGAACAGCAGCGCGAGCGTGATCAGGAAGGAGGGGAAGGAGAGGAAGACGTCCACGAACCGGGCGACGGCCTTGGCGCCGGGGAACGGGACGAAGGCGATGACCAGGGCCAGGACGAATCCGAGGACGAGGCATCCCACGGTCGAACCGGCGGCGAGCCACACGGTGGTGGTGAGGGCCGACCGGAAGGAAGCGGAGGCGAAGACGTCGGCGTACGGCGCGAGCGAGGTACCGCCCTCGTCGGGGCTGAAGGACTGTTGGACCACGAGGAGGAGGGGGTAGAGAAACACGACGGCGAGCACGGCCACGGGGGGCAGCGCCCAGGCAGGACCCTTCCAGCCCGTCCGCGCCTTTGTGGGCATCTGTTCCGCCGGGGCGAGTGGGGTCTCCCCCGGTCGGGCGGAGTCGAGACCTCGGGGATGGGTGGGCACAACCCCCGGTGCGGGGAGCGGCTGCGTAAGCGGTTCGCTGGTGCTAGCCATGAGAGGCCCCCGCCCCCTGCGGCAGCAACACCGCATCGTGCGCCGCGAAATGCAGCGTCACCCTGTCGCCCAGTACCGGCGTGTCCCGCAGCTCCCGGACATCCGCCTTGACCCTGTGCCCGTCGACATCGACGTACAGCCGGTGCGTGGAGCCGCGCCACTGGACCTCCGAGATCGTCCCGGTCAGCGCGTTGGGCCCGTCCCCGAGCCCGACCAGATGCGGCCGGACGCAGAGAGTCGCGGTGGCACCGCCGGCCACCGAACCCGTCGGCACGGCGAGCGCGTGCCCGGCGAAGTCCACCGTGCCGGCGGGCTCCGCGACGGTGACCGGCAGCAGGTTGGCGTTGCCGACGAACGAGGCGGTGAACTCCGTACGGGGACGCCGGTACAGCTCCTGCGGAGTGCCGCAGTCCTGGAGCCGGGCCTTGTCCATGACGGCGATCCGGTCGGCGAGGGTCAGCGCCTCGACCTGGTCGTGGGTGACGTACAGGATGGAGACGTCCGGGAGTTCACGGTGCAGCCGGGCCAGTTCTGTCAGCATCCCGGAGCGCAGCTGGGCGTCGAGCGCGGAGAGCGGTTCGTCGAGCAGCAGGACCCCGGGGCGGATGGCGAGGGCGCGGGCGATGGCGACGCGCTGCTGCTGGCCGCCGGAGAGTTCGCGCGGGTAGCGCCTGGCGTAGTCCCCCATGCCGACGAGTTCGAGTGCCTCGGCGACCCGTCCCGGGATCCCGGCCTTGTCGGCCTTCTGCGCCTTCAGGCCGAAGGCGACGTTGTCCTGGACCCGCAGGTGCGGGAAGAGGGCGTACTGCTGGACGACCATGCCGATGCCGCGCTTGTGCGGCGGCAGGGCGGTGACATCGCGGTCGCCGATGAACACCCGCCCGGCCGCGGGCCGGACGAATCCGGCGACGGCGCGCAGGGCGGTCGTCTTGCCGGATCCGGAGGGGCCGAGGAGGGCCATGACCTCACCGGGTTCGACGGTCAGGTCGAGCCGGTCGAGGACGACGTTGCCGCCGTAGGCGACGCTGACCCCGTCGAACCTGATGCCGCCGCGGACGGCTTCGGCCCCGCCCGTCATGCCTCGGCCCGCGCGATCAGGCCGGGCAGTTCGGCGACGGAGCCGAGGACGTGGGTGGCTCCGCTGCGGGTCAGCTGGTCCTTGTCGTGGGCGCCGGTGAGGACGCCCGCGACGATGCCGGCGCCGGCGCGTACGCCGCTGAGCATGTCGTACGAGGTGTCCCCCGCGACGACGGTCCGGCGGACGTCGTCCACGGCCCCCGTGCGCAGGAACGCGGCGAGGACCATGTCCGGGTAGGGGCGGCCGCGGCCGCCCGCGTCGGCGGGGCAGAGGGTCAGGGCGACCAGGTCCTGCCAGCCGAGTGCGGCAAGGATCGCGTCCTGGGTGGCGCGGGCGAAGCCGGTGGACAGGGCCACGGTCCGGCCCTCGGACGTGAGCTGTTCGATGGCCTCGCGGGCACCGGGGACGGGGGCGATGCGGCCGCCGTCGACCAGTTCTCCGTACGCCTCCTCGAAGGCGGCGTTGGCCCGCTGGGCCAAGGTCTCCTCGCCGAACAGGTGGCGGAAGACGGTGATCTTGGACTCGCCCATGGTGGCGCGTACGTAGTCGAGCTTCCCGGCATGGTCGGCGGAGCCGGGCTCCACGCCGAGGCGTGCGGCAGCGGCGGAGAAGGCCTGCTCGACGAGGCCGCCGTCGGCGACGGTGGTGCCTGCCATGTCGAGGACGATCAGATTCAGCTTGGAGTCGTGGTTCAACGTCTTCACCAGCCCAGTTCGTTGGCGGTTGTTTCGGCGATGGCGGGCGAGCAGGTCATGCCGCGTCCGCCGGGCCCGGTGACGAGCCAGACGCCGTCCCGCACCTCCTGGCGGTGGACGACGCGGGTGGTGTCGGTGCACTGGGCGTAGACCCCGGCCCAGCGGCGGCGGATCCTCGGCAGCGGGCGGCCGAGGAAGGACTCGACGACCGCGGTGAGGTGCTCGTAGGGCTCCTCGACGGTGTCGAAGGAGAAGGGGTGCTCGTACTCGTGGGTGTCGCCGATGGTCAGTCCGCCGTCGCGGCGCTGGACCATCAGGAGCTGCATCCGGTGCTCGGCGGCGGTGGGGGTCTGGGCCTGGCCGGTGTTGAGCGCGTCGAGCGCCTCGCCGCGGTAGGCCGGGTAGTAGCGGAAGCTGTCGGCGTCGGCGACGGAGGTGGTGAGCGGTTCGCCGAGCGGGTCGGTCTGCATCATCTGGAGGCGGACCCGGCGCACGGGCAGATCAGGTCCGGCCAGTTCGCGGACGAGGCCGCCGAGCCAGGCGCCGGTGGCGAGGACGACGGCGTCGCCGGTGTGGACGTCGCCGTGGTCGTCACGGACGGATGCGGTGCCGACGACTTCGCGCACCTCGCGGCCGCCGAGGTAGGTATAGCGGCCGGAGGCCAGCAGCTCCTGCTTCAGGGCAAGTTGGGCGGTGCGCGGTTCGACGGCCGCGTCCCGCTCGCACCACAGCGCGGCGGCGAAGTCGCCGCGCAGGGCGGGGTTGATCGCCCTGGCCTCGCCGGCGGTCAGCAGTTTGTAACCGCGGGCCGCCGCGTCGGGGCGGGCGACGGCCGCTTCGGCGACGGCGGTCTCCCGTGCGGTGCGCACCGGGGTGAGCGAGCCACAGGCCCGGAAGCCGAGTCCCGGCACCCGCTCACCGAGGGACTCCCACAGCTCGCGGGCGCGGAGCGCGGTCTCCAGCTCCTCGCCGCCGGCCCGGCCGCTGACCCAAATCTGTCCGAAATTGCGGAGCGATGCCCCGCGAGCCTCACTTTCGCGCTCGATCTGTACGACCTCGTGGCCGCGTTTCACTGCGTGCCAGGCGTGCATGGTTCCCACCACGCCGGCTCCTACGACGATGACTCTCACGACGGCAACGCTCCTCGGCACGGGTGGCCTGAACGGATCGGTACGGCAACGGGAGGGTGAACTGGGCCCCAAGCTTGGACTAGACCCGTTACGTTCTCGTTATCGTCGTGAGTCGATCCGTGCAGTCCATCCGTACAGTCGGGCCGCGCCCGTGCGGGTTCAGCCCCGTCCGCCGAGGTGGGCCGTGAAGGAGAACCGGTCACCGCGGAACAGGGTCCGCACGCGCTCCAGCGGCTGTCCGCCCGTGTCCCGCGAGATCCGGTGGATCAGCAGCATCGGCAGAGCGGGCGGCGTACCGATGAGCAGCGCCTCGCGCGGGGTGGCGAGCACGGTCTCGATCCGCTCGTCCGCGTCACCGAAGGAGATCCCGAGCCGGTCGTGCAGATAGGCGTAGAACGAGGAGTCGGGGTCGAACTTCTCCTCCAGGTCCGGCACCCGGGCGACGCTGATGTACGTGCTCTCCAGGCCGACCCGGTCGTCATCGGCGAGCAGCACCCGCTCCAGGTGCCAGACCGGCTCGCCGCTCTCCGCCCCGATCTCGGGGGCGAGCGCCTCGGGGCAGGGGAACCGCTCCAGACCGATGAGACGGCGGCCCGGGGTGCGGCCCTGACGGCGGACGCCCTCCGTGTAGCTCGCGAGGGAGAGCGGCTGTTCCAGCTTGGGTCCCGCGACCACCGTGCCGCGCCCCTGCCGGGCCAGCCGTCCCTCCAGGAGCAGTTCACGCAGCGCCTGGCGCACGGTCTCGCGCGACACCTCGTAGCGCAGGGCGAGTTCGCGTTCCGGCGGCAGCGTGCCGCCCTCGCCCAGCTCGTCGATGAGGGCGGAGACATGAGCCTTGACCGCGTAGTACTTGGGGATACGGCCGTGCTCCGGGATGCCGGAGCGGATCGGTGCGCCAGGTGCCTGGTCGTGCGGGTAGTCCACGGACCGATGGTGGCAGACGGATGTGAACACCGGTGGTCACGGCGGCGGGCCGCGGCCAAAAGCCACCGCCGGTGCACGGGGACGGCGAGGGTCAGCGGGAGGCGCGGCGCATCCGGCGGGCACCCAGCACCACGGCGCCTCCGCCGATCAGGAATCCGGCGACGGTGAGGGCGGGCATCGGGACCGGAACCGAGATTCCCGTCCTGGCGAGTTCCGGCACCCCGGCCGGATCGCGGCCGGGTGCGACCGGGCGCGGGGCGGGGCTGGAGTCGGACCGCCCGGTGAGGCCGTCGCCCTCCTCCTTGCCGGTTCCGCCCACTTCGCCGGGTTCGTCCGTCGTGCCGTCGCCCGTCAGGTCCCCGCTGCCGTCGTCCTCGACCACGGTGAACGGGTAGTCCTCGGACTCGCCGACCCACTCCCCGTCGAGGCCCTCGCCCGTGGCGCCGCCGCCGGTGCGCTGTCGCTGGACGATCGCGGCGTTCGCGGTGATCCGGCCGGGGCTGGTGTCGGAGGTGAACGCCAGCCTGACCTGGACGGTGACGGTCCGGCCGGCCGGCACGGTGAAGCCGGGGAAGGAGTCGTCGCCCTCGCCGCCGAAGACGCCGATGTGCTCGTCGCGGTCGGTCGTCTCCCAGCTGACGCGGTGTTCGACACCGGGGTGGGCGCGTTCGGAGAACTCCAGCTGGATCTGGTCGGAGGTCAGGGTGCGGTCCTCGTCGGTGAGGACCAGGACCGGGTGGATGGCGCGGCAGGGCTCGGCGGTGGTGTTGGTCAGGTCCAGGAACCAGGTGCCGTAGCCGCCGCCCGAGGCGTAGGTGTCCGGGCCGCCGTGGATCCGGGTGTCGATCGGGAAGTCGGTGGCCTCCGGGCCACCGCAGGCGGGCTGCTGGTCGGCGGAGGCGGCGTCCGGCGCGGATGCCGGGTTCAGGTTGGCGGTCGGAGTGGAGGCCGGATGGCGCTGCGGGGCGGCCGCGGCCGGGCCGCCGAGGACGACGGCGGGCACGACGCTGGCCGCGGCCAGCCCGAGCACGAGCCCGTGCCGGGTACGGCCGGCCACGGGGGGCGGCGGCGACGGCGGGTGCGAC
>NZ_JAELVH010000207.1 GCF_019399235.1 Streptomyces poriferorum | reverse complement strand
GCACAAGGGCGCGGCGATTCGCGCGCACCGGGGCCCGCCCGCGAACGCTCGCCCCGCCCTTGTGCAAGTACGGGGTGAGACCGCCGCCCGGCGGACTCGGACAGGAGACTTCATGGACCCGGACGAGGATCTGCTGGCTCGCTCCGCACGCGAGCCGACGGCCTTCGAGCCGCTGGTCGCCCGGCACTCCCCGGCCCTGCACGGTTACCTCGTGCGCCGCGCCCCGGCAGTCGCCGACGACCTGCTCTCCGAGGTGTGGCTCCAGGCGTACTCCAACCGCAAGACGTTCGACGTCGCGCGCGGCTCCGCCAGGGGCTGGCTGTTCGGGGTCGCCAGGAACGTACTGTCCCGGCACCGGCAGGCCGTGGCACGCGCCGCCGCCCGCGCACAGCAGCACCCCGACGCCACGACAACCGACCCGTGGCAGGCCGTCGATCAGCGCCTGGACGCGTCTGCCGTCGGCCCGGAGCTGCGCAGGAGGCTCGCCGAACTTCCGGAGGAAGAGCGTGAGTTGCTGCTGCTGGTGGCGTGGGAGCAGCTGACCCCCGCAGAGGCCGCCGCCGCCGTCGGCGTACCCGCCGGCACCGCCCGCTCCCGTCTGCACCGGGCCCGCGCCCGGCTGCGCGACGGACTTACCAGAACCACCCGTACGACCCTGACGGGAGACTTCGCATGACGCACGAGGACCAGCACACGGACGTTCTCGACTTCCCCGGTGCGGCCGCCCTGCAGCGCGCCGGCCGTACCGAACCTCTCGACCCGGCCGTCCAGGCCCGGGCCCGCTCCCTGGTCCTGGGGGCCATCGCGGCGGACGCCGCGGAGACCGTCCCGGCCGCCGTCGTCAAGCCTCGCTTCGGCCGGGGCCGGGTGTTCGCCCTCGCCGCTGCGGTCGCGGCCATCGCGGTGGGTGCCGCCGTCCTCCCGGTCACCGACATGGGCGGCAGCGGACCGGCGGCCGGCGCGTCGGCGGCCGAGGTGTTCACGAGCATGGCCGAGCACACCACCCTCACCGACGCGTACGACGCGCAGACGCTGACCGAGGCGTACTGGAAGACGAGGGTGCGGAGTTGGGTGGAGGGCGGCAAGGGCAACACCGCGGACATCTACCAGAGCCGCACCAAGACCGTCATCAAGGTCGCCAACCAAAAAACCACCGTCAAGTCCCATCCCGAGGGCTTCAGCTGGCAGGTCGGCGACGGCCAGGTGGCCTGGCAGGACATCAACACCCTCCCTACCCGGCCGAACGCCCTGCGCGGCGTCCTCTCGGCCGGCGCCAAGGGGTCCGCCGCCGAGCAGACCGTCCGCCAGGCCGGTGTGCTGCTGACCCGGGCCCCCGTCTCACCGCGTCTGCGCGCGGCGCTGTACCGCGTGCTTGCCGACACGCCGGGCGCCGTGGTGACGGAAGGGGTGAAGGACGGGGTCGGCCGTACCGGAACCCAGATCTCCTGGAAGTGGACCGAGAAGTACCCCGCCCACAGCGACCACAACCCGAACTGGATCGTCAGGCCGTCCGACGGCCGGCTCCTTGAAGTCAACTCCATGCCAGGGGGCCAGGACGGCCACATCGTCCAGCGCGCAACGTACCTGAGCGCGGGCCCGGCGAAGACCACAGGCTGATCCCCGGAACGCCGACCGGCCCCCCGGAGGCAGTCCCGGGAGGCCGGTCGGCGTGGGTGTGTCCGTCCCCTCAGACGGGCACACCCAGGGGCTGTTCCTGCTGCGGCCGCGTACCCTCCCGGGTGGCTCCGCGGAAGACGGGCAGCCGGTCCGCGGCCACCACACCCGGACCGGTGAACACGAGCAGGAGCAGGGTCCAGCAGAAGAAGACCGCCGCCTCGCCGCCGTTCTGCATCGGCAGCAGGCCTGTCTGCTGGTGTACGTCGAAGTACGCGAACGCCATGGAGCCGGAGCCCAGACACGCGGCCGTTCTCGTACCGAGGCCGAGCGTCACCAGGATGCCGCCGGCCAGTTGGATGACGGCCGCGTACCACCCCGGCCAGGTGCCGGCGGAGAGCATCGGCCTGCCGAGCACGCCGAAGAGCGACGCGACTCCGTGACAGGTGAAGAGCAGTCCGACGACGATCCGGAACAGGCTGAGCGCGTACGGCTGAGCCCGCCCGAGGCGCGTGACCATCATGAGTGCCAGCCTCCTGTCAGCTGTAGACGCCGAACTCGTACAGCGAGTAGCCGTAACCGGAGCCGCGGGCCGTGCCGTTGATCCGCACGTAGCGGCCCGTGCCGTCGACGTCGATGTCGTCGATGTCGCCGTTGCCGTCCGTCACCGACTTCACCGTCGTCCAGCTCTGCCCGTCCTCGGACGTCTGGATGTCGTACGCCTTGCCGAACGCCGGGTCCCAGGCGAGCTGGACGTGCTTGAAGCTCGTCGAGGCGCCGAGGTCGACCTGGACCCACTGCGGGTCGCTCCAGTCACTGGCCCAGCGGGTGTCGAACTTGCCGTCCACCGCGTTGGCCGCGCCGCACGGGCAGCCGCCCGTCGGGTCGGTCTGGAAGGAGGACGCGGTGGCGGCCTTGCCCTGGGACACGTTCGTCCCGTCCACCTTCGGCGGGATCACCTTGACCGACTTGGTCTCGATGCCCACGTTGCCCTTGCCGTCCGTGGCCTTCACGTAGGCCTTGTATACACCGGTCCTGCTCGGCGCCTTCGCGGTCAGCGTGCCGTCGCCGTTGTCCTTGGTCTCGGCGGGGACCAGTGCCTTGTTCTGGTCGATGTAGTTGCTGCTGAACAGGACCTGGTAGGTGATCGCGTCACCGTCCGGGTCGCTGGTGTGCGTGCTGATCCTCACGTCGCTGCCGGTGGGGACGCCGGTGGTGGCGCCCTCCACCGCCATGTCCGTGATCACCGGCGGGGTGTTGTCGCCCGAGGTGTCGGCGCCGTACGCCTTCTTCACGGCGTAGTACGAAAGGCGCTTCTCGCCGCCGGGCAGCAGGTTGAACCACACGCCGCCGAAGTCGTCCTCGACGCCGTAGTGGAACACCGTGGCGCCGAGCGCGACCCCGGTGTGCCCGGTGATGCAGCCCCACGCCTTCTCGTACCCCTCGGCCTTGGCCACATCGGTGGGCTCGGTCGGGACGCCGTTCGCGTCGTCGTCGACCTCCCACTCACCGGCCGGGCCCGTCTCGGTGACGATGTAGGGCTTGTCGTAACCGCCCTGCTCCCAGTCGGACTTGATGTTGCAGACCGCGTTGTAGGCGTTGACCGCGTACAGGTCGAGGTCCGGGGCGTTCTTCTTGTAGTAGGGCCAGGCGCCGGTCCAGGCGTCGGTCGAGGTCACGGGGTGGTTGGGGTCGACCTCGTGGATCTTCTTCGCGACGTCGTTGACGAAGGTCGTGTACGCGTTGCGCTGGGCCTCCAGTTCGTCACCGCCGTAACAGTTCTGCAGGCCGAGCGTCGACTCGTTGCCGACGTTCCACATGAGCACGCCGGGGTTGTCCTTGTAGGTGTCGACCCACTTCGGGAACTCGGCGAGCATGTCGTTCTTGTACTGGGTGTCCGTCAGGTAGTTGACGCAGCCACCGCTGCCGGGGCCGCCGCCGGGCTGGAGCCAGAAGCCGGCGATCACCTTGATGCCGTTGGCCGCAGCCGTGTCGAAGAGCGGCTTGCTGGTGGCGTCGGTGCCCCAGGTGCGGATGGTGTTGACGCCCATCGACTTCACGTCGGGCATGTACTTCTCGGCGTCGGCGACCGAGGGGCCCCAGGTCAGTCCCTTGACCGTATACGGCGAACCGTCCACGCTCAGCGCCCAGTTCCCCTGGGATCCGGTGACCTTGACGACGCTGCCGGCCGCCTGGGCGGCGGGTGCCTGGACGGCGAGCAGGCCGCCGCCCAGCACAGCCGCCGCCGCGAGTGGCGCCACCAGGCGCCTGGCCCGGCGGGTGGGGGGATGGTGCATCTTCATGCTCCTTGCGAGTGGGGGAGAGGTGACGTGAATGATCTTGGAGAGCGCTCTCCGTGAGGGGCCGAAAAAAGGGCCCCTCGTTTTGTGGGGGGAGGTGCGGTGGTGCGGGCTACGGCAGTTCGTAGTTCTCGTCGAGCACGGCACCCTGGCCCGGGTGGTTCTCGTCGTAGCCGTGCGGGTCGCACTGCAGGCCGCCCTTGATGCAGTGCGTGACCATCGCGTCGAGCGTCGCGGCGTCCCACCCGTTCATGAAGTCGTAGTGGAAGGAGTAGCCGGTGCCGCTCGCCAGTCTCACGTTCGACATGTCGCCGTTGACCGGCCAGGCCATCTTGAACTCGATCATCGGCAGCGCGACGGGGTGGTCGGCCGGGCAGGAGTTGTAGTTGGCTCCCCCCGCCACCGGGTAGGCCATGTGGCTCTTGTGGTCCGGCGTGTCCAGGTGGATGCCGTCCCAGCAACTGGGCGCCTGGAGACGCAGGTTGAGCTGGACGTCCTGACGGTCGGGGCAGGTCGCGGGGAAGTTGTAGTTCTTGAAGCTGTCGCCGCACTCCCAGCCCTCGACGGTGCCCTTGAGGTTCTTGAACTCCTCCTGCGTCTGCATCGGGCTGCCGACGACGTACCGCAGGCCCTTCGGGAAGGGCCGCACGCTGCGGTAGTCGGTGACGCCCGACTTGTAGTAGATGGTCTGGACGCCCTGGGGGAGGATCTTGGTGTCCCCGTCGAACAGGCTCGGCATCCAGTAGCCGGACTTGTCGCCGGGGGCCAGGCACGTGGTGTCGCCCGTCTCCAGCGAGGCGGTGGTGGTGTTCGCGTTCGTGGTGGTGTTGCCCATGAACGTGTGGTCGTGGGACTTGCCTGGCTGCCCCGGGTAGACGATCGGGTCGTCCGGAGCGGTGTGCGTCGGGGCGCACTTGGCCTGGAACTCGTGGAAGTACGCCGGCGGCGGGACCTCCGTCGAGGGCGTGACCCCGGTGACCGGCGGGTCGGCCATGATGTAGCCGTCGCCGTCCGGGTCGTCGCCCGAGGCCCGGGTGGACGCCGGCATGCCGGGCATCCCGGGCATGGAGTACGCGGCTTTGTGCGCGGTGTGCGCGCCCGCCGCCGCGGCCGGTGCCTCGGGTGAGGCGTTCGCTGTCGCCGCGATGCCGGCGATCCCTGCCGTGGTCAGGGTCAGCGAGGTGAACAAGAGCAGTCCGGTGAGGGTTCTCGACCTCCGTGGCATGGAGACCTCCTGCTGCGTCGTGGGGGTCGTGCATGGAGTTGGGAGAGCGCTCTCCCAACTCGGAGTGTTCCGCTCCTGACAAGAGCGTGTCAATAGTTGGTTAAGGATGACCGCAGTGCGCCGAGAGGGCGGAACGCGGCGTACCGGCGGTGGAGTTGCCCGGTGACCTGCGAGGAGCTTCGCGCGGTCTTCCGCTCGCGTGCGACAGGAACCTGTGTGCCGGGCGGGCGGGCGCACACGGGCCGGAGCAGGCCCCGGCCATCGACCGGTCGCGGCAGAGGCCCGGCGGGGGACTTCCGGCTCAGCCCCTGGAGCCGTTCCGAAACCCGGTGGATCAGCCGTGGAGCGCGCGGCACAATCCGGCGGGGAACCGTGGCGAGGGGGGCTTGTCGAGGGAGCGGTGGTGCCGCTGGACAGCGGGGTCTGGGGCTACCTCGCCCATCCGGGCGAGACCTCGCCGATGCCGGTGAGCGGAGGGCTTCCGGAGGGTGTTCTGCGCGACGACTACTCGCTGCCGCCACGCCCCTGGTGTGCGCTGACACCCCACCGCCACGCCTTCGACCACGCCCTGGTCAGGCTGCCCGCGGTGCGTGGTCCCGTACTGAGCAGGTACCGCGCGGGTTACGGCCGGCGGCGCGAGTGAGCCGCGTGGTTCCCTCGTGCACCGCTCTCAACTCGTGTGCAGCATCAGCCCGATGCCGACCACCATCAGCCCGGCCGCCGCGATGCGCGGGGTGCCGAAGCGTTCCTTGAAGAACACCGCGCCGATCGCCGCGCCGACGATGATCGACGACTCCCGCAGGGCCGCCACCGGGGCGAGCGCCGCGCGGGTCTGCGCCCACAGGACGAGTCCGTACGCCGTCACCGACAGGGCCGCGCCCAGCAGGCCGCGTACCGCATGGGGGCGGAGCTGGCCCGGGAGCGCGGAGCGGCGCCGGTGGAGGGCGTAGAGGGGGATGGCGAGGCCTTCGAGGATCATCAGCCAGGCGACGTAACCGAGCGAACTGCCCGAGGCGCGCACGCCGACGCCGTCGACCGTGGTGTATCCGGCGATGGCCAGACCCGTGGCGAGCGCGGCCACGATCGCTGGCCAGTGGGGGCGTTTGCCGGTGCCGCGGATGCCCCAGAGGGCCAGCCCGACCAGCCCCGCGGAGGCGACCGCGACGCCCGCCGTCGCCCAGCCGTCCGGGCGCTCGCCGACGAAGACGGCGGCGAGGACGGTGACCACGAGCGGCGCCGTGCCGCGCGCGATCGGATACATCTGGCCGAAGTCGCCGAGCGTGAACGACCGCATGAGCAACAGCATGTAGGCCACGTGCAGGGCGGCGGACACCAGCAGGTACGGCCAGGCCTCCGCCGCCGGGAACGGGACGAAGCAGGCGGCGGCCGCGCCGATCAGCACACCGCCCCCGGATATCAGGGTGAAGGAGAGCAACTGGTCCTTGATCGCGTGTGCGAGGGCGTTCCAGGCGGCGTGGGTGAAGGCGGCCGTCAGGACGGCCATGGCGACGAGCGGTGTCACTTGGTACCCGGGATTCCGTTCAGCGGGGGCGGCGGCCGGTGAGGGCCTGCCAGCGTGTTTGGGCCGCGTCGAGTTCCTGGCGGGCCTGCGGGATGCGGGGGTCGCCGCCCTGGCGGGCGGTGACCTCTTCGAGCCGGCGTGCCGCCTCGGCCGGTCCGGCGGCGCTGCTGCGCAGGCGTCGCAGTTCGGCCCCGGTCTCCTTGATGAGCGCGGGCCGGTCCCGCTGGAAGGCCTTGTCGCGGGCGATGGCGTTCTGGACGTCGAGGACGAATCTGCGGACGTACTCCTCGGCCAGCTCCGCCTGCGGGTAGCTCAGCAGATACCGGCGTCCGTCCGGGCCGGTCAGGTAGACGTGGGATTCCCACTCGGAGTGGTCGGCGCGGATGGACGTCTCGTGCAACGGCAGCTGGATGTCGCCGCTCCAGTCGTCGGTGCCGCTCGCCACAAGGATGTGCTCGTACAGGCTGAGGTCCCGGATCTCGGTCCGGAACCCGCCGCGGCCCGGCTCGCGCAGGCGGGCGAGCTCCTCCTCGGTTCTGCGTACCTCGCGCCGGTGGGCGGAGTCGGCCTTGCGGGCGGCGTTCTGCGCGCCGGACAGCTCCCACCGCGCCGCGTGTTCCAGGGTGCTCAGCGCTTTCCGCGCGTTGTCGAGGTCGTGGCGCGCGGCGGAGTACGCGCCGCCGAACGCGAACTTCCAGCCTCCCGGGTAGCGGTGGAGCTGCCGGCCGGCCGCGCCCGCGGCGATGACGACGGCCAGGAGGAGCAGCAGGGGCAGTCCGGCGATCATGGTGTTCCTTCTCCCTGTCGTACGGTCACGGCGTCGTGCGGTCAGGGCCCGGCGAGCAGGACCTCGGCGACGACCGGACCGGCCGCGTCCCCGCCGTGGCCGCCGGACTGGACGAGTGCCGCGGCCGCGAGGTCGTTGCTGTATCCGGTGAACCAGCTGTCGGACGTGGCCTGACCGCCGATCTCCGACGAGCCCGTCTTGCCGCCCTTGTCGCCGCCCACGCTCGCCATCGCCTTGGTGGCAGTGCCCTCGGGGCTCGTGGCGGTGTACGTCAGCATTTCCCTGAGCTGGTCCGACACGCCCCCGGGCAGCGGGCTCGCGGTGGCGAACTTCCGGTTGTCCAGGGTCTGCGGGACGATGAAGGGCTGCAGGAACCGGCCCTTGACGGCGGTCGCGGTGATGGACGCCATGTTCAGCGGGTTCATCTGGATCTTGCCCTGGCCGATGAACGAGGCGGCGGTCTCCGCGCCCTCGGAGGGCGGCACCTTGCCGTCCCACGTGGTGACGCCGGTCTGCCAGACCTGGCCGATCCCGAAGTACCGCGAGGCCTCGTCACCGAGCGCCGTGTCCCGCTTGCCGCTGCCCAGCGGCAGGACCGGCTTGATGAACGTGGTGTTGCAGGACTTCGCGAAGGCCCTCTTCAGGGTGGCGTTCGGCAGCGAGAAGTCCTCCAGATTGTGGAAGGTCCGGCCCTCCCAGGGCACCGTGGACGGGCACTCGACCGGCGAGTTCGCGCTGCCGAGACCGTTCTGGATGATCATCGCGGCCGTCACGATCTTCATCGTCGAGCCGGGTGCCACCTTGGCCCAGCGGGCCGACTCGAAGCCGTTCGCCGGGTTGTTGGCGATGGCCCGGATCGCGCCGGACGACGGCTCGACGGCCGCGACGGACGACTTGTCGTACTTCTTCACGGCCTTCTCGGCCGCCGCCTGGATTCCCGCGTCCAGCGTGGTCGGAACCCGGCCCGTCTTTCCCTTGACCAGGGTCAGCAGCGTCTTGTCCACGCCGTCGGCGTTCGCGCTGTTGATCCAGGTCTCGATGCCCGTGGTGCCGCCGGCCTTCTGGCCGTACTTCTTGCGCAGCTCGTCCAGGATGCCGCCCAGTGACGGGTACTTCTCCTTGGTGAGCACGTTGCCGTTGCGGTCGACGGCCTCGATCGACGCGGTCTTCGACTCACCGGTCTCCAGCGACTCGCCCTTGCCCAGCTCCGGATGGATCACGGACGGGTCCCAGTCGACGAGCGGGCGGCCCGTGGTCAGTCCGCGTACGACGGTGAGCTCGGAGGCGTACGTCCAGGGCTTCGTCCGCCCCTCGTAGGAGACCGTCGCCCTGACCGTGTACGGCACCTTCGAGCCGGTCGCCGGGCCCGGCGTGATCACGGCCCCGGTGACATGGGCCGATTCGCTGTAGCCGGCCAGCGTGGGCTCGGCATCGCCCTTGTTGTTGGTGAGTTCGGCCGCGGCGGTCGCCTCGCCCTTCGCCCATGCGGCGAGGAACGCCTTCGACGTCTCGGCTATCTCGTCCTCGGTGACGGGGCCCGTCTTCACCTCGGACGAGGTGGCCTTGGTGTCCGAACCGCCCCCGACCCCGCTGTCGCCGAGCCCGTCCAGGACGTTGTACGCCCCGTAGCCCACGCCGCCGACCACGACGGCGAACACCCCGCCGACCACGGCTACCTTCACTCCACTGCGCATCCCTGCAGTCCCCCTCCCCAGGAGGCCCCCTTGAACATGTTCAAGGGGGCTTTTCCGGGCACTTTACGGGACTGTCGTGACAGCGGAGCCGGTTGTTATCGGAATGCGATCCGGTGCAGTATGCACAGACCGGTCAAATCCAGGTATCCAGCCACATGCGATCCCGCCAGGAATCCTCCGGAATCGGCGTCCCCGTATACAGCGGCCAGAAGTAGATGAAATTCCAGATGATCAGCAGGACCAGTACGCCGGCCGCGACGGCCCCCACGGTCCGGCGCCGTTCACCTGACGGATCTCCCTTCGCCAGGCCCAGTTCGTGTTTCTCCCCGGTGCCCGCCGCCGGGCCCAGCATCGCGCCGATCATCATCGCGACCGCCAGACAGAGGAAGGGCACGAACACGACCGCGTAGAAAAGAAAAATGGTGCGTTCCTGGTACAGGAACCACGGCACCCACCCCGCAGCCACGCCACAGGCGATCGCGCCCGCCCGCCAGTCGCGGCGGAAGAACCAGCGCCACAGCACGTACACCAGGGCGAAGCACGCGGCCCACCACAGCAGGGGCGTACCGAGCGCCAGCACCTCGCGCGCGCACTTGCCGGTCGACGACTGGACGCAGCCGTTCTGCTCCTCGTAGAAGTACGAGACCGGCCGGCCCAGCACGATCCAGCTCCACGGATTGGACTGGTAGGTGTGACCGGACGTCAGGTTCACATGGAACTCGTAGACCTGGTTCTCGTAGTGCCACAGGCTGCGCAGCCAGTCCGGCAGCCAGGTCCAGTTGCCGCCCTTGCCGTCGGTCGCCGCCCAGTCCCGGTAGTAGCCGTGCCGGTCCGGGTCGTCGTGGATGATCCAGCCGGTCCACGAGGCGAGGTAGGTGAGCACCGCGACCGGCACCGTGGAGACGAACGCCGGTACCAGGTCCCGCTTCAGCACCGCCTTGTACGGCTGCACCGCGCCCGCTGTCCGCCGCGCCCCCACGTCCCACAACACCGTCATCAGGCCGAACGCGACCATGATGTACAGCCCGTTCCACTTGGTGGCGAAGGCCAGACCCAGCGAGATACCTGCCGCGATCCGCCACGGACGCCAGCCGAGCCGCAGCCCCTCCGCGACCCCGGCGTCCGGCCGCAGCACGCCGTCCTCGTCGACGGGCAGCGCGGCGGCGAGCTTGCGCCTGGCCCAGTCCCGGTCGATCAGCAGACAGCCGAACGAGGCCAGCACGAAGAACATCAGCACCAGGTCGAGCAGCGCGGTGCGGCTCATCACGAAGTGCAGCCCGTCCACCGCGAGCAGCGCGCCCGCCAGACAGCCCAGGAACGTCGAGCGGAACAGCCTGCGGCCGATCCGGCACAGCATCAGGACCGACAGCGTGCCGAGCACGGCGACCATGAACCGCCAGCCGAACGGCGTGAAACCGAAGAGCTGCTCACCGATCCCGATGATCCACTTGCCGACCGGCGGGTGCACCACATAACCGGGATCGGTCGGGACCGGCACCTGCGACGGGTCGTTGAGGATCAGCTTGTCGACGTCCTTGGGCCACGAGCCCTCGTAGCCCTGCTGGACGAGCGCCCAGGAGTCCTTGGCGTAGTACGTCTCATCGAATATCACCGCGTGCGGGCTGCCCAGGTTCCAGAACCGCAGCACCCCGGCGACCGCCGCGACCAGCAGCGGGCCGCCCCAGGCCGACCAGCGCACCAGCCGCTCCGCGACCGGCGGGGGCACCGCGAGCACCGCCCACACCTGGCCTCCGGGGCGGGTGTACGGCGGAATCAGCCGCTCCCGCAGCCCGATGCCGGGGCGCGGGAAATGGCCGAAGCGGCGCAGCCGCTGCTGCCAGGAAGTCGGCTCCGGGCCGTGCTGTTCCCCGGCGTCTTGGCCGCGGTGGGCTTCGGGCGCAGTACTCGTCACCGCGCCATCGTAGGGAACGCATCTGTGCGAGTGCTGTCGCCCGTGCTGGGAGGATGGACGTTGTGACTGGAACGACTGGAACGCTGGTACTCGCAGGGACCCCCATCGGTGATGTGGCGGACGCCCCGCCACGCCTCGCCGCAGAACTGGAGACGGCCGATGTCGTCGCCGCGGAGGACACCCGCCGGCTCCGCCGGCTGACCCAGGCGCTGGGCATCCACACGACGGGGCGTGTCGTCTCCTATTTCGAGGGCAACGAGACCGCCCGTACGCCCGAACTCGTCGAGGCGCTGCTGGGCGGCGCCCGGGTGCTGCTCGTCACGGACGCGGGGATGCCGTCCGTGTCCGACCCCGGCTACCGGCTGGTCGCCGCGGCCGTGGAGAAGGACATCAAGGTCACGGCCGTGCCGGGCCCGTCGGCGGTGCTCACCGCGCTCGCACTGTCCGCGCTGCCGGTGGACCGGTTCTGCTTCGAGGGCTTCCTGCCGCGCAAGGCCGGTGAGCGCCTCGGCAAGCTCCGCGAGGTCGCCGGCGAGCGCCGCACCATGGTGTTCTTCGAGGCCCCGCACCGGCTCGACGACACCCTCGCGGCCATGGCCGAGGTCTTCGGCGCCGACCGGCGCGCCGCGGTGTGCCGCGAGCTGACCAAGACGTACGAGGAAGTGAAGCGCGGCCCGCTGGGCGAGCTCGCCGTCTGGGCCGCCGAAGGCGTACGCGGCGAGATCACCGTCGTCGTCGAGGGCGCGGCCGACTCCGGGGCCGAGGAACTGGACGCCGAGGAGCTGGTGCGCAGGGTGCAGGTGCGCGAGGAGGCGGGGGAGCGGCGCAAGGAGGCGATCGCCGCCGTCGCCGCCTCGGCGGGGCTGCCCAAACGCGAGGTGTTCGACGCGGTCGTCGCAGCAAAGAATGCGGCTCGGACCGGCCCGGCGGAGGGTAAAGGACTATCGTGAAAAGCAAAGCGCGAGCCGCGTTCCGGGCCTTTTTGCCACGAGAAGGCCAAAACCGCTCCAACACTCGACAGGGCCTGGTGCGCTCCCGCCGGTAAAGGCGTCCACTGGATCCAGGACGCATTCTCCGGAGTGCTTGTCCGGCGGACAAGAGGAGCAGGCATGAGCGAGATCGCAGCAACCACCGTGCACGAGGCGTATGCCTTCGCCTGCATGAGGTGTGGATACGGCTGGGAACAGGCCTACGAAATAGAGCACCACGTCGACGCCTCGAACCACGCATTCGTGGTCTACAAGGCGGACGGTGAACGTGTGCCGTCGCCGCTTTCCACTCCGACCTGCACGAATTGCGGCGGGCACGTCGTACGGATCATGCGGGCCGGCCGCGTCTCCACGGTGCAGCAGCTGCTCCAGAACCGCCGGCCGGCCGCCGACGCGGACGCCGGTGCCGAGCCGAGGGAGGCCGTGGCCGCCACCGCCGCCCCCGCCGGTGACCACCACTGGCACCTCTCCGACCTGCTCCATCCCTTCCACCGCAGGTGACACCGGCGCGGTGACGTTCGCGGCCACGGTCCTCGTACGATCGTGGCCATGAGCCGTACCGAAGCCCCGCCGCTGCCCGAGCCCCTCCGGGTGCCGGTCGCCGATTCGCACACCCACCTGGACATGCAGGACGGCACCGTCGAGGAGGGCCTGGCCCGGGCCGCCGCGGTGAACGTGACGACCGTGATCCAGGTGGGCTGCGACGTGAAGGGCTCGCGCTGGGCGGCCGAGACCGCGGCCGCGCACGCGAGTGTGTACGCCGCCGTCGCACTGCACCCCAACGAGGCGCCGCGCATCGTGCACGGCGACCCGGACAACTGGTCGCGGCAGGGCGCGCGCGAGGGCGGCGGGACGGCCGCGCTCCATGAGGCGCTCGCCGAGATCGACGCGCTGGCCGCGCTGGACCACGTACGCGGCGTCGGCGAGACCGGACTCGACTACTTCAGGACCGGCCCCGAAGGCATGGCGGCCCAGGAGGAATCGTTCCGGGCCCACATCGAGATCGCGAAACGGCACGGCAAGGCGCTCGTCATCCACGATCGCGAGGCGCACGCCGATGTGCTGCGCATCCTGGCCGACGCGGGCGCCCCCGAGCGGACCGTCTTCCACTGCTACTCCGGCGACGCCGACATGGCCCGGATCTGCGCGGACGCCGGGTACTTCATGTCCTTCGCGGGCAACATGACGTTCAAGAACGCCCAGCCGCTGCGTGACGCACTGGCCGTGGCACCGGCCGAACTGGTCCTGGTCGAGACCGACGCGCCCTTCCTCACCCCCGCCCCGTACCGCGGACGGCCCAACGCCCCGTACCTGATTCCGGTCACGCTGCGCGCCATGGCGGCGGTCAGGGGCGTCGACGAGGACACCCTGGCGTCGGCGATCGCCGACAACACGGCGCGCGCCTTCGACTACTGACGGGCCTTTCGCGACGGTGCGTAGTCGCGCCGCTTTGGAGAGTCACGCCCGCTCGGCTATCGTCCCGGGCGCCAAGAGTGAGCCGGGCGGTACGGACCTTCTGGAGCGAGCGTCGTGAGCAATTCGCAGGGCAGCCACCGGGCAGGACGCGGCAGAGGGCGTACGTCGCCGGCCGGGACGCGCGGCCCCGCCACCGTCGTCGTGCCGGGCCCGTCCCCCGTGCCGCCGCACACCGTCGTCGTGCCGGGCCCGTCCCCCGTGCCGCCGCACGAGCAGCTGACGCTCGCCGCCTGGCCCCGGCGCACCCCGACCATCGTGGACATGCCGACCGGGCGCACCGCGACCGCGACCGGCGCCCCGGGCCGCACCGCGCAGGCCGCCGGGGGCCCGCACGGCCCGGACCGCACCGCGCAGGCCGCCACCGTCACCGCGCTCACCGTGCCGGCCCCGGGCGGCAGGTCCGGGGCGCGGCGGGGTGCGCGGCGGAGGCGGGCGGCCGTCCGGCCCGAGCAGCTGCGCCGCCTGGTGCCGCAGGCCCTCGTGGTCGCGTTCCTGGCGGGCGGGACGACCGCGTTCGTCACCGAGGACAAGGCGGTGACGCTGGACATCGACGGGCAGCCCCGCACCCTGCACACCTTCGCGGACGACGTCGGCGAACTCCTCGCCGAACAGGGCGTCGACACCGACGACGGCACCGCGGTGTCCCCGGCCCCCGGTACCCGCCTCGGCGACGGCGACGTGATCACGGTCGGCGGCCCGCGCCCGGTGACGCTCACGCTCGACGGGGTGCGGCGCCGGGTCTGGACCTCCGAGCCCACCGTCGGCGCCGCGCTGCGCCGGCTCGGCGTGCGGGCCGACGGGGCCTACCTCTCCGTCTCCCGGGCCGCACCGATCGGGCGCACCGGGCTGACACTGGAAGTACGTACCGAGCGCACCGTCACCGTGATGGCCGACGGCCGCGAGCACACCGTCCGCACCAACGCCGCCACCGTCCGCGAGGCCGTCGCCCGGGCCGGCGTCGTCCTGCACGGCGAGGACACCACGTCCGTGGCCCCGGAGAGCTTCCCCCGTGAGGGCCAGACCGTCTCCGTGCTCCGGATCGCGACGACCCGGGTGGTGCGCGAGGAGCTGCTGCCGTACGCCGTGGAACGGTCCGGGGACGGGACCCTGGCCGCCGGCACCGAAAGGGTCGTACGGGAGGGCCGGGACGGGTCGCGCCGGGTCATGTACGCCCTGCGGACCGTCAACGGCGTCCGGCAGAAGCCCAGGGTGCTGGCCGCCGAAGTCGTACGGGAACCGGTCAGCCAGGTCGTGAAGGCCGGTACCGGGCCCCGCACGGCAGGTACGGGCGGCTAAGGGCTGTCATTTGGATCATGCGGGTCTCTCGTGCCCCGGCACGTACTCCCCCGAGGTCCCGGCTTCTCTCGACCAGGGGCCCCTCCCGCGTTGTCGTCGTGCGCCCGTGCTCCGCGGTGGCTCCCTCCTCCGCCTCGCAGCCGCACGCACCTGTCCCCGCTCCCTGGTCCGGCCTGTTCCGGACGAACGGCCCTGGCGACAGCCCGTAGGCTTAACAGGTGAGCACCACAGAGCCCGACGCCCTCCTGGGCCCCGCAGAGATCCGCGAGCTGGCCGCGACGCTGGGCGTACGCCCCACGAAGCAGCGCGGTCAGAACTTCGTCATCGACGCCAACACGGTCCGCCGGATCGTGCGCACCGCGGAGGTCCGCCCGGACGACGTGGTGGTGGAGGTCGGACCCGGTCTGGGCTCGCTGACCCTGGCGCTGCTGGAGGCGGCCGACCGGGTCGTCGCCGTCGAGATCGACGACGTGCTGGCTGCCGCCCTGCCGGCCACGGTCGCCGCCCGGATGCCGGAGCGCGCCGGCCGCTTCGCCCTCGTCCACTCGGACGCGATGCTGGTACGGGAACTGCCGGGCCCGCCGCCGACCGCGCTGGTCGCCAACCTTCCGTACAACGTCGCCGTGCCCGTGCTGCTCACGATGCTCGACCGCTTCCCCAGCATCGAGCGGACCCTGGTCATGGTGCAGGCCGAGGTCGCCGACCGGCTGGCCGCCAGGCCCGGCAACAAGGTCTACGGCGTGCCGTCGGTGAAGGCCAACTGGTACACCGACGTGAAGCGCGCCGGTTCCATCGGCCGCAAGGTGTTCTGGCCCGCGCCCAACGTCGACTCGGGCCTGGTGTCGCTGGTCCGCCGCACCGAGCCCGTCGCGACCACGGCGAGCAAGGCCGAGGTCTTCGCGGTCGTCGACGCCGCCTTCGCCCAGCGCCGCAAGACGCTGCGGGCGGCCCTGTCCGGCTGGGCGGGCTCCGCGCCCGCCGCCGAAGCGGCCCTGGTCGCGGCCGGCATCTCGCCGCAGGCCCGCGGCGAGGCCCTCACGGTCGAGGAGTTCGCCGCCATCGCCGAGAACAAGCCGGAGCCCACCGCATGAGCGCGAGCGTCACCGTCCGGGTGCCCGCCAAGGTCAACGTGCAGCTCGCGGTCGGGGCCGCGCGCCCCGACGGGTTCCACGACCTCGCCAACGTCTTCCTCGCCGTCGGCCTGTACGACGAGGTCACCGTCACCCCCGCCGACGGACTGAGTGTCACCTGCTCGGGTCCGGGCGCCGCCCAGGTGCCGCTCGACGTCTCCAACCTCGCCGCCCGCGCCGCGGCGGCGCTGGCCGGGCGGTACGGCATCGCGCCCGATGTACGCATCCACATCGCCAAGGACATCCCCGTCGCGGGCGGCATGGCCGGCGGCAGCGCGGACGCGGCCGGTGCGCTGCTGGCGTGCGACGCCCTCTGGTCCACCGGCGCCTCCCGCGAGGAGCTCCTGGAGATCTGCGCCGAACTGGGCAGCGACGTGCCGTTCAGCCTGGTCGGCGGGGCGGCCCTCGGGGTCGGCCGCGGCGAGCAGCTCACCCCCGTCGAGGTCGGCGGCACCTTCCACTGGGTCTTCGCGGTCGCCGACGGCGGCCTCTCCACCCCGGCCGTCTACCGCGAGTTCGACCGGCTCACGGAGGGCACGCACGTGCCCGAACCCGTCGTGTCCGCCCGGCTGCTGGACGCGCTGCGGACCGGCGACACCGGTGCGCTCGCCGGAGTCCTCAGCAACGACCTCCAGGCCCCGGCGCTGTCGCTGCGGCCCTCGCTGGCCCACACCCTGGCCGCGGGCACCGTCGCGGGCGCACGGGCCGCGCTGGTCTCGGGCTCCGGGCCGACCACCGCGTTCCTCACCGATGACGAGGCGTCGGCCCGCGCCATCGCCGACGCGCTGACGGCCTCGGGGACCTGCCGCACCGCCCGGATCGCGTCGTCCCCGGCGCCGGGGGCGACGATTCAGCGGCCGTAGTGGTAGCGGCAGGAGGCGATCCGCACCTCGTCCGCGGCCACGCGGTACGCGGGGCGGTGTTCGTCGCCGATCCTCCGCGACCAGTACCCGCGGAACCGTACGGGTGAGTGTGCGTACAGCACTCCGGCGAGGGCAACGGGGAAACGTGTACGGCCTCAGCCGAGCCGCACGCTCCGCTTCGCCAGCTCGAAGGCCGGCAGCATCCCCTTGTGCTCCGCCGCGTCCAGTCCACCCAGATGCACCACGACCGGCCCGTCCGGGGTGGCGACGGCGAAGGCCCGGTTCGGGCGCGACTCGTCCAGGAGATCGTCGTGGATCGTGTAGCGGGCCTCGGTCACGGACAGCTTCCCCACCGTGGTCTGCGTGTACGTGATCTTCGAGGGATTGGTGTCGGCCTTCACGAAGCCCTCCAGGGCCTGGCGTGCCGTGCTCCCCTTGTCGTCGCCCCGCCACACCCGGAGGAACCCGATGTGCCCGGCGGGCTTCGCGTCGATCTCGCAGGCCAGGGTGACCGGGCCCTGGATGCCGAGCTCGGCGAAGTCCGAGCCCGGCTCGCCGGCGACCACGGCCTCCGCCGTCCAGTGCTGCGCCGTGTCGAGGACGACGGGCAGCTTGCACACGGAGCCGGAGCCCCCGACCGTGCCGCCCTTGGCCGCGGCCGCGTCCGCCGTCGTCTCCGTCTTCGACGGGGCGCCGCCCGGCTTCGTGTCCGTCCTGACGCTGTCGCCGGACCCCGACGAGCAGCCGGTCAGCGCCACGGCTGCCAGCAGGAGGGGCGCGAGCCCGCGAACCGTACGTCGTGCCATGAAGTTCCCACCCCGGGTGTCGCCCGGGGACCGGCCCCGGGCCTTGATCAATGCGGGCAAGGTACCGCACAGGGGTGTCCGCGAGAGCGCGGTCCCCGGCACCGCCCCGCACAGGTGAGCGGGCGCTCGTAAGGAGCCCGGCGCCATGGCGACTACGCTGAAGGTCAGTGTTTCTCCTTCGAGCTGGAGCGTTTGTGGCCGTCAACCTCGTCAATGTCGAGCAGGTCAGCAAGGTGTACGGCACCCGTGCGCTGCTCGACGGTGTGTCCCTCGGCGTGTCCGAAGGGGACCGGATCGGTGTCGTCGGCCGTAACGGAGACGGAAAGACGACTCTCATCCGGATGCTCGCCAAGCTGGAGGAGGCGGACACCGGCCGGGTCACCCACAACGGCGGACTGCGCCTCGGTGTCCTGACCCAGCACGATTCGCTGGACCCGAAGGCCACGATCCGCCACGAGGTCATCGGCGATCTCGCCGACCACGAGTGGGCGGGCAGCGCCAAGATCCGTGACGTCCTGACCGGGCTCTTCGGCGGTCTCGACCTGGCCGGCTTCGAGCAGGGCCTGGACACCGTCATCGCCCCGCTCTCCGGCGGTGAGCGCCGGCGGATCGCGCTGGCCAAGCTCCTGATCGCCGAGCAGGACCTGATCGTCCTCGACGAGCCGACCAACCACCTCGACGTCGAGGGCATCTCCTGGCTGGCCGGGCATCTGCGCGCCCGCCGCTCGGCACTGGTCTGCGTCACCCACGACCGGTGGTTCCTCGACCAGGTCTGCACCCGCATGTGGGACGTCCAGCGCGGCACGGTCCACGAGTACGAGGGCGGCTACAGCGACTACGTCTTCGCCCGGGCCGAACGCGAGCGGATCGCCGCGACCGAAGAGGGCAAGCGGCAGAACCTGATGCGCAAGGAGCTGGCCTGGCTGCGGCGCGGCGCCCCCGCCCGTACGTCCAAGCCGCGCTACCGCATCGAGGCCGCCAACGAACTGATCGCCGATGTGCCGCCGCCGCGCGACACCAGCGCGCTGATGAAGTTCGCCAACGCCCGGCTCGGCAAGACCGTCTTCGAGCTGGAGGACGTCACCGTCCAGGCCGGCCCCAAGACGCTGCTGACCCACCTCACCTGGCAGCTCGGCCCCGGCGACCGGATCGGCCTGGTCGGGGTCAACGGCGCCGGAAAGACCTCGCTGCTGCGGGCGCTGGAGCAGGCGGCCCGTACGCAGGGCGAGGCACAGCCCGCGGACGGGAAGATCGTCGTCGGCAAGACCGTCAAGCTGGCCTACCTCTCCCAGGAGGTCGCGGAGCTCAACCCGAACCTGCGGGTGCTGGAGGCCGTGCAGCAGGTGCGCGACCGGGTCGACCTCGGCAAGGGCCGGGAGATGACCGCGGGCCAGCTCTGCGAGCAGTTCGGCTTCTCGAAGGAGAAGCAGTGGACGCCGGTCGGCGACCTGTCGGGCGGTGAGCGCCGCAGGCTGCAGATCCTGCGGCTGCTGATGGACGAGCCGAACGTCCTCTTCCTCGACGAGCCCACCAACGACCTCGACATCGAGACCCTGACCCAGCTGGAGGACCTCCTCGACGGCTGGCCCGGATCGATGATCGTGATCTCGCACGACCGGTTCTTCATCGAGCGGACCACGGACAAGGTGCTGGCGCTCCTCGGCGACAAGTCGCTGCGGATGCTGCCGCGCGGCATCGACGAGTACCTGGAACGCAGGCTGCAGATGGCCGGGACCGCCACTCCGGCCGCCGCACCCTCCTCGTCCTCCCGGGCCGCCGCAGCCCCGGCGCCGGGTGTCTCGCCGCAGGAGGCGCGGGCGGCGAAGAAGGAGCTCCAGAAGGTCGAGCGGCAGCTCGACAAGATGTCGACCCGTGAGACGACGCTGCACGCCCAGATCGCCGACAACGCCACGGACTTCGAGAAGGTCGCGAAGCTCGACGCGGAACTGCGCGAACTCGTCGCGGAACGCGATGTGCTGGAGATGCGCTGGCTGGAACTGGCCGAGGACGCCTGACCGTCCGTCGTTCCGGGGGGCCTTGCTGCGTGGCCGGTACAACTGCCGTTACCGGTGTGGCCGATGAGGCCTGTGGGGCGGGTGGTAGAAAGAAACCTTGCCCGGCGCACCGGCCGGGCCGCGTCGCAGCACAGGCACCAACGGAACGACAACGGAACAGGGGGACGGGCCGATGAGCCAGCCGCCCGGACAGCAGCCGCCGCAGGGTGGGTTCGGATCTCCTTACGACCCGCCGCCCGGGTCGTATCCGCCACCGGCCGCCCCGCAGCAGCCGGCCGGCCCGTACGGTGCTCAGCAGCCCGGCCCGTACAACCAGCCCGGTCCGTACGGCACACAGCCGGGTCCGTACACCCAGCCCGGCCCGTACGGCCTGCCCACGCAGGGCTACGGGTACCCGCCGCAGCCGGCACCGCAGCCGCCGCAGTCCGGCGGGCCCGGGGGCGGCGGGCGTCTCCGTGGCAGGACCGGAGTGATCGTCGCCGCGGTGCTCGGGGTGGTGCTCCTGGCCGGTGGCGGCATCTGGCTCGCCTTCGACGGGGACGGCAAGGGCAAGAAGCCCACGGCCGGCGGCCACGACTCGGGGCAGCCGAATCCCTCGCCCTCGCCGACCCTGGACCAGGGCGACGGCAAGGGTGACGGCGACGACGACGGCACGCGCACCCCCCGCGAGGAGACCGCCGAGATCAACGCGGAGCGCAAGCCCGGCGAGGCGAAGCTCCTCTGGCTCCAGAAGAGCGGCATCGACCTCCCGGAGGGCGGCGAGGACGTCTACGGCCCCTGGTTCGCCGGCGACACCGTCGTCACGGCGATGTACCACACCATCACGGGCTATTCGATCGCCGACGGCAGGCGCAAGTGGACCCTGCGGCTGCCCGCCAACGCCTGCGCGGCGCCCACACAGCCCACTGCCGACGGCAAGATGGTCCTGGGCATCGAGCACAGCACCGCGAGCGACGCGTCCTGCGACAACCTCCAGATGGTCGACCTCACGACGGGCAAGCTCGGCTGGCGCAAGGCGTACGTGCGCGACGGCGCCTGGGACGGGCTCTCCGACCTCGCGATGGCGATCAACGGCGACACCGTGACCGTGGGGCGCACCAGCAGGACCGACGCCTTCCGGGTCAGCGACGGCAAGGTGCTGTTCGGGAAGCTGCCCGGCAACTGTCAGCCGTTCGGCTTCGCCAGCGGCCCCGTGGCGATCGCCGCGGCGAGCTGCCAGACCGCCGCGGACGACCACAAGGAACACCAGGTGCAGCGGATCGACCCCGCCACCGGCAAGGTCCAGTGGACGTACAAGGTGAAGAAGGGCTGGCAGGTCGAGCAGATCTACTCCGCCGACCCCATCGTGGTCTCGCTCACGCAGGGGGAGACGAAGGACAAGTGGGGTGTCCTCGTGCTCAACGCCGACGGCACCTACCGAACCCAGCTCTCCGGCGGACCGGGCAACTTCGCGCGCAAGTGCGACAAGGACCGGCGCGTCCAGGGTTCCAACCTCGACAGCTGCGTCGGGATGGCTGCCGGGGCCGACACGTTCTACATGGCGACCGGGGCCGTCGACCTCAAGGCCGGCGAGGGCAACAAGGTCGCCGCCTTCGACCTGTCCACCGGCAAGTTCAAGTGGGCGGTCACCTCTCCGGTCGACCAGCCGCTCGCTCCCGTGCGAACGGACGGCGGCAAGCTGCTGATGTACCTCGAGCCGGCCAAGAACAAGGGCGGCGGCATCGCCTCCGTCCCGTCCACCGGCGGTGACTGGCAGATGGTGCTGCGGCATCCGGCGGCGGCCACCCTCGTCGAACGCGCCTTCTTCGAACCGACCGTCTCCTACGTGGGCGGGCGAAGCTTCCTCACGTATTCGAGGATCAGCGGCTCGGACGACGAGGAGATCGAGACGCGGTCCATCGCGGCCTTCGGCAACTGACAGCCGTTCAGGCGTAACGGCGGCATCACGGGGCGGTTCTCCCTTGGGAACAGGGGTGGACCGAACCGGAGCCGGCGCCGGGCCGGGTGGTACAAAGAAGCCCCGCTCGACTGACGTAACACTGCGGGATCCATGCCCGATTCGCTCCATTTCGCTGGTAATCCGCGGAGTCTTCGCCGACTTCCGGGGCTCCGGCGCGATCGCGGGGGAGTCCGGACCGGGTACCGGACCGCATGAAGGGGGACGCGCTGATGACCCAGCCGCCCAGCCAGCAACCGCCGCAGGGAGGCTTCGGCGCTCCGCAGGATCCGCCGCAGGGAGTTCCTCAGCAGCCCCAGGGCCCGCCGCAGACTCCGCCGCCCGCGCAGCCGCCCCAGGCACCGGCCGGCGGGCCGGGTTACGGCTACCCCCAACAGCCGCCCCAGGCACCGGGTCAGCCGGCGCAGGCCGGTTACGGCCACCCCCAGCAGCCCGGTCCGTACGCCCAGCAGCCCGGCCCCTACGGCCAGCCGCAGCAGCCGGGCCCGTACGCGCAGCAGCAGCCGGGCCCGTACGCGCAGCAGCAGCCCGGCCCGTACGGTCAGCCGCAGCAGCCCGGTTACGGCTATCCGCAGCAGCAGTACCCCGGCGCGCCGACCGCCGCCGGTCCGGCCGGACCCGGTGGCGGCAGCCCCTTCAAGGGCAAGCCCGCCGTGATCATCGGGGCCGCGGTCGCCGCGCTCCTGGTCATCGGCAGCGCCGTCTTCCTGCTGGCGGGCAAGGACGACGACGAGAAGAAGCCCGTGGCGAAGAAGAGTGGTGAGGTCCAGAAGCCGACCACGTCGCCCACCGTCGACGAGGGCGACGGCGACGGAACCGGTCGTGAGGGCAGCGACGACCTGAACGGCGGGCGCAAGCCCGGCGAGGCGAAGGTCCTCTGGCTCCAGAAGAACGACGTCGACCTGCCGCGCAACGGCGCGGACGTGTACGGGCCGTGGATCGTCGGCGACACCATCGTCAAGGGCATGTACCGCACGGTCTCCGGCTACTCGGTGGCCGACGGCAAGCAGAAGTGGACGCTGAAGCTGCCCGCGGACATCTGTGCCGCACCGGCGCAGACCACCACGGACGGCAGGATCGTCATCGGGGTCAAGAACGGCACGTCCGACAAGGCCGACTGCTCCGACCTCCAGCTGATCGACCTCAACACCGGCAAGACGGGCTGGAAGAAGCCGGTCAAGAGCAGCGGGCTCTTCGACCTGATGTCGGACATCTCCCTCGCCATCAGCGGCGACACCGTGACGGTCGGCCGCACCGGCGCCTCCAACGCGTTCCGGGTGAGCGACGGCAAGGAACTGTTCGGCAAGCGCTCCGGCATCTGCCAGCCGTTCGCCTTCGCGGGCGGCTCCAAGCTGATCGCCGCCACCAGCTGCCGCACCGACGACGTCGACAATCCGCAGCACGAGATCGAGGAGATCGATCCGGGCACCGGCAAGCCCAGGTGGACCCACAAGCTCGCACGCGGCGTGGAGGTCGACAAGGTCTACTCGGTGGACCCGCTCGTCGTGTCGCTGACCAAGGGCAGCGGCGACAGCAAGAAGTGGAGCATCGTCGCGTTCCGGCAGAACGGCACGCTCCGCTCCCAGATCACCAGCGACAAGGGTGACAAGTTCGCCCCGGACTGCGGTGGCGGGTTCGCCGTCTTCGGCCAGCGTCTCGACGGCTGCACCGGTGTCGCGGCCGACGCCAACACCTTCTACATGGCGACGCAGGACGACACCAGCGGCACCGGCCGCACCAACCAGGTCGTCGCCTTCAACCTGAACACCGGCAGGACGAAGTGGAAGGCGAAGGCCCCGGCCGAGCAGACCATGAAGCCGCTGCGGATGGAGGGCGCCGACGTGCTCCTCTACGTGGACGCCGGGTACAACAAGGGCGGCGGGATCGCCACCCTGTCCCCCGCCGGCGGCAGTCCGAGGATGGTGCTCCAGCACCCGGCTTCGACGGCACAGATCGAGAGCTCCTTCTGGGACGAGGAGGTGCTCTACGCGGGCGGCCGTTCGTTCATCACGAGCGGGCGGATCAGTGCGAGCAACGACGAAAAGGAACTTGAGACGAAGACCATGATGGCCTTCGGCAAGTAGCAGCTCCCCACGGCACCCGCAGGAACACCACCGGTCGCGGACGGCGGCAGATCCGTCCGCGACCGGTTCCGGCCCACCGACCGACTTCCCTTCTCCAGAGGTACGCAACGCCATGACGCAGCCGCCCCAGCCGCCGCCCAACGACCCGCCCCAGGGCGGGTTCGGCGCGCCCCAGGACCCGCCGCCCGGTGGTTTCGGCGCACCGCAGGACCCGCCCCCCGGTGGTTTCGGCGCCCCGACGCCGCCGCCCGCCGACCCGTTCGGCAAGCAGCCGGCCACCCCGCCGCCCCCGGCGCCGGGCGGCTACGGCACCCCGCCGCCCGGCGCCGGGGGCGGCGGGGTGGCCGGCTGCTTGCCGAACGGGTCGGCGGGCGGCGGCGTCGGGGCGCCGAAACCACCG
>NZ_JAELVH010000206.1 GCF_019399235.1 Streptomyces poriferorum | reverse complement strand
CACGAGTTAAATCTCAGTAGTCGGGGTGTAGGCCATCTCGACATTGTTCGCCGCTGCCCAGGTGCCGACGCGCTGGCACTTCTTCGTGGTCAGGTGCGGGGAGAAGTTGTCGCTGACGATCGCGATCCGCACCGTTGGTGGGTGAAGCGTGCGGAGGTAGCGGCAGAACTCCAGGAACTGGGTCCGCTTCTTGACCGGCTTGATGTGGCCGTAGAGCTTGTCCTTGGTCAGGTCCAGGGCAGCGAACAGGTGCCGGACCCCGCCGTAGCGATTGTAGGTCGCCCGGCGCCGTCGCCGGGGCTCGCGGTCGGGGTCCTTGTGCTTGCCTCCGCGTTCGGCCCACTGCCGGCCCGGGTGGGGCATCAGGTTAAGGGGTCCGAACTCGTCCATGCAGAAGATGACTTCAGGTTCACCGGGCTCGGGTATGGCCTCGCCGTCGGCGATCGCATAGAGGTGTTCGACGCGGGCCTTCTCCGCCGCGTAGTCCGGATCGCGGGAGGTCTTCCAGGTCTTCAGGCGTTGAAAGGAGACGCCTTCCTCGCGGAGCAGGATGCGCAGGCCCTCGTGGCTGATGTCGTCGACCACCCCCTCGGCCACCAGGAAGTCCGCCAGCTTGGTCAGGCTCCAGGTAGAGAACGGCAGGTCGTGCTCGGACGGCTTGGACTTGGCGATCTTCTTGATCTCGCGTCGTTCCGGCAGCGTGAATGTCTTCGGCCGGCCGCCGGAATACTTCGGATACAGCGAGTCGAAGCCGTCGGTGTTGAAGCTGTGGATCACGTCTCTGACGCGATCGTCACTGGTGAACGACACCTCGGCGATTCTCGCGACCGGCATGCCCTGCGCGGACAGCAGCACCATCTGGGCCCGCCGCCATGTACGTGGTGCTGGCCGTGGCGGCCGCCGGCCAAGGGTGGGACCGCACAGGGCCGCGTCCAGAAGGCGACGACACCGGGGCCGGCGCGGACCCTGAGACGGAGGAGTAGGGGCGTTTCGTCACGCTCAGGCGTGCCGGTCCCGGTTCTCTGCGTGGCTGAGCTGGCCCGGCTCGGTACGGGGCGCGTTCTCGTACCAGCAGAACGGGCGGATCGTGTCCGCGGCCGCTAACACCCGGGTCGCTGCGCCCACGCCCGATCCCAGGCTCGACGCGGGCGCCGTCGATTGCGGAAGAGTTCTTCATCGCTGTCGATCTGAAGGTCATCGTCCATTGGTGCTCCCCGCAGCCGCTACGAGTAGGACCAACCACGCTACGGGCAATGTCTGACATTGATACTCGTAGCGGGTTCCGGTGGTCGTGACTCAGGGTCTGACTGACGTGTTGCTGGATTGTCTTGCGACAGTTCAGTCCGGCCTCCGGAACCCGTTCTCCATGGCTCCGGCCAGGTGGAACATGACCTGACAGGAGCCCCCTGACACACCAGCCACCGGGCCGAAAGTCTCCAGGCCCCCGCCGGAGTCGATCCGGCGGTGGCCTGTTCTGCATCCTGGGCGGGCGGGCCTCAGACCACGTTGTTGAACTTGGTGCCCTCACCCGAGTGAAGCGATGTCGTCTGACGGCTGAAGGGGGCGGTGGCGGAGCCCGTCGAGCGGTAGACGTACGTGCCGCCCGACCCGTACGCGATCAGGTCCGGGCGCCCGTCGTTGTCAAGGTCACCGGCGCCGACGAGCTGGGAGAAGGCGCCCCAGCCGCCGCCGATCCTCACGCGGGCGGCGAAGCCGCCGGTGCCGTTGCCCTGGTACAGCCAGAGGACGCCGTAGGTGTCGCGGGCGACCAGGTCCCCGGCGGCCGTACCGGCAATGTTGCCGACGGCCGTGAGTTGGTTGTAGATCTGCCAGCCGCCGCCGACCCTCACCCGGGACGCGTACGGCTTCGCGTAGTTGCCGGTGCCCTTGTAGAACCACAGGACTCCGGCGCCGTCCGTGGCCACCAGGTCGGGACGGCCGTCGCCGTCGAGGTCAGAGCCGCCGGCGAGCTTGTTGTAGATCTGCCAGCCGGTACCGACCTGCACGCGCGTCGCGAACGTGCCGTCGCCCTTGGCCAGGTAGAGCCACTGCACGCCAGAGCCGTCGACCGCGATCAGATCGCCGGGGGCGGCACCGCCTACGTTGCCGACAGCCTCGATCAGTTTGTAGATCCCCCAGCCCGCGCCGATCTTGGTGCGCTGGGCGGATTTGACCTGGCCGTCGACCGGCCGGTCCCGCAGGTCGTCGCGCCACAGCACGCCGGAGGCGTCCCGGGCGAGGACGTCGGTGGAGCCGTTGTTGGTGTAGTCGTGCGGGTTGGCCGTGCGGACAAGGTTCATCAGCCAGCCCTGGTAGACGGGATCACCGACGCCGTCGAGCAGCGTCGCCTCGGCCTCCACCCCGTACATGGCCGTTCGGCGCGTCCACCCCGCCGATGACACCGTCCCAGTCGAAGGAGAACCGGGTGCCGGACGCGGGCGCGGTCAAGCGCTTCGTGAACTCCTTGCCGGTGACGGTGTGCGTGAGCGTGACGTCCAGGTAGGCGTCAGCCCGCGACAGCGTCCAGCCCAGGGTCACCTTGCCGCCGGTCTTGTCGAGGTCCGCCGTGCCGGGGACGTGCACCTGCTGAATCTCCAGCGGGGGCATCACCTGGCCCGTCTCGGCGACCTTGGTGACCGTCGGGATGCCGTCCGGACCGGCCGCGACGCGGAACAGCCCGTCGCCGTCGGCGTCCCGGCTGCCTCTCAGCACCGCGCTGCCGTCGGCCGAGGACTCCGAATCCGACGCCGTTACGCCGAGGTCGCGGGTCTCACCGCTGGTCAGGGAGACGGCTTTGGCATGTGTCCAGTAGGCGCCGTACACCAGCCAGTCGCCCACCAACTCGTAGCACCAATCGTCGACGACGTTGCCCAGAAGGGTCTTCCTCTCCTCGCCCGTCTTGCGGTCGACGGACGTGACGTAGACGTCTTCGTTGTCCGGCTCGTCGATCCAAGCCACGTGCGAAGCGGAGAACGTCAGGTGGCCGGAGTCGTCGTTGTACCCGGCCTTGGCCGAGGAGTAGGTCTCAGTCACCCTCCCGGCCGCCACGTCGACCAGGGCCCGATGGCCAGTGCGCCCGTCCGGCGGGCCCGCCGCGCACCTGACGAGAACGGAGCCCCCGAGGACCGTCGAGCCGCTGAACTCGGTGGCATCCTTCGGCAGGCCCGTAATCTTGCGGGTGGTCGTCGTGGCGCCGTCCTTGGTCACGACGTGCAGTTCGGCCTGGCCGGCCTCGTTCATCACCTGCGCGAGCACGCTCGTCGGGCTCAGCGTGGCCACGTAGCTGCCGTTCAGCGCGCCGAGGTTGATGTCCACGCCTGGGGCTGCCGGGTCGGCCATGTTCCACAAGGTGATCGACTGCATGAACATGGGCCAGCTGTCATCGCCGACGACGGCCACGTCGTTGCCCGCCAGGGCGTAACCGCCGTCCTTGGGATGCCGGAGCCGCTTGGTGGCTCCTCCGTCGTACGGCGTCCAGACCAGGTCCGTGATGCGGTCGACGGAGTCGTAGTCGTACGTGAAGAACCCGCTGGTGCCCGCGCCCGCGAGGTAGAAACCCTCGGGGTAGACAGGAAGAGTGGCGTCGGCCTGCCCGGACGAGGCCGATGTCGTCGCGAACGCGGCCGGGGCGGTTGTCAGCGTGCCGGCGCCGAGCGCGGTGACCGCGAGAACGGCCGTGACGGCGGTGGCAAGGCGGCTGCGGGCAGTGCGGAGTTGCAAGGTGAAGCCCCCACGAGTCTGGGTCGGACACGGAAATGCCGTGTCCGACCCAGACTCGCGAGCGGCTCGAATGGTTGCACGAAAACCCTCATCGACACCCACCCTCACCAGCATTGGCGGCATCGCAGCCGGCACGGCGGCCGGCCGGTGGGCGGACCAGCGCACCAGCGCACCAGCGCACCAGCGCACCAGCGACCTTTACAGCCCTACCGCACAGCTCTCCGCCGCCACCGTCGTCGGACTCACCGCAGCCCTCCTGGCCGACGGCCTGATCAGTGGATTGGCGACACCGCTACGCCGCAAGATCGACGCCCAGCACCGCCTCTCCGCAGTCAGCCGGGATGTGCGCGCCGAGGTCGCACGATCAGCGTGCAAAGACGCCGCGTTCACGGCATCGTTCCGCCGGCCAGTGGGCGACACGGGGAGCAAGGGATACCTGAAGGGCCGTGACCTGTGGCGCGGGTACGAGGACGGCACCGCCACCTACTGCTTCTCCCCCGGCACCTACCTGCGATTCCGGCCCTCCCATCGCGAACAGGGAGACATCGTGATCGACCACCGCGCTCACCTGCTCGCCGCCATCGTCGAGTTCGGCGGTGAGCTGGAGCTCCCAGCTACCCGTAACGGGCGCTTCAGGGGCGCGGTCATCCCAGAAGGCTGCGCGGTCAGCGCCGGCCGCCGCCGATGCGGCGGTCGTCGGCCAGTCCGGTAAGCGGGCCGAACTCGCGGGCAAGCTGGTCCCACGTCAGAACCTCGCCACAGCGGGCCGGGAACTCCTTCGGGTTGAACTCGGGCATGGTCCAGGTGCCAGTGCCCCGGTCCCGCAGCCACAGGTCCCCGTCACCGTCGACCACAGTCGGCGGGACCGGTACGGGCTCGGCCTCATCGGTGGGCTCCCAGGTTACCCGGCCCGGGTGGGAAGCGCGGCGCAGCTCGGTGGTGGCCAGCCGCGCGGCCAAGTCACGGGTGGACTCTTCGGCGTCCTTGACGGACGCGAGTCGGAATGCGTCGTCAAGTACGGGCAGGGCTGGATTCTTGCTGCGCTTTGAGCTCATACGCTGACTACCTCCGGTGGAGGGGCGTCACATCCGTTATGGCACCCCGTAGAGGAATACGGTATCCGAGGCGGGAGCCGGGCCGGCTACGACCACTGTCCAGGTGGAGGCTCTGGCACACCGGGCGGCGGGGCCAGGCCGCTTCTTACAGATCAATGAGCGCCCAGTGGTGAGATGGGTCCATGCGGCGTGAGACCTGTGCGACCAGGAACCACATAGAGGTGTGGCATCGACGTGCCCTGCCCGGAGCCCAGAATAGGTCACGTTCTGGGACATTTTGCGTGGTTCGTTCCTCCCCCTCTCGGTCTGGGCTGGCGTCGCATGCTTCGTGTACTTCGTCTGCCACCCAGTCGTGGCGGTGGTACTCGGCGGAGGGTCTGTACAGCGAGTGGTGTAACTCAGGGGTTGGTTGTTACTGCTGCGCTGCGGTGAGCCGGCCTTCGAAGGAGATACCGAAGGCCTGGAGTGCCGGCTTCCATCGCCTGTCCAGCGTTTCGCGCCGGTGCCGGTCGGGTCCAGGCTCATGACCGCGAGGTAGACACATTCAAGGGCGGCCTGTTCCGTGGGGAAGTGTCCGCGGGCGCGGACGGCCTTGCGGATGCGGGCGTTGACGGACTCGATCGCGTTGGTCGTGCACACGATCTTGCGGATCTCGACGTCGAACTGGACGAAGGGCACGAACTCTGCCCAGGCGTGCTCCCACAGCCGCACGATCGCGGGGTACTCACGCCCCAGGCATCCTGGAACTCGCCGAACCGCGCCGTCGCGGCCTCCTCGGTCGGCGCGGTGCAGACCGGACGGAGAGCCTTGGCGAGCTTCTCCCAGTCCTGCCGACCCGCGTAGCGGAAACTTCCGCGCAGGAGGTGAACCACGCAGGTCTGCACGATCGTCGCAGGCCAGACGGTATTCACCGCATCCGGCAGACCGGTCAGCCCGTCGCAGACGAGCATCAGGACGTCCCGCACGCCCCTGTTCTTGATCTCGGTAAGGACTGCAGCCAGTACTTGGCCCCCTCACCGCCGTCGCCCACCCACAGCCCGAGGATGTCGCGGGGTGCCCTCGGCCGTCACGGCCAACGCCATGTACACCGGCCGGTTGGCAACCTGCCCGTCCCGCACCTTCACGTGGACACAGTCGATGAAGACGACCGGGTACACGGCATCCAGCGAACGGTTCTGCCATTCTTCATCCCCACGATCACACTGTCGGTGATCGTGGAATTCGTGGATCTGGAGACCTCGGCCCCCGTACACCTCGGCCAGGTGCGCGGAGATCTCCCCATGGGTCAGGCCCTTCGCGGACAGCGACAGGACCATCTCGTCGATGCCGCCCAGACGCCGCTGCCGCTTCTTGACCAGCACAGGCTCGAACGTGCCGGCCCGGTCACGGGGAACGGTGATCTCCACCGGTCCGGCCTCGGTGATCACCGTCTTCGCCCGGTGGCCGTTGCGGTGGTTCTCCCGGCCGCCCTCGGCCCGCTCACCGTGCTCATGCCCCAGATGATCGGTCAGCTCCCCTTCGAGAGCCGACTCCAGCACCCGCTTCGTCAGCTGCTGCAGCAGCCCACCCTCACCAGTCAGCTGCAACTCGCCGGCCTGAGCCCGGGCCACCACCTGAGCCACCAGAGCATCATCCATACCGGCCTCGTCCATCCCGGCACCCATCGTCACGTAAGTCATCAACTGCCGCTCTATACTCGGGAGTTACACCGTTCACGGTACAGTCCCCCTCAGGAGACCTCCGCTCTGTCCATGTTCCAGATGTGTCTGCCCCTGGACCAGTTCTGCACGAACCGGCGGGCGGGGTAGGTGAGTCGTGGCAGCAGTGGCGCCAGGACCCGCGAGTCCTCCCGGCGGGCTTTGGCCAGCAGGGCGAGCGACAGCGGGTACCTGACCTGTGCAGTGAAAGCCTCTTCGAACAGTTCCATGAGTCCCATGCACATGTAGATCAGCCCGGTCAGGGCGGGGCTCCCGCCTCGGCCCGCACCACCGGACTGTTCATACAACTCCCGAACGGCCCTGTCACAGCGGGCGGCACCGCAGGCGTTCCAGTACTCCAGGAACCGGTCGTCCAGCCGTGGGATGTCGAGATTCACCAGGGTGTCCATCGGGTCACCCAGCATCGAGGCGAGGCCGGCGAGAGCGTCGCGGGCCCGTCCGTACCGCGCCCCGTCGGCACCTGAACCTGTACCTGTACTTGCACCGCCGAGGATGTCGAAGATCCACGCGGCCGGCGAGATGGGTCCCAGCGAGTTGGGAGTGCCTGCCGTGTCGAGCATGACGGACAGGACATTGCTGTGCGCGGCGTCGGGAGGTCCGGCGGCCCTGCGAGCTTGTGGGCTCGCCAGCGTCCGGATGTCGGCAGCACCCGTGTACAGAGACAGAGCCCACCCGGCCGGCGAGTGGTGCAGCGCGTTCAGAGCAATCGTCCGCAGACCCTCCCCGGAGTCGAGATGCGCTCTGACGGGGCCGGCGTGGACGCTCACCGCCTGTCGATCATGGGGCGACGCGGGCAGGTAGTGCACGTTCGCCACGAGCCACGCCACGGCAAGCCCGTGGCGTGTCCCCTTGCCTGCCTCGAGGTTCAGCTGGCTCTCGGCGACAGCCTGGAAAGCCGCCCATGCCGCTTCCGGGTAGGGGCCCGAGGGTGACAGAAACTCGCGGAGCTCCCCGGAACCGGTGGATATGTAGCTCTCGATGGCAAGTTTCATGAGGAGTCGCATGGTCGCCACGTTGATCTTGACGACGTCGAGCCTGCGGGCCATGAACTCGACGAGGGTCCGCAGGCCATCACCTTCCGTCGTCTGCCCGCGCTCCAGCAGCCGGGTGACGACACGGCTGCTCCCGCCGGCCCACTTCTCGTCCGCCAGGTTCATGCAGATCTGGGCGAGGATCTCCCATCGTCCGCCCGTGAGCTCGGGCAGGAGACGATCCGCCAGCAGTTCGGGAGTCCCGCTGTTGCGCGCCAGGTGAAGAGCCGCGAAGTACTCCTGGAGGCTTTGATGCGTGAAGCCGAAAATTCCCGAGCCGTCCAGCTCCGTTCCGAGTTCCGTGAAGATCCACGCACGTCCACGGCACAGGTCAACCAGATCCTCGGCCAGACGGCGCGCCTCCTCGTGTGCGGGCACGGACTCGTCGGACATGGCTGCCGCGGCGACCGTCTTCACGTCGGCCTCCGGCATGCCCGCCAGCCACTGGGGGTCTGTGATGGACCGGTAGGCCAACGCGGCAAGGGTGTGCCGTACGGTGTCGAGATCCGTTTCGCTGTCGACCGGAAGTCCCTGGAAGTTGTCCCAGTCGGCCAGAAGGAGTTCTGCGCATTTCTTGTACAGCTGCGCCCGGCTGCGCGGTATGAACCGGTGACCCCGGTACAGCACGCAGATATAGGCCAGCAGGAGTGGATTGCAGCGCAGGTCGGGGATGCTCGCGCTCTCCCTCATGAACGCGTCGGTCACCTGGCCGGGAGGCTCAGGCAGACGCGATCCGACGGAGAACCACTTGGAGACGTAGGCGCGGACCTCGCCGCTCTCCAGCACCAGCCCGTCGTCGAACGGCTGGATGCGGTACTCGTGAAAGGTCACGGGATTCAGCCTCGCCGAGCTGTACCCGACGATCCGGGACGTGGCGAGAACACGCGACAATGGATACAGGCGGCTTGCCGTCTCGATGATCTCGGAGGATCTCCGGCGCAGGCTCGCGGACTGCACCTCGTCGAGGCCGTCGAAGACCAGCAGCGCGGAGCCCTCGAGAAGGAGCTCCTCGATGAGTCCCTCCGGGACCTTGATCTGGTACCGCTGGGACAGCTGCTCCTCGACCACCCGCACCAGGGGGAACCCCGAGGCGGTGAAGTCGACTTCACGCATCACCACGTAGAAGGGTATCAATCGGCCCCGCTGAAACAGCAGTGATGCGGATATGGCGCTGCTCGTCGATTTCCCGGCGCCGGGATCGCCCAGGAGCACGGTCCGGTCGATGGAGTCGACGAAGTCGTCGAAGGAGGTCCGGCCGCCCGCCTGTACGTGGATCAGTCGGGGCTGCACGAATATCTCGCTGTAGTGAATCCGGCGGCGGTTCCCGAGGTCGGGAAGCGGTATCTCCTCGTGCAGCGAGAAAGCCTTTCGGTAACGCTGCGTCCACTCGTCGCGGTCCTGCGGCGTCAGCCTGTGCGGACGAGCCAGGACCGCCAGGTACGACTCGATCGAGTCCGCGGTGGCTCGCGCCAGGGTCGCGTGCGCCCAGTCGATGGCCTGCGACTCGTCCTTCAGCGCGGCACGAAGCTCGCGGACCAGCCCCTCGCACCTGCGGTGCAGATGCACGAACAGGAGTTCCGAGTAGTTGTTGAGGGCGGCGACATCCGCGTTCGGGAACCTCCCCCTGAAGAAGTCCCGCAAAGCGAACTTGATCTTCGTCGCCGCCCTCAGATCCCCGTCGAGTATCTCGACAGCCATCAGCTGCTGGGCAAGAGCCCTGAACTCCGGGGTCTCTATGCAGCCGAGCACGTCGCGGTTGTTCACCCCGTGCGGAAGGTCGTTGAGGAGGGCGGTCGGAGAGACCGGCCGTCCGCCCGGGGCGGCGATCCGGTCCAGGGCAAGCGCGAGACTCCCTCTGGCTCGCCCCCGGCGAGCCAGTTCCCGCTGCAGGCGCCCCACCAAGGGCCCGGCGACGACACCGGCCAGTCGGCCCGCGATGGCTGCTTCGATACTCAAGCGTCCCCCTCGGTGACAGCGGCCTGAGCCGCTTCCCCTGCACTGACTCACAGTCTCCGGGGCGAAACCCGTCACGTGCAACGGCACAGCCCGACCGGCAAGTCGGAGCGGGCCGCCCGAAGAAGAGTCACCGGAGAACTGAGGACGGCGCCCGGGCCCCTGACCCTCCGCCGGGCGGAAGCCAGGACCCGCCAGAGGTGGACCAGCTCGCCGCCCTCGCGGAGCTGGACGTGAAGCAGGTGTGACACCGGCCACTCCCCGTCATTGAACCCGGTGCTCAACGCAGACCACTGAGACCCCGGGCCGTTCTGGTCTGGGGTCTCATACTGTCCGTCGAGGGCAGGGGCAGAGCCCCGGAAACTTCCGCATCGCGGTCCGTTGCTCCACTTCGAGGATCGACCAGCCCGAGTCGTTCCATCGGGACACGAGCCCATCGGCGTTGAACGACCCGAGCCAGATGACGCGAAGGCCGGCCGGAACGTTCGGGCTTCCCGTGGGCACAAACTTGCTGGTCAAGGACATCATGATGTCCAGGTGGCCGCGATCCGCCCAGATGAGCCAATCTTGTCCAGGTCGGCCTGCTCCTGGCGCGAACCAGCAGCGCGGCCAGGGGACCGAAGTCCTTCCGCACGTTTGTCCCGGGCGTGAACTGCACGATCCAGTCGCCCTGTAGGTCAGGGATCGGCTGGTCGTCTCGGCTGTGCAAGGCGCTCCACAGAGGTTGTTGGGCCCCTCGATCGTGGAAGACACCTCGAGCGCCGCCACCGGCCCCGTCCCGTTGACGGGATCGAGGAGGAAGTCCACCATGCAGTCCTCAGACTTATCGTCGTGCTTGAACCTTCGCGTTCCCAGGACCGCGTTGACTGCGGCCTCCGCCCAGAGCTCATCCTGGGCCGGCGAAGCCGGCCCCCTCCTGCTTCATAGCCAGGACGGTAGACCGAGGGCCGCGCAGCAGAACGAGGGGATTCAGGTGCCGCGGCGTCGTTCGGCCGGTCGTATCCACCCTGCGTTGTCAGCGCCTGCGGGTAACGTCGGTAAGTTGGGTGACTGCCAGCGTGGCCAGTCACCGACATGGAAGCGGGGCACCTGCCGTTTCCAGCGCCGTTGGAGGTTCCATGGCCATGGATAGACGCCACGCGCACTGGGACGCCGGTACTGCCCGGCTGTTGCCCGGACGGACGTACGCGCGGCTAGTGTCCGTCACCCACCGCAAGCCCGGCCCCGGCAAGGTCGTCAACCCGCGCGACATCTGCCCGGCCACCGGGCTCGCACGTCTCTCGTACGGGCAGGCCCGGATGCTGCTGGACGAGTACACTGCCCTCGGCGGTGAGCCGGGCACCGGCTGGGATCTGCATGAGTGGCGGCACTTTGTCTCTGCTTAGTTTCCGTGTGGCGATTAACTCCGGTTGAGCAGTTGACCAGGGTGTTTGGGCTTTGCGCTCCGCTGTGTGGTGTTTCTACTGTCAGCGCTCATGATCCTGAACTTCTTCTCGTCTCGGGGCTGGCAGTCCTGGGACGTTGAGCACCGGCCGTTGATCCCCGAGGGGATGCCCGTGCTCATTGACGACGACCTGTGCTTCGAGGACGGTCCGGCTGCGCCGCGTCCGGCGGCGGTGGTGAACCGGTGGTTGCGTGAGCTCCCGGCCAGCGGGGCGCCGGCGCCCAGCTCGTGGGAGAACTACGCGCGGGTGGTCAAGGAGTGGATGGAGTTTTTGGCCGAGCACGGGGTGGGTCTGTTCGACTCGCGGGTACGGCTGAAGGCCGCGTTGAGCCGGTACGCCGAGCACCGGGCGGCCGGTCCGTTGAAGGCCCGGTTCGCAGCGACGACGTGGGGCCAGCACATGAGCATCCTGTCGCTGTTCTACCGGTGGGCGATGCATGAGGAATACGCGACGGCCGAGCCGTTCACCTACCGGGCCGCGCGGGCCCTGTTCGCCGGAACCGGCCGGGAGGTGAAGGTGAACCTGGCGGTCCGCCGCACCCCGAAGCCGCACGTGACGATCAAGTACCTGGAGCCGGACTTCACCGAGCTGTTCCGCAAGGGACTGCGGGGGCTTGCCCCAGACGGCTCGCAGGACACTGGATTCCACGGCCGTGAGCTGACCCGCAACGCGGTGGTCGGGGATCACGCGCTGGCCACCGGGATGCGGCTGCAGGAGTTCACCTACCTGTTGTCCTGGGAGATCCCCGTCCTGCCGCCGGAGCCGACCGAGTTTCCCATTCCGTTCCCGGTGCCGGCCGGGATCACCAAGGGCAAGAAGTTCCGCACCACGTGGACCTCTTACGAGGCCCTGGCCGGACTGCACAACTACTTGGAACTAGGCACTGTTTCTCGGA
>NZ_JAELVH010000205.1 GCF_019399235.1 Streptomyces poriferorum | reverse complement strand
CACAGGGCAATACACCTAGGACTGTCCCATAAGTGATCTTGCTCTGCGATGATCTCGCCCGTGTCAGGTGTGATCACAGCTTGCGAGTCGTTCTGGATAGCCCCGTTCACCGGGTTGAGCCCGCGCGCCTTCGGCAAGTTGCTGACCGCGCTGCGTCGTGAGGGTGCTGGCTCCTCAGGCCGGGGCCGGCCGTGGAAACTGTCGTTGGAGGACCGGGTGCTGCTGGTCACCGCGTATTGGCGGACGAACCTCACGATGAGGCAGCTGGCCCCGCTGTTCGGTGTGTCGAAGTCGGCCGTGGACCGGGTGATCGATGACCTCGGCCCGAGGCTTGCGCTGCATCCGCGCCGGCGGTTCGCCAAGGACGCGGTGCTGATCGTGGACGGCACCCTGGTGCCCACCCGGGACCACAAGGTCGCCGAGCAGTCGAAGAACTATCGCTATTCGACCAACCATCAGGTGGTCATCGACGCCGACACCCGCCTGGTCGTGGCGGTCGGCCGGCCGCTGCCGGGTAATCGCAATGACTGCCTGGCTTGGGCTGAGTCCGGTGCGAAGGCCGCCGTCGGCAACACGATGACCATCGCTGATGGCGGCTACCTGGGTACCGGGCTCGTGATGCCGCATCGTCGCCGGAAGGAAGAGGGTCTCCCCAGCTGGAAACAGGCCCACAACAAGTCCCACAAGCAGGTTCGCGCCCGCGTCGAGCACGTCTTTGCCCGGATGAAGACCTGGAAGATCCTTCGCGACTTCCGCCTGAAGGGCGATGGCGTTCACATCGCCATGCTCGGCATCGCCCGGCTGCACAACCTCGCCCTCGCGGGGTAACTCCCGTCCCGTACCGGACCAGAGAGGTCCAAGGGAGAGGGCTCGCCGGCTCGGAGGATGCTCAGTCGATACAGAACTCGTTGCCCTCGATGTCCTGCATCGGGATGCAGGAATCGTTGCCGTCATACAGCGTTTGCACGTGTACCGCCCCGAGCGGGACCAGCCGTGCGCACTCGGCCTCAAGCGCGGCGAGGCGCTCCTCGCCTACAAGTCCGGTGCCGACCCGCACATCAAGATGCACCCGGTTCTTGACCGCCTTCCCTTCGGGGATGCGCTGAAAGTACAATCGCGGGCCCACGCCTGAAGGGTCGATGCAGGCAAACCACGCGTCCTGCTCCTCAGGCGGCTGAGAGCGCTTGTACTCGTCCCACGTGGGGAACCCCTCTGGTGGCGGCGAAACGACGTACCCCAACACCTCACACCAGAAGCGAGCGAGGCGCTCAGGTTCTGCGCAGTCGAAGGTGACTTGGAAGTGCTTGACCGATGACATCGGCGCACCCTACCAAGAGCGCGCTGCTGCCCACTTCCCCAGATAGATCCCCACGCCGTCGAGACGTCGACCCCAACCCCGCCGAACCCTGGTCCGGATCGGACACCAGGAGATCAAGCTGAACAGGCCACGAGAACGACGCAACCCTGGCCCGTAGCTGCATGCCGAAGATCAGTTACGGGACGGCCCTTAGTGCGACGACCGGGCCCGACGCCGCTCGCAACGGCCCATCAAGGCGGCGGGCTTCCCGCGGGAGAAGTCTCTTCGGGCCTTCGACTTCGACGCCAACCCCAACATCGACGCAGCAACCGTCCACACTCTCGCCAGCTGCGAGTGGATCAAGAAGAGCCGGCCGCTCTGCCTGATCGGCGACCTTGGCACAGGCAAGTCCCACACACTCATCGCCCTGGGCACCGAGGCCGCCATAAAGGGGTACTGCGTCCGCTACACGCTGGCCACAAAATTGGTGAACGAGCTGGTCGAGGCCGCCGACGAGAACAGCTCAACAAGACGATCGCCCGCTACGGCCGCATCGATCTCTTTGAGACCGAAAGTCTCCGGGTTCGGCGTTGCCGGGTACTGCGATCAGTCGTCGGAGAAGGAGAGACAGACCGCTGTCGGCTCCAGCGTTACCTGGTTTTAGGTCTAACAGTCCGCTTGTCCGGTGGCGACCTCAGCTCCGCAGCCCCTGCAGACCAGGTTCAGGCCATGGCCGCCTGCAGGGCCTTGGCAGCAGCCCATTGATCGCATCAGGTCAGGATGCCGTTCAGTTCCGATCAAGTCGTTGGGGCGCACGATGAAGCCCGGGACGTCGTTGCTGAACTCGCTCAGCCGGAAATTTGAGGCATAGGTTCCGCAGGGCACGCGGGCCGGATGTGTTCGGACACCCGGATTTCCGACATCGGCACCGAAGGCGGCACATTCACCTTGGCGACCGGTCCGGTGCGGGGACGTCGGCAGTGGTCACACAAGAAGCGCGGCATTCTGTCGATTCTGCAGATCTAACACTGCCGTGACCAGCGAATTGATCCGGTAGGTCACGCATCGGACATGCGGCCGGGTTCTACGTGGTCGGCGGGATGGATCATGGTGGTCTCGGGGTCCATGCCGAACGCGGCAGCGACGGGCTTGGGGTCCATGGTGTTGACCAGCTCGAGGCCGGAACCGACTCCTACCGCCTCGCCAGCACCCGAGCCCGAGCCGAAGAACCCGCCACCGCCAGCTGACAGATCTGCGGACTTGCCTCCGTGACGGCTCACCGCCCTTACGAGCGGCGAGCCGTCACCAGAAGGACAGCCGACCCGACACGCGGTCTCCAGTTCTGGGCGAAAGAACTTCAGCGCTCGCGGATTCCTAGTTGGTTCGCGGCGGCTTCCACAGTCTGCGCGAGCAGGACGGCGATGGTCATCGGTCCGACGCCGCCGGGCACGGGAGTGATCAGACGGGCGCGGGTGCGGGCGGTATCGAAGTCCACGTCGCCGACATTGCCCGGGTTGTAACCGGCGTCGATCACCACTGCACCAGGCTTGATGTCCTCACCTCTGATCAACCGGGGCCGTCCCACGGCCGCTACCACGACGTCTGCTTCCCGGACGATCGCTGACAGGTCCGCCGTGCGCGAGTGGCAGTACGTCACCGTTGCATCCTTCGCGAGAAGGAGCATCCCCACCGGTTTGCCGAGAATCGCGCTGCGTCCCACTACGACGGCGCGCTTGCCGGCGAGTTCTACGTCGTACGCCTCCAGCAGCCGCATGATCCCGCCGGGAGTGCAGGACACGAAGCCCGGCAGCGCGAAGCTCATCGCGGCGAAGGAATGCATCGTGACCCCGTCGACATCCTTCTCCGGGGCGATTGCCTCGAACGCCGCTCGCTCGTCGATGTGCGGGCCGCAAGGATGCTGAAGCAGAATGCCGTGGACTTCCGGATCTCCGGACAGGTTGGCGAGGGTGTCGATCAATTCGGCGGTCGTGGTGGCGGCCGGCAGACCGATGTGCCGGGACTGGATGCCTGCCTTCGCGCACCGCGACCGCTTCATGCGGACATACGTGACCGACGCCGGATCCTCTCCTACCAACACTGTTGTCAGACAGGGACTGGTACCCGTGCGCCGTGAGATCTCCGCCGCCTTGGCAGCAGCCTCTCCGACGATGCGTTTGGCGAGACCGGTGCCATCCATGAGCTGGGCCGTCTGAACTGCGGACATCATTGCCCTCCAGGCGTTGCTTAGCACTCGCCCAGGCGCACGGCAACGACATCTCGTCAGACCGCTCCCCGGTGGTTCTCCACCTCAGCGCCAGTCACGGCCCACACCGACTCTAGTAGACGCCGCATCGTCACCAGACACCCATCAACGTCCTCGACCAAGCGCCTCACGAACCTCGGCCCCTCTGCGTTGACGTCGATTCTCGTGAACATTCCTGACGCGTCCACGCACCAGATGCCTCCCGGACTCACACATGCTGCTGCTGGAAGTGAACCAAGCCAACACGACGCTTGCCAGAACCAGCCTGGTCCGTCACCTCTCCTGCCGGCGTCAGCCTCCATGGCGGTTGCGTGACTACTGGTCGTTGGCGAGTTTCTGCGCGATCCGGTCGAGCGTCGCGAGTTCCTCGGGGTCGAGACGGTCGATGAAGTGCAGTCGTACGGACGCGACGTGGGCGGGGGCGGCGTGCCGCAGTGTTTCCCAGCCTGTCGGGGTCAGCGCGAGGAGGCAGCCCCGGCCGTCGGTGGGATCGGGTGCGCGGCGGATGAGTTCGCGTGCCTCCATGCGGGAGGCGTGCCTGGACAGGCGGCTGCGTGACCACCCCATTTTGGTGGCTTGGTCGTGGAGGGTGCTGGTGCCGTCCGGGTGCTCGGACAGGGTGCTGAGTACTTCGTAGTCCGGCTCGGACAAGCCGAGTGCGGCCAGGTCCTGTGTGGTGCGGACCTGGAGGGCGGTCACCATGCGGAGGTACGAGCGCCAGGCGTGCTCCTCCTCGGAAGTGAGCCATCGGACCGGGTCACCCATCTCATTCGTTGACATGTAACCAATCTACCCGCTAGTTTCGTTTCCATGACAACGAAACGCTTGCGTGTCCTCGTCCTGGTCTGCAGCACCCGGCCCAACGCACTGGGCCACACCGTCGGACAGTGGCTGGCCCAAACGCTCACGCCGAGCGCCGAACGCCTCGGCGTGGACCTGGTACCCATGGCGATCGGCGATCTGGGACTGCCATTCCTGGACGAGGAAGAGCACCCCTCGAGCGGAGTCCACCAACACGAACACACCCGGCGCTGGAGCAGGATCGTCGACGGCGCGGACGGCTTCGTCCTGGTGACACCCGAGTACAACTACGGCATGCCGGCCACACTGAAGAACGCTCTCGACTACCTGGGCCCCGAGTGGGCCTTCAAGCCCGTCGGTTTCGTCAGCTACGGCCACACCTCCGCCGGCACCCGGGCGGTCCAGCACGCCAAACAAGTAGTGACAACACTGCGGCTGGTACCCCTCGGAGCGACGGTCGCCCTGCGGATCACCGAAGTGGTACAAGGCGACCGCTTCGCCCCCGAAACGCGCCACGCGGACGCAGCGCAGGACCTGCTCGAGGAACTGGCACAGCTCGCACGGGCCCTGCGCCCCATCCGCGAGCGCGAGCACCCTTCGTCCGCCACAGGCCCGCTCCCCGGCTCATACGCGCGCCGGCTCGCCCCGGACGATGCCCCCCACGTGACCGTTCTGCAGCGCTGCTGCTGGACGGAGGAGGCACTCGCCAACAACACCCTGGCCCTGCCAGCGCTCCACGAAACGCCGACCGACGTGCGTTCCTGGCTGGCCGACTGGCACACCACGGGCCTCTGGCAGGACGGCCGGCTGCTCGGCATGGTCCGCACCCGCCGCACCGGCACCGACCTCCACATAGGACGACTCGCCGTCGCCCCCGACCTGCGAGGACTCGGCCTGGGCCGCTGGCTGCTCCACCAAGCCGAAACGGCCGGAGAGGAATGCCTGCGCATCGTCCTGTCCACCGGCGCCGCCAGCCAACGCAACCTCGCCCTCTACCAACGCCAGGGTTACGCGCCGCTGCCCGATACCCATCAGGACGGCACGGTGGACCTGGCCAAGTCCGTTGCCGCACACACATGAACACACACTTCGCAGACGGTCGGTCCGTCCGAAGGCGGTCAGGCGGCCGTCGGCTGACCACCTGACCCCGCACCCGGAACGCGCACGTCACGAGTGCCACTCATCCCAAGGCGTCATAGCGGGCGGACACCATGGTCCGCGCAATCTCGCGGCCCCCTACAGCCCCATAGCTCTACCGCCCCACTGCCACCGTCAGACCGCCACATCAGCCCGTACCCCAGAGGCCTGACTTCCCTCCACCGGGATGCAGGCAAGGCCGGGCCGGAGCCGGCGTGGCTGCGGCCCTGCACCCGGCGGCACCGACCGATGCTCGGTGCCAGAGACGACCCCGAGCCGCCGCACGTAGGCAAACTCGTCTCCGCCCCACCACCCCCAAACGGTGAAGCCGGGCGCGACCACCAAGCCCACTGTGAGGCCGAAGACGCCGAGCCCAGCCCAGAACGGCGGGCGGGGTGCCCGAAGCTGACCTGCACGCTGCCGTGATGCCCGCGTACCGATCCACGATGAGGCCCGGTTCCCCCAGATACAGGATGGGGAAACCAGGCCTCGGCGGTCAGGAGACCGTCGGCCCACCTCGCTCACCACCTCGGCGAAGTCCGCGTCGGCCCCCGCGGCGATGCACGACACCCCCACTCGGTTGCACCGTTGACTCCTGCCGCTGCCGCCCGCCCGACTACCAGCCTGAATCCCAATAGGCCGGGCATCAGAAGTGGATCTTGATCGATGGCGCTACGACCTCTATCGGAAGTGCCCGTTGAGGGTGCTGAGTAGCTGCAATCATCCGTGCCATGACAGTTGATGCGAACGGTGACAAGGCCGTCTTTCGGCGCGCTGCCGCCGAGCACATGGACAAGGTGCTGAGCGTGCTCGACGAGGCGGCGGGGTGGCTTGAGGCGCGCGGGGTCAGTCAGTGGCCTTCGCGCTTCGAGGCCGCGTGGGTGGAGAAGGCGCTTACCCGAGGCGAGACGTGGCTGGTGGAGATCGGGGGCAAGGTGGCCGGTACCGTCACAGTGGACTGGTCAGACCCATTGTGGGCAGACCTCGGCGGCCCGGCGGGATACGTGCACCGAATGGCCGTGCGCCGTTGGGCGGCCGGGCTGGGCAGCGTCATTCTCGACTGGGCAGGCGACATCGCCTTGCAGCGAGGTGCGAACGCCTTGCGGCTGGACTGCGTGAATTCCAATCGCCATCTGCGTTCCTACTATGAGGCGCAGGGTTTCGTGCACCGTGGTGACGTGCCGGTGGGTGGCGCTCCGGGCCAGCGGCAGGACGACGGCCCGGTCACCTGGGTCAGCCGCTATGAACAGGCCCTAACACGACGGAGAGCCGCTGACAGAGCCCCGGGTCTCGGGGAATCCGGCTTCGTGTCACTGCCGTGACCGCGCAGGGCCACCGCGCCCAGCACCAGTTGGCCCCGTACGACCTGTGTAGGCGTCAGCCCCTTCAGCGCGACCTTGATGAGCAGGAATCTCGAACCCTGGGCACATGCCGGCTCGACGAACTGCGCAACAACCTTCACCCGGGAATCGCAGGCCCCCCTCCCGGGTCCCCGTGGCCGCGCTCATTTCCTGGATCCGACCCACCGTCCGCCGCCGAACGGCCCCAACAGCCCCCAGCTCGCCAAGGCGAGCTGGAAGAGCGCCGGACTACTCCGCGGCGATCGACGCCACCGCGGGCTCCACAATCCGCACGTAGTCCTCCGTGGCCATCACTACGGACCGGTCCAGCCGCCCCGCGTTGAACGCGATTTCCTCGTGCGCCGCGAGGAAATCCGCGTCCGCGATCACGGGTAGACCGTCCCCGGAGAGCCACAGCGGCGGAATCGCGCCGATCGCGCAGCCGGTGAGCTGCTCGGCCAGTTCCGACGGCGCGAAGCCGCCCTTCTTGCCCTCGACGGCGGCGACGATCTTCTTCAGGTCTGCGCGCCGGTCGCCCGCCAGCACGGCGAGCACCGCCGGCGAGTCGATCCCCTTCACCCGGCAGACGAGCGCCTTTGCACCCTGTGACACCATCGTCCCCCGCACGGCGGACACCTCCTCCGACCGCCCCTCGGCCATGTGTTCGACAATTCGGTACCGGGCCTTTTCGCGGTCGAGGATGTCGATGATCTGCTCGAACGGGCTCAACTATGGCCTCCTACAGGCTCTGCGTGCGTTCGGCCACGGAGCGGCGCGGCAAAGCGCCGCTCCAGCCAGCTGACGAAGGCGTCACATCGGGTTTGCCGACGCCACGATGTTTGTTCTGTCCCCGACCGGCTACCGCAGCAGCTGCGACAGCCCCGCCCGCAGCACTGGCCCCGACGAAGGCCACTCCCCCGAATCCACGCAGCGATTATGCCATCCAGACAAGGCCGCTCAACGGGGTTCGCGGCACACTCATGCTGCAACTCCCCTCAAAGAGACACGATCAGGTGCCGACCGTCGTACGTGCGGACGTGGGCGCTTCGGCCGAATCCAGAGGTTTGCACCCGGCCGCGCGGTGCTCGCCACTGTTGATGCCGGTGGGTGGTGTTCCCGGCCAGCGGCAGGACGACGGCCCCGGTCACCTGGGTCAGCCGCCATGAACGGCTCCTGCAGTGAGCTGAGTTGTGCGTCATAGCCACTCGTTGATGGCCGCGACCAGAACGGTCGCCTCGTAGCGGACCACGCGCTTGTCGTAACGTGTCACCACGGCGCGGTGCCTCTTGAGGCGACCGATACCGCACTCGACCGCCTGCCGCTCGCGGTAGTCGACCGGGTCTGACGTCGGGGGTGCAGTTCGTCGGCCAGCGTGAGGAAGCTTTCGATCTCGTACCGCTCCACCAAGCTCCCCGTTCGAAATGCGGTGTGTCCACTCGCACTTGCGGTTCAGGCCGATGGCTCGATGAACAGTAGATCGTCCCAGTAATACAGGTCCAGCCCCTGTCCACCCGCCTGCCTGTGCCACCCCCAGCGTGACCGCCGACCAGCGCGTCGACTTCCTCCACGTTCGTGCCCCGCCACCCACCACCACCGGCAAAGCCACCCGCGTCACCCTCACTCACGACGACCTCACCCACCCCGACACCACCTGACGTCCGATTCAGCAGGTACTTTCGACAGAACTCATGCCTCAGCCATTTCGACGGGGGAACACTGTGAACAGCCCGGGCCGCATCCCGTACTTCCGCTGGCAGCGACACTTACCGCGCCTCTTACAGGACCGGAGCGCCGGCCTGATCATGGCCGCAGCAGCGGTCATTGCCCTCTCGTTCAGCGTCATCGGCGGTCTCGCTCAGCACTCTGGCCCATCATCAGATCCGTGCCAGCGGGCCCGCGACATCGCCGACGAAGCCCGCCCCGCCGACGGAGTGGTCGACTCCGGACCTGAGCGCGAGCAAGCCATCGAACCAGCAGGGGACTGGCTCGACGCCGCGACCGAATGCCAGCAGCGCAGCGGCGACCCCGGCCCCGGGTTCTAGCCAGCCACACCGCAGCCGAGCGACCAGGGGCGCCGGCGGCGCGGCCGTGGCCGTGGTCTTCACGCTCGTCGAGTCTGCCCAGGCCCGCTGGCAGGCGGTCAACGCACCCCACCTCGTCTCCCTCGTCCGTGCCGGTTCCCGCCTCGAACGCGGCCATCTCGTCGAACGCCCCAGCGGCCAGCCCCCGTTTACGGCAGCATGAATGATCACCACCGCCTGATCCGGTCTCTGAGAGGTACCTATGAGGCTGCTGCTGAGCTCCTGGTTCTGACGCCCGGCAACCGACCGTCGGCCCTGCTCGACACCCTGGCCACCGGCAGGGCGGACATCATCTTGAACGCGCTCGACGTGTACGGCCACTCACGCAGTCGCGACTACTCCCGCGAGAGACGGCACCCTGGAGACCTTCGGTCACTCGTGCGAGGAGCTCGACCTCCGCGACTACGTCGCCACTCCCGAGGAACTCCCCGAACGTCTGCAGGGCTTCGACCTACTCCGGTCGTTGGGGGCAATGCGTTCGTGCTGGCCCGTTCCATGCCCCAGGCAGGATTCCGCGACGCCCTCCAAGCCCAACTGCATCGCCCCGAGTTGACCGACGGCGGGTGTGAGCCGGCTCGGAAGATCGCCGGGGTGCTGGAGGCACCACAGTCGGCCGCCGTGACGGCGGGGCCGCAGCGTCGGTATACCCCCGGGCCGTGATACCTGATCTCCGGGGGCCCGCGGCGTCTCGCGGTGCGATGCTTACCCTTTCGTCATCCAGAGCCTTGACGGACAGCGCTTCGGATCCCAGCGGTCGCAGCAGAGGGCGAGGAGCCTGTGGGCCACTGTGCCCTGTGCGTCAGTCAGTTCCGCCAGGCTGGTCACGGTGCCTTCCTCGTAGGTGTCGGCGCTGGGCTCAGCGGGACCATGCCGGGGACCTCTTGTCGCGGAAGGCGCGAGTGCCTTCGGCCGCCGATGCCGTGGCGAAGACGGGTTCGGTGAGCGGGTCCTGGACGGTGAAGGCCGTGTAGTCGTCGAGGCCGCGAGTGGCATCGACTACTTGCCTGGTGATGCGGGTCGCTTGCGGAGAGTGGGCTCGGATGCGGCCGGCGAGAGTCATCGCCGCGTCGAGGGCCTCCCCCTCGCCGGTGAGCTGGTTGACCAGCCCGTGCCGGGCGGCGTCGGCGGCCGGGAGTGCCGTTGCGGTCAGGAGCATTTCCATGGCCAGGTGATGAGGGAGACGGGCAGGAAGGCGGATGGCTCCTCCTTCCGAAGCGATGAGACCGCGGGCGACTTCGGGCAGGGCAAAGAACGCGGTGTCGGCGGCGGTGATCAGGTCGCACGCGAGGACGAGTTCGAATCCGCCCGCCACCGCGGCTCCTTCGACGGCGGCGATGAGCGGCTTCGACCGGTGAGCTCGGGTCAGGCCGGCCAGCCCCCGGTCTTTGACGCGCGGTACTCCCTCGTCGGGGAAGGCTTTGAGGTCCATGCCGGAACAGAAGTGGCCGCCCGCGCCGGTCAGGACGCCGACCTCCAGTCCCGGATCGGTCTCCAGGAGAGTGAGCGCGGTATCGATGGCGTCGGCCACAGTCTGGTTGATGGCGTTGCGGACGTAGGGCCGGTTGAGGGTGATGACGAGGACGCCTTCGCGCCGCGCGGTCAGCACCACTGCTTCCTTGGCTTCCGTGTTCATCGGGTGTCCTTCCAGATCAAAGGGGCGGGCGGTCGCCGCAGGAGTCATCGCCGGACGAGAGGGAGCGCGGCAAGTCCGCGCATGACCCGGGCTGGACGCCAGGGCAGCTCGTCGGCAGGCTTGGCCAACTGCACCGGGCCCAGGCGTTCCAGCAGCAGAGGGAAGGCCACCGCGCCTTCGAGGCGGGCGAGGGCGGCGCCGATGCAGAAGTGGGGGCCGTATCCGAAGGCGAGGTGGTCCCCCGGTGTCCGGGCGAGGTCAAGCCGGTCGGGATCCGCGAAACGCCGCCCGTCCCTGTTGGCCGACCCGATCAGAAGGCTGACGATCTCTCCTGCACGGATGGTCTGTCCGTGCAGGTGGATCGATTCGCCCGCGCAGCGGAAGGTCGCATCACGCACCGGGGAGTCGTAGCGCAGGAGCTCCTCGACCGCGCCCGCCACAAACCCCGGCCCCGCCTGAGGCGCGGTCAGGCGCTCGGTCTCGGCGGGGTGGTGCAACAGTGCGAGCATCCCGTTGCCGATCAGATTCATGGTGGTGTCGTGGCCGACCAGCAGGAGAAGGTAGGCGGTGGAGCGCAGCTCCTCCTCGCTCATCGCGCCGCTCTGGTCGCCGGCCCGGACCAGGGCGCCCAGCAGGTCGACACCACCGCTCTCCTGACCCGACCGCTTCCCGGCAATCAGGGCGTCCAGCAGGTCATGCAAATCCCGCTCGGCCCGGCCCTGGTCTGTGGATTTGTCGGGGGCGATGGTGGCCATGAGTGTGTCCCTGGTCCCGGTGTTGTCCAGGTGCTGGGGAACGCCGAGGATCGCGCAGATCATTCGGAAGGTCAGCGGGGCCGCGAAATCCGCGATGACGTCGATGTGCGCGCTGTTCTCGACCCGGTCCAGCAGACGGTGTGCGGCCTCGGTGATGAAAGGTTTCAGCAGGGCAATGCGGCGCGGCACGAACGCAGTGTTCACCAGAGCCCGCAGCCGTGTGTGGTCCGGAGGATCGGCGTGGACCAGGTGCCGGTTGAGCCCCGCCGGCCCCGGCACGTAGCCGTCAACCCGGCCCGGGTCCTTACTCAGACGAGGATCGGCAAGCAGGGCACGCACGTCCTCGTACCTGGAAACCTGCCACACCGCGGGCCTGCCGGGTCTGCGCTCCACGTGAGCGGGCGCGTGGCGGCGCAGCCACGCGAAGTACGGGTACGGATCTCGCACCCGCGCCGCGAGCAGGTCGGCGGGCGGCGGGGCGGGGGATTCAGCAGGCACGGCGTCTCCGGCTTGACGTTGATCAACAGACACCACACCAACGAATGCGTACGCGATGAGATGCGAGACTCACCGGAACGGCCCCCACGAGGACGCATGGTTAAACCACCGGCCGCTCCCCCGA
>NZ_JAELVH010000204.1 GCF_019399235.1 Streptomyces poriferorum | reverse complement strand
GGCGTCAGTGCCCGCAGCGCTCTGCGGACGGCCGGGAGGCGGGGTGGCCGTTGCGGCTGCCAGGTACGCCTGGCGGGCCCGGGCCGCCGGCGGGGTCCGTGGCGCTGTCCTTGCCACTGCGTCTGCATCGTTCGCACCTGCCTGGGTCGGCTGACGGGGTCGATCGGGTGCCGGTTTTGCGCGGCTCACGGCATTTTGTGACAGAACGATCCCATGAGGCGATGATGTGGAGGGGCGTGTGGCCCTGGGTGGCGGGCAGGTGTCGCCCGCGCGTGGGCCGGATTGCCGCTGATCGCCGGTATGCGAGCTGTGTCCGTAGCGGCGGGCGGCGGCGTTTCCGCTGGTGGCATGGGGGGTGTGCACGTTAATTGAGTCGACCCGACTCAGGTCCTTTGACTCCGGGGCGGGTGTCATGCATCCTTGAGTCAGATCCACTCAAGTAGTCAGTTGGAGGAATTGAAATGGCACGTGCGGTCGGCATCGACCTGGGCACGACTAACTCCGTCGTCAGCGTTCTCGAAGGCGGCGAGCCCACCGTCATCACCAACGCCGAAGGCGCCAGGACCACGCCGTCCGTCGTCGCCTTCGCGAAGAACGGCGAGGTTCTGGTCGGCGAGGTCGCCAAGCGCCAGGCAGTGACGAACGTCGACAGGACGATCCGTTCGGTCAAGCGCCACATGGGCACTGACTGGAAGATCGAGATCGACGGCAAGAGCTTCAACCCGCAGCAGATGAGCGCCTTCATCCTGCAGAAGCTCAAGCGTGACGCCGAGGCGTACCTGGGCGAGAAGGTGGCCGACGCGGTCATCACCGTCCCGGCGTACTTCAACGACTCCGAGCGTCAGGCGACGAAGGAGGCAGGCGAGATCGCGGGCCTGAACGTCCTGCGTATCGTCAACGAGCCGACGGCCGCCGCGCTGGCGTACGGGCTCGACAAGGACGACCAGACGATCCTCGTCTTCGACCTCGGTGGCGGCACCTTCGACGTGTCCCTCCTGGAGATCGGCGACGGCGTCGTCGAGGTGAAGGCCACCAACGGCGACAACCACCTCGGTGGTGACGACTGGGACCAGCGCGTCGTCGACTACCTGGTGAAGCAGTTCGCCAACGGGCACGGCGTGGACCTGTCCAAGGACAAGATGGCTCTCCAGCGTCTCCGCGAGGCCGCGGAGAAGGCGAAGATCGAGCTGTCGTCCTCGACGGAGACCTCGATCAACCTGCCGTACATCACGGCGTCGGCCGAGGGCCCGCTGCACCTGGACGAGAAGCTCACGCGCTCGCAGTTCCAGCAGCTCACCGCTGACCTCCTGGACCGCTGCAAGAACCCGTTCCAGAACGTCATCAAGGACGCGGGCATCCAGCTCTCCGAGATCGACCACGTCGTTCTCGTCGGTGGCTCGACCCGTATGCCGGCCGTCGCCGAGCTCGTCAAGGAGCTCACGGGCGGCCAGGACGCCAACAAGGGTGTGAACCCGGACGAGGTCGTCGCCATCGGCGCCTCGCTCCAGGCCGGTGTCCTCAAGGGCGAGGTCAAGGACGTCCTGCTCCTCGACGTCACCCCGCTGTCCCTCGGTATCGAGACCAAGGGAGGGATCATGACCAAGCTCATCGAGCGCAACACCACGATCCCGACCAAGCGTTCCGAGATCTTCACGACGGCCGAGGACAACCAGCCGTCCGTGCAGATCCAGGTCTACCAGGGCGAGCGCGAGATCGCGGCGTACAACAAGAAGCTCGGGATGTTCGAGCTGACCGGTCTGCCGCCGGCCCCGCGCGGTGTGCCGCAGATCGAGGTCGCGTTCGACATCGACGCCAACGGCATCATGCACGTCGCTGCCAAGGACCTCGGCACCGGCAAGGAGCAGAAGATGACCGTCACCGGTGGCTCCTCGCTGCCGAAGGACGAGGTCAACCGGATGCGCGAAGAGGCCGAGCAGTACGCGGACGAGGACCACCGCCGTCGCGAGGCCGCCGAGTCCCGCAACCAGGGCGAGCAGCTCGTCTACCAGACGGAGAAGTTCCTCAAGGACAACGAGGACAAGGTCCCCGGCGACGTGAAGACGGAGGTGGAGACCGCGCTCACCGAGCTGAAGGAGAAGCTCAAGGGCGAGGACACCGCCGAGATCCGCACGGCCACCGAGAAGGTCGCGGCCGTCTCCCAGAAGCTGGGCCAGGCGATGTACGCCAACGCCCAGGCCGAGGGTGGTCCGCAGGCCGACGCGCAGCCGGGTGCCGAGCAGGCGCAGGGCGACGCCCAGGACGATGTCGTCGACGCCGAGATCGTCGACGACGAGAAGGACTCCAAGGGCGGTGCGGCGTGACCGAGGAGACTCCGGGCTTCGAGGAGAAGCCCGACGTCCCCTCCGGCGCCACCCCTGACGACGCCGAGCCGAAGGCCGCCACCCCCTCTTCGGAGGAGGCGGCGGCCCCGGCCGGGGACACGAACGAGACGGACTCGAACCGGACGACGGCACTGACCGCTCAGCTGGACCAGGTCCGCACCGCGCTCTCCGAGCGCACGGGCGACCTTCAGCGGCTCCAGGCCGAGTACCAGAACTACCGCCGCCGCGTGGAGCGGGACCGGGTCACGGTCAAGGAGATCGCGGTCGCGGGTCTCCTGTCCGAGCTCCTGCCCGTGCTCGACGACGTCGGCCGGGCCCGCGAGCACGGTGAGCTCGTGGGCGGGTTCAAGTCGGTGGCCGAATCGCTGGAGACGGTCGTCGCCAAGCTCGGACTGCAGCAGTTCGGCAAGGAGGGCGAGCCCTTCGACCCGACGATCCACGAGGCCCTGATGCACTCGTACGCGCCGGACGTCACGGAGACGACCTGCGTGGCGATCCTGCAGCCCGGGTACCGGATCGGCGAGCGCACCATCCGTCCCGCACGGGTGGCGGTGGCCGAACCCCAGCCGGGGGCGACCCCTGCGGCCGCGAAGGACGAGAAGGCAGACGACGAGGAGAGCGGTGGCGGCGAGGAGGTCTGACATTCCGTCCGACCACCTGGCAGCACACCACCCGGCCGACCGGCCGGGCGTCCGGAAGGAGGGACGTCGATGAGTACGAAGGACTTCGTCGAGAAGGACTACTACAAGGTTCTCGGCGTCCCGAAGGACGCCACCGACGCCGAGATCAAGAAGGCGTACCGGAAGCTCGCCCGCGAGTTCCACCCGGACGCCAACAAGGGCGACGACAAGGCGGAGGAGCGCTTCAAGGAGATCTCCGAGGCGAACGACATCCTCGGTGACACCAAGAAGCGCAAGGAGTACGACGAGGCGCGCGCCCTCTTCGGCAACGGTGGCTTCCGCGCCGGACCCGGCGGCGCCCAGGGCAACTTCAACTTCGACCTGGGGGACCTCTTCGGAGGTGCCCCGGGCGGGGGCCAGCAGGGCGGCGCCGGCGGTTTCGGCGGCGGCGGCCTGGGAGATGTCTTCGGCGGCCTCTTCAACCGGGGTGGCGGCGGCGCCGGCACCCGGGTGCAGCCGCGCCGCGGCCAGGACATCGAGTCCGAGGTGACGCTCAGCTTCACCGAGGCGGTCGACGGGGCCACGGTCCCGCTGCGGATGTCCAGCCAGGCACCCTGTAAGGCGTGCTCCGGCACCGGCGACAAGAACGGCACCCCCAGGGTCTGCCCGACCTGTGTCGGCACCGGCCAGGTCTCGCGTGGCAGCGGCGGCGGCTTCTCGCTCACCGATCCCTGCGTGGACTGCAAGGGCCGGGGCCTCATCGCCCAGGACCCCTGCGAGGTCTGCAAGGGCAGCGGCCGGGCGAAGTCGTCCCGCACCATGCAGGTCAGGATCCCGGCGGGCGTCCTCGACGGCCAGCGGATCCGGCTGCGCGGCAAGGGAGCCCCGGGCGAGCGCGGCGGACCGGCCGGCGACCTCTACGTCGTCGTCCACGTCGACGCCCACCCGGTCTTCGGCCGCAAGGGCGACAACCTCACGGTCACCGTGCCCGTCACCTTCACGGAGGCGGCGCTCGGCGGCGAGGTGAAGGTCCCCACGCTCGGCGGACCGCCCGTCACCCTGAAGCTTCCGGCCGGTACGCCGGGCGGTCGCACCATGCGGGCCCGGGGCAAGGGCGCGGTCCGCAAGGACGGCACCCGCGGCGACCTGCTGGTCACCGTCGAGGTGGCGGTCCCCACGGACCTGGGCCCCGAGGCCCGGGACGCCCTGGAGACCTACCGGAAGGCGACCGCGGACCAGGACCCGCGGGCGGAGCTGTTCCAGGCAGCGAAGGGAGCTTGAGGTGGACGGCCGACGACGCAATCCGTACGAACTCACCGATGAATCCCCGGTGTACGTGATCTCGATCGCGGCCCAGCTCTCGGGCCTGCATCCGCAGACGCTGCGCCAGTACGACCGCCTCGGCCTCGTCTCGCCCGACCGTACGGCCGGACGCGGGCGGCGCTACTCGGCCCGCGACATCGAGCTGCTGCGCACCGTGCAGCAGCTGTCGCAGGACGAGGGCATCAACCTGGCCGGCATCAAGCGCATCATCGAACTGGAGAATCAGGTCGCGGCGCTCCAGCAGCGCGTCGCCGAGCTCTCGGCGGCCGTGGACGGGGCGGCGGTGGCCATGCAGCAGCGCGAGGCCCAGGTGCACGCCTCGTACCGGCGCGACCTGGTGCCGTATCAGGACGTGCAGCAGACCAGCGCGTTGGTGGTCTGGCGGCCGAAGCGGCCGAAGGACTGAAGGAGCGCGCGGAACCTACCGGGGGTCTTTTCCCGGAAAGCCCGTGGAAGGAGCCCGTCACCCCGGAACATCGGGGGTGGCGGGCTTTTCCGCTGTACGCGGCGGCGCTGCGGGCTCGGCGATGGCGGAGTGGACGAGGAGCGCGCCGAGGTGGGTGCGGCTGGTGGCGCCGAGGGTCTGCATGAGCTTGGAGATGTGGGCGCGACAGGTGCGGACGCTGATGCCGAGTGTGCGGGCGACGGCCTCGTCCTGGTTCCCCTCGATCAGGAGGCGGGCGATGCTCTGCTGGACGGCGGTGACCGGTGTCCCGGGCAGGGCGGTGGGGAGCTGCTGGGTGAAGGGGGTGGCCTGGGCCCAGAGCGTTTCGTACATCTGGGCGAGGAAGGTGACCAGTGCGGGGTGGCGGATCTCCAGGGCGACGCTTCGGTCGCGTTCGGCGGGGACGTAGGCGACCGTGCGGTCGAAGATCATGAGGACTTCGATGGCCTGTTCCATGGTGCGGACCTGGAGGAGGCTGCTCGGCAGCTGTCCCACGTACGCCTTGAGGTCCGGGCTGTAGCGCGCGGAATGCTGGTAGATGTGCCGCACCTGAACGCCTCGCTCCACTGTGGGCAGCGTGCCTGACAGGGCCGTTTGAAGATCCTCTCGTCGCCGGGTGCTGCCGGGCTGAAGCGTGAGGATCTCCTCACGCACGTCGCGCGCCGATTCGTTGATGGACGCCTGGACCGTCGAGCGGCCCTTGAGCACGGTGATGGCGAGGTGAGGTACGTGGGGGCCGAAGGAGACCAGCGGGGCCAAGGCCTTGACCAGGTGGTCGGAGGCCCGTACGTGCTCCAGGAGCCCTTGAGTGATGGGGTGCAGCAGGTGGGCGAGGGCTGCCGACGGCGGCACGGGCCGCAGGAAGCGGCTGTCGAGCGGATCGGGTACGAGGAGCGCGTTCTCGCTGAGGCAGGGCAGCGGCATGGCGGCGGTCCGGGAGACGCGGCCGGCGGCCCATGCCTCGGAGTAGAGGCTCATCGCCGCGTCGCACACGGCGCGGTCACTGTGCTCGTGCGGAGGTGCCGTCGTCATGCCGGAGTGCGATCGGCGAATCCGGACTGGGCGAGGAGCGCGCCCAGTTGGGTGCGGCTGGTGGCGTTGAAGGTCTGCATGAGTTTGGCGATGTGGGTACGGCAGGTGCGGACGCTGATGCCGAGTTTGCGGGCCACCACCTGATCGATGTGACCTTCGACGAGGAGGCGCGCGATGCTGAGCTGGACCGGGGTGACGGTGGCACCCGGAGGGGCCGGCTGCAGTGGTTCGGTGAGTGGGGTGGCCTGGGCCCACAGGACCTCGTACACCTGGATCAGGTATCGGACGAGCGCCGGGTGGCGGATCTCCAGGGCCACGTCGCGCCTCGGGTTGGCGGGGATGAAGGCCACGGTGCGGTCGAAGATGAAGAGCCGCTCGACGGTCTGCTCGATGGTGCGGACCTGGATGTGACCGGGTGGCACCTCGGCCAGATAGGTCTTGAGCGTCGGGCTGTAGCGCGCCGGGTGCTGGTAGATGTGGCGCAGGGTGGCGCCCCGGCCGACCGTGGACAAGGCGCGTTCCAGCGCCTTTCTGAGTTGGTCCGCCGGGCGGCTGCTCCCGGGCTGGAGGGTGAGGATTTCCTCCTGCGCGCCTTCCAGGGCGTTCTGAATGGCCGTCTCGATCAGCGGGATGCCTTCGAGGACGGTGATGGAGAGGTTGGGGTCGGTGCTGGCGACGGAAGCCAGGGGAGCCAACGAATCCGCGAGCGCGGCGGAGAGCCTGATGCGCTCGTGAATCTCCCGTATGACGGGCTGCAGCAGGTGGGCGAGGGCCGCGGACGGCGGCACCGGCCGGATCCATTGGTCGTCCTGCGGGTCCGGGTGCACGAGTGCCAACTCGAGCAGGCACGGTGCGGGGCGCAGTGCCGTCCGGGGTATTCGTCCTGTGCGGAGGGCTTCGGTGTACACCGTGACTGCCGCGTCGCACAGGTGGCGGTCCCCGTGCGCGTGTGCCGGTGTGTCCTCATCCCTGCCCATTCGTGACCCCCCACTTTCGGCAGTGCAGCAAGATGACGGTGGTGGAAGCGTAGTCCTCGGGCCAGGGTTGACCCGTCGGGGGAGCCGGGAACTCCCCCGGTGTATCAGAGGGCGCGGCCACGCTTCTCCCCCGTTGCGCGGCTGCGCCCCCGGCCCGGGGGTGGGGATCTTCTGGGGTCGGCCCGGTCAGGAATCCTGATCGAGGATTCCTGACTGGGCGATCAGGTATCCGAGCTGGGCGCGGCTGGTGCTGCCCAGCACGGCGGACAGCTTGGCGACGTGAGCTCGGCAGGTGCGGACGTTCATGCCGAGCCGGCGGGCTATCGAATCGTCCACATGGCCCTCGACGAGAAGCTGGGCTATGGAGCGCTGGACGCCGCTGATGCCCTTGGGCGCCGGATCGTACGGCAGCGCGCCCAGCAGGGGCGATGCGCGGTTCCAGAGCTGCTCGAACACGGTGATCAGGTACTCGACCAGTCCGGGATGGCGCAGTTCCAGGGCTATCTGGTCGTCGTTGCTGGCAGGAATGAAGGCTACGGTCCGGTCGAAGACGATCAGGCGCGCGATAAGTTCTTCGAGTGTCCGGATCTCCACTTTGCCCTCGGCCATGCGTTCCGCGTAGGCGAGAGTGCCTTGGCTGTGCCGGACGGTGTGCTGGTACAGGGTGCGCATCCCGACCCCCCGGTCCACCACCAGCAGTCCGCGCTCCAGGCCTTCTCGCAGGCGGTCCTCGCCGCGGTCTCCGCCCGGCTGGACGGTGAGGACCTCGGTGCGGCATTCAGCGGTGGCCAGGTCCAGTGCGGCGTTGATGCGATGCTTCCCCTCCAGCACGGTGATGGCGTGGGTGATGGGGGGATCCTGTGCGCTGATGTCCATGAACGGTTCGAATGATTCGGCCAGTTCGAGGGACCGGCGCCGGCGTTCCTGGATCTCGCGCTCGATGGGGTGGAGCCGCTGCGCGAGTGCGGCGGACGGCGGAAGAGGGCGCAGCCAGTCGGGGTCGTCAGGATCCGGGTGCAGGAGGGCGAAGTCCATCAGGCAGGGGGCTGGAGCTACTTCGGCTCGGGATATGCGCCCTGAACGCAGCGCGCTGGCGTAGAGGTGTGCTCCGTCGGCGCACAGTTCGGTGATCCCGTGACGATGTGTCTCTTCTGCCTTGTTTGTTGCCATATCAACACCCCCCAGGTTCCTGAACATGCAGGAACATGATGCATCGACTCGGTGGTGTTCGTGTGCCCAGGTGAGACATCGTCTTAGGTGCGGGGGAGAAGAATCCACAAGTGAGGACGAAGCCGACTATGTATAAGCGAATGCTTCGCTCGGCGCTTGCCGTCTCATTCGTCGCGGCAATGGGCTTTGCCGTCCTGGCGAGCGGCGATGAGATCAGCTGGAGTGCCGAGGCGGCAGCCGGGCCCGGCGAGATCAGCTGGAGCGTCGAGGCTGCGAGCTCGCCCGGTGAGATCAGCTGGTTTGCCCAGGCGCCGAAGACGGCCGGTGAGATCAGTTGGGCACCCGTTTCCGACCGCGTGGGCGCCTGACATGACCACGCCGCCGGACGACCGGACCTTCCGGCGCGAGATGGCAACCGCCTATCGCTCAGGGTGGCATTTCATCGACCTCGTCACGGCACTCCCCCACCGTGGTGATTCGTTGATGGTCACTCTGTTCGGTGACCCGGTCGTCGTCGCCCGTGAGGACGACGGTGAACTCCGCGCCTACCGGTGCCTCCGCAAGCCCCGCGGAGCGCCGCAGCCCGTGCGCTGCGCCATTCGGTACGACATGATCTTCGTGAACCTCGCTCAGCGCGACCATCAGCTGTTCGAGCCAGAAACCATCTCCGCCACCCCCCGCAGTGCCTGAGCGATCCCCCGTCGTTCCACGTCGCTCAGACACTCCCCCACACAACGGCGCCACCGTGACCTGAACACGGTGGCGCCGTTGTGCTTCTCCCGGAGACATTCCGGTCGGAGCGGCACAGAAGGTGTCGAAATTCGCCTCTGTGTGGATGGGGACACGGTCCTCCATGCTCCGCCCTTCCACCTCAAGGGTCATTCATGAGCGGACACAAGGTCGACAAACAGCCCGGCCGGCGCGGAGGGGACGGCGATGCCGCCTACCTCGACAAGACGTTGCTCCACCGCGAGGTGGAGGTCTCCTTCGACGACTCGGTGAACGGGAAGGCTTTTCTGGCGGTGTGGCTGAGGGCCGCCGCCGTGGCGTTCGCCGTGCTTCTCCTCTTCGGCTTCGCCGCGCTCATCACCCTGGCCGGCGATCCGCGGAGCGGCCTCGGGATCATGGGCATCGGGCTGCAGATCGCCGTGATCGCCTTCGTCGCCGTCTTCCTGGCGTCGAGGATCGCCGAGCCGGTCGGGGAGTGGCGGGTGCTGCTGGCCGGCCGGGGGACGCACGCCGAATCCGCGTACGCCGAGATCGCGAGGGTCGTGCGGGAGCGCCGGCTGCCGGTGGTGCCGGTGTTCCGCCGTATCCGCAGCGGGGGCGAGCACGCGCGGGTGACGCACCGGATGGTGCTCCAGGACGGGAGCTACGTCGCGTACCTCTCGGTGTTCGCCTACGGCACCAGCCTCTATCTGGGCTGGGTGATGTGGCGCAACCGGCGCGGCACCGAACTCGTCGCGCAGTTCGTCTCCGACTTCGTCCGGGGCTTCGGCGGCGCCGACATGGAGAAGGTCATGATGCGGACCGAGCCGCCGCGCGCCCTGCGTGAGGCGCTGCACGCCGCCGCCCGGGAGGGGATGTACGCCGCCGTCGACGGCCGCACGGTCGCCGTCGGACAGGTCTTCCCGCACGGTCTTCCGCAGATCGAGGAGGAGGCCGTGGCCTCCCTGCCGGTCCAGGCGCAGGCGCCCACGCCCATGGCGCCGCCGCCCGTGCCGCCGCGCCGGCCCTGGGCGGAGGGCGGCAGCTGACGGCGGGCGCGGGGCCGGCGGGTGGATGCGGTCACCCGCGGCCGAGCGCCCGGTCCAGGGTGATCTCGATGGCGACGCGGTCGGGGTTGGGCGAGGGCGTGCGCTCGTAGCGCTCCATGTGGCGGCGTACCGCCGTCTCGACCCTGTCCTGCTCCGTACGCACCCTGGCGACGCCCTCCAGGGTCGCCCAGCGGGCCCGGTGTACCTGGCAGACCGCGACGCGGGCGCCGTCCGGGCCCGCGGCCAGGATGTTGGCGACCTTGCGGCTGTTCCTGTTGGTGATGATGCGGGCGAGGCCGGCCTCGGGGTCGTACGTCACGCATACCGGGACCACGTGCGGGGTGCCGTCGGGGCGGGGTGTCGTGAGGGTGCACAGATGGGACTCGCGCCAGAAGGCGAGGTACTCCGGGCCGGGATTGCGTACGTCGACTGCCATGGCGCCAGCGTAGGCAGTCCGGGCACCGCGCCGCGGTGGCGGGTGGCCGGAGCGGCCGGTTCACTCGGAACGGGCGGCCCGAACGGAAGCAGAGGGCGGGGCCCCGTTTTTGCCTTGAGTGGAATAGACTCAACTTTATGCACGTTGATCGTGTCAGTAGTGCAAACGGACCAGTCGTCGCAAGGAGGAGAGAGCGCACGTGGACGCCGAGCTGACCAACAGGAGCAGGGACGCCATCAACGCGGCCACCAGCAGGGCCGTGAAGGACGGGCATCCCGATCTGACCCCGGGGCATCTGCTGCTCGCGCTGCTCTCGGGCGAGGACAACGAGAATCTTGTCGATCTGCTGGCCGCCGTCGAGGCCGACCAGGTCGCCATCCGTACCGGGACCGAGCGGCTCCTGGGCGCGCAGCCCAGCGTGACCGGGTCGACCGTCGCGCCGCCGCAGCCCAACCGCGACCTGCTCGCCGTCATCGACGACGCCGCCCGCAGGGCGAAGGAGCTCGGCGACGACTACATCTCCACCGAGCACCTGCTCATCGGCATCGCGGCCAAGGGCGGCCGTGCCGGTGAGATCCTCGACGGGCAGGGCGCCGGCGCGAAGAGGCTGCTGGACGCATTCGAGAAGAGCAGGGGAGGGCGCCGGGTGAGCACACCCGACCCGGAGGGCCAGTACAAGGCCCTGGAGAAATTCGGTACGGACTTCACCGCGGCCGCGCGCGACGGCAAGCTCGACCCGGTCATCGGGCGCGACCAGGAGATCCGGCGCGTCGTCCAGGTGCTGTCACGCCGCACCAAGAACAACCCGGTGCTCATCGGCGAGCCCGGCGTCGGCAAGACCGCCGTCGTCGAAGGGCTCGCCCAGCGCATCGTCAAGGGCGACGTCCCCGAATCCCTGAAGAACAAGCGGCTCGTCTCGCTGGACCTGGGCGCCATGGTCGCGGGCGCCAAGTACCGCGGTGAGTTCGAGGAGCGCCTGAAGACCGTCCTCTCCGAGATCAAGGAGAGCGACGGCCAGATCATCACGTTCATCGACGAGCTGCACACCGTCGTCGGCGCGGGCGCCGGAGGCGACTCCGCCATGGACGCGGGCAACATGCTCAAGCCCATGCTGGCCCGCGGCGAGCTGCGGATGGTCGGTGCCACCACACTCGACGAGTACCGCGAGCGGATCGAGAAGGACCCCGCCCTGGAGCGCCGCTTCCAGCAGGTGCTCGTGGCCGAACCGTCCGTCGAGGACACCATCGCGATCCTGCGCGGGCTCAAGGGCCGCTACGAGGCCCACCACAAGGTGCAGATCGCGGACGCCTCCCTGGTCGCCGCCGCCACGCTCTCCGACCGCTACATCACCTCCCGCTTCCTCCCCGACAAGGCCATCGACCTCGTCGACGAGGCGGCCTCCCGGCTGCGCATGGAGATCGACTCCTCGCCCGTCGAGATCGACGAACTCCAGCGCTCCGTCGACCGGTTGCACATGGAGGAGCTGGCCCTCAAGAACGAGACGGACCCCGCGTCCAGGCAGCGGCTGGAGAAGCTGCGCCGCGACCTCGCCGACAAGGAGGAGGAGCTGCGCGGTCTCAACGCCCGCTGGGAGAAGGAGAAGCAGGGCCTCAACCGCGTCGGTGAGCTGAAGGAACGCCTCGACGACCTGCGCGGACAGGCCGAACGTGCCCAGCGCGACGGCGACTTCGACACCGCGTCCAAGCTGCTGTACGGGGAGATCCCGGGCCTGGAGCGGGAGCTGGCCGAGGCGTCCGAGGCCGAGCAGGAGGCCGCGAAGGAGCCCAAGGAGACCCTGGTCAAGGACGAGGTCGGACCCGACGACATCGCCGATGTCGTCGGTGCCTGGACCGGCATCCCGGCCGGCCGGCTGCTGGAGGGCGAGACCCAGAAGCTGCTGCGCATGGAGGAGGAGCTGGGCCGGCGCCTCATCGGGCAGACCGAGGCCGTGCAGGCCGTCTCGGACGCGGTACGCCGCACCCGGGCCGGTATCGCCGACCCCGACCGGCCCACCGGATCGTTCCTCTTCCTCGGCCCGACCGGTGTCGGCAAGACCGAGCTGGCGAAGGCGCTCGCCGACTTCCTCTTCGACGACGAGCGGGCCATGGTCCGCATCGACATGAGCGAGTACGGCGAGAAGCACAGCGTGGCCCGGCTGGTCGGCGCCCCGCCTGGGTACGTCGGCTACGAGGAGGGCGGCCAGCTCACGGAGGCGGTCCGCCGCCGCCCGTACAGCGTCGTCCTGCTGGACGAGGTGGAGAAGGCGCACCCCGAGGTCTTCGACATCCTGCTCCAGGTCCTCGACGACGGGCGGCTCACCGACGGACAGGGCCGGACGGTGGATTTCCGCAACACCATCCTGATCCTGACGTCCAACCTCGGCAGCCAGTACCTGGTCGACCCCCTGACCAAGCCCGAGGAGAAGAAGAGCCAGGTCCTGGACGTCGTGCGGGCCTCCTTCAAGCCGGAGTTCCTCAACCGGCTCGACGACCTGGTGGTCTTCTCCGCCCTGTCCGGGGACGAACTCGCGCACATCGCGGGGCTCCAGATCGACCGCCTCGCCAAGCGGCTGGCGGACCGGAGGCTCACCCTCGACGTCACCCCGGCCGCCCTGGCCTGGCTGGCCGAGGAGGGCAACGACCCGGCCTACGGTGCCCGGCCGCTGCGCCGCCTCATCCAGACGGCGATCGGCGACCGGCTCGCGAAGAAGATCATCGCGGGCGGGATCACGGACGGCGACACGGTCCGCGTCGACCGGGAAGGCGACGGTCTGACCGTCGGCGCGGCGGCCTGACCGGAGCGCATGTGGAGTAACCGGCGGCCCCGGTCCCCACGGCTGGATATCAGCTTGTGGCGGATCGGGGCCGTCCGGGCTTGCCATGCCCCGCCCGCCATGGGAGAGGATGGCAGCCAACCGCACGAAGGGAAATTACGGTGAGCATCGATCCGTCCTCGATTCCTAACTTCGGGGGCCAGCCCGAACCGCAGGCGGCAGGACCGGAGGGCCCCGTCGTCCCTGACCAGGACCTCGTCAAGCAGCTCCTGGAGCAGATGGAGCTGAAGTACGTCGTCGACGACGAGGGCGACCTCGCGGCGCCGTGGGAAGACTTCCGCACGTACTTCATGTTCCGTGGCGAGGGCGAGCAGCAGGTCTTCTCGGTCCGTACGTTCTACGACCGCCCGCACGACACGGACCAGCGCCCGGTCCTCCTCGACGCGATCGACGACTGGAACCGCCGCACCCTGTGGCCCAAGGTCTACACGCACACCCACGAGCCCGAGGAGGGCTCCGAGGACACCGGTACCTCGGTCCGGCTGATCGGTGAGGCGCAGATGCTCATCGGCACCGGCGTCTCCCTGGAGCACTTCGTCTCCTCGACGGTCAGCTGGGTGCGCGCCTCCATCGAGTTCGACAAGTGGCTGCTGGAGCGCCTCGGCCTGGCACCGGCCGAGGACAAGGCCGAGGGCACGGAGCAGGCCGCTCCGGACGCCTGAGCCACCCTCGACGCGCGCACGGCGCGGGGAACGGCCCCTCCCCGGGACCGCTCCCCGCGCCGCGCCGTTTCACAGGCCCTTGAGCCGTGAGACGGCCTCCTCCAGCACTTCCGTACGCTTGCAGAACGCGAAGCGCACGAAGGGCGCGCCCTGCTCCCGGTGGTCGTAGAAGACCGCGTTCGGGACGGCCACGACCCCGCACCGCTCCGGAAGCGACCGGCAGAACGCGAAGCCGTCACCGCTGCTGTCGAGCGGGCGGATGTCCGTGGTGACGAAGTACGTGCCCGCCGGCCTGTACACGTCGAACCCTGCCTCGGCGAGACCGCCGCTCAGCAGATCGCGCTTGGTCCGCAGGTCCGCGCGCAGCGCGTCGAAGTAGCTGTCGGGCAGGCTCAGCGCCTCGGCCACGGCGTACTGGAAGGGCCCGGAGGCGACGTACGTCAGGTACTGCTTCGCCGAGCGCACCGCCGTCACCAGCTCCGGGCTCGCGGTGACCCAGCCGACCTTCCAGCCGGTGAAGGAGAACGTCTTGCCGGCCGAGCTGATGGTGACCGTCCGCTCGCGCATCCCCGGGAAGCCGGCGAGCGGCAGGTGTTCGCCCTCGAAGACCAGGTGCTCGTAGACCTCGTCCGTGACGACCAGGAGATCGCGTTCGCACGCCAGCTCGGCGATCGCGGCGAGTTCCTCGCGGGTCAGGACGGTGCCGGTGGGGTTGTGCGGGGTGTTGAGCAGGAGCAGCCGGGTGCGGGGCGTGACGGCCGCGCGCAGTTCGCCGAGGTCCAGCCGGTAGGTGCCGGTGGACGGCTCGGGGTGCAGGGTCACGGGGACGCGGGTGGCGCCCGCCATGGCGATGCAGGCGGCGTACGAGTCGTAGTACGGCTCCAGGGCGACGACCTCGTCCCCCGGCTCCAGGAGCGCCAGCAGCGCGGCCGCGATGGCCTCGGTGGCGCCCGCGGTGACGAGGACCTCGGTGTCGGGGTCGTACGTCAGGGCGTAGCGGCGCTGCTGGTGGGCCGCGATCGCGGTACGCAGCTCGGGGACGCCGGGCCCCGGTGGGTACTGGTTGCCGTGCCCGGCGCGCAGGGCACGGACCGCGGCCTCGCGGACCTCCTCGGGGCCGTCGGTGTCGGGGAAGCCCTGGCCGAGGTTGATGGCGCCGGTGCGGACGGCCAGCGCGGACATCTCCGCGAAGATCGTCGTGCCGAACTCGGCGAGGCGGCGGTTGAGCAGCGGTCGTCCCTGTGTCATGACCGCCATCCTGCGCGGAAGCTCTGGAGTTGCTCAAGTCTGCTTTGGCCGAACGGGGACGGGGCATCCCCCTGACACGCGGGAATCGGTACGGAGCGGGGGACTTTCGCTTCGGGGGACGGAAGGACGTGAGGTCCGTGGTGGGTGTGGTCATTGCGGTGAGCGTGGCCGTGGTTGTGCTCCTTGTTTCGGCGCTGGTGAGCGCGGGCAACCGCGGCCGGTCGTCGGCCGGGCGGCGCAGGGCGGGCAGTTTTGGCAGCGGGTCGGGCAGTGGGGGCTGGTG
>NZ_JAELVH010000203.1 GCF_019399235.1 Streptomyces poriferorum | reverse complement strand
GGGCCGGTGGGGGCGGGGCCCTCCTCCCACTCCCCCGTGCGTTCCTTCTCCTGGAGGTAGCGCCGGAAGCGCCGGCTGATCACCTCGTGCATCGAGCGGACGTCGTCCTGTCCCTCGAAGCCCTTGATCTGGAAGCGGCGGTACTCCCCCTTGCGGGCCAGGCCGTCCTCGAAGACCACCATCGACGCCACCACGTCGTCGCCCTGGAGATGCGAGATGTCGAAGCACTCGATGCGCAGCGGGGCCGTGTCGAGGCCGAGCGCCTCGGCGATCTCCTCCAGGGCCCGGGACCGGGTGGTCAGGTCGGAGGCGCGCTTGGTCTTGTGCAGTCCGAGGGCCTGCTGGGCGTTGCGCTGGACCGTCGCCATCAGGTCCTTCTTGTCCCCGCGCTGCGGGATGCGCAGGCTGACCTGGGAGCCCCGGCGGCCGGCCAGCCACTGGGAGACCGCCTCGGGGTCCTCGGGAAGGGCCGGGACGAGGACCTCCTTGGGGACGGAGTCGCCGGTCTCCTCGCCGTACAGCTGTTGCAGGGCGTGCTCGACGAGGCCCGAGGTGTCGACGTTCTCCACCTTGTCGGTGACCCAGCCGCGCTGGCCGCGCACCCGGCCGCCGCGGACGTGGAAGATCTGGACCGCGGCCTCCAGCTCGTCCTCCGCGACCGCGATCAGGTCCGCGTCGGTGGCGTCGGCGAGGACGACGGCGCTCTTCTCCATGGCACGCTTGAGCGCCTCCACGTCGTCGCGCAGGCGGGCCGCGCGCTCGTACTCCATCTCCTCGGCCGCCGCCATCATGTCCTTCTCCAGGCGGCGGATGTACGTGCCGGTGCGGCCGGCCATGAAGTCGCAGAAGTCGTCCGCCAGTTCCCGGTGCTCCTCGGGGGTGACCCGGCCGACACAGGGGGCCGAGCACTTGCCGATGTAGCCGAGGAGGCAGGGGCGGCCGGACCTGGCGGCGTTCTTGAAGACGCCCGCGGAGCAGGTCCTCACCGGGAAGACCCGGAGCATCAGGTCGACCGTCTCGCGGATCGCCCAGGCGTGCCCGTACGGACCGAAGTAACGCACGCCCTTCTTCTTGGCACCGCGCATGACCTGAACGCGCGGGAACTCCTCGTTGAGCGTGACCGCGAGGTACGGATAGCTCTTGTCGTCGCGGTACTTGACGTTGAACCGGGGGTCGAACTCCTTGATCCAGGAGTACTCGAGCTGGAGCGCCTCGACCTCCGTGGACACGACGGTCCACTCCACGGACGCGGCGGTGGTCACCATCGTGCGCGTACGCGGATGGAGACCGGACAGGTCCTGGAAGTAGTTGGCCAGGCGCTGGCGCAGGCTCTTCGCCTTTCCGACGTAGATCACCCGGCGGTGTTCGTCGCGGAATTTGTAGACCCCCGGGGAGTCGGGGATCTGTCCCGGCTTGGGGCGGTAGCTGGAGGGGTCTGCCATGGCTCCCACCCTACTGGCGGGCAGTGACAGCACGCTGTCGCGCGTGGCTCTCCTGGTCAGCCGCGTGCACGCGTTACCGGGCGGTCGCCGCGCCCCGCGGCGGCTGCGCAGGATCGTGGCACCGCGGAGGGCGAGGGCGCCCGCGGTTGCGCCGCCGGAGGCCACGCTCCGGGGGTTCCTCCGGGGACGGCCGACGCGATGTCCGGTCCGGACCGCGCGGGGACGGACCCGGACCGTCCTCGGCCTGCTCCTCTCCGGAACTCCCGCGGCCGCCGGCGCGCTCCGCCCGGGTGACGGGATCCGGGCGACTGTGACGCGGAGTGCACCTGCAGCACTTCCTCTCCTTCGATCCGTCTCCGACGGTCCCTGACCGTCCGGGCACCGGCGCTGTCCTCCCGGCCGGACCCGCACATGCTCGGCGCCCCCGGTGCCGGTGCACGGTCCACGTGTCGGCACGCCTCCGCCGTGCAGGGTGGCGGCCCTTCACGTAGCGGGGTCCGGCATGCGAACGAACGCGCGTGGCGACTAGGCGCCATCTGACGCACAGCCGCCACGGCGCATCTGGTTCTCGTGCGCTGCGTGCAACTAGGTTCCGGCGTGCGCGGCATCGTCCGGACGTTCGGTTGGTTCACTGTGGTGTGACCGAGCACCAGTTCCCCTGACGCGCACGCCTGTTGAGCCTGTGTAAGGAGTCCTGATGCGTACAACCCGCGAGAGACGACGGCGTACCGCTGCCGTTGGTGCGGTGGCAGCGGCGGTCGTCCTGTCTCTGACAAGCCTGCCCGGCGCGGCAGCAGCCGTGCCGCAGTCGACCGGCCCGAGCGCCTCGGGCGCACCGTCCACCCAGCAGAAGGGGTCCACCACCTCCACGGTGACCCTGGTCACCGGGGACAAGGTCGCGCTGACGACCGGGCCGGACGGCAAGCAGTCGGTGAACATCCTCTCCGGTACCGGAACGTCCAAGACGTTCCAGACCTCCGGCGGAAAGAACGGCGACCTGTACGTCTACCCCGAGGACGCCATGGCCGCCCTCGCCTCCAGCACGGTGGACGGCGAGCTGTTCAACGTCAGCCGGATGATCAGGGACGGCTACGGCGACGCGAAGACCGACGAGGTCCCCGCCATCGTCGACTTCCAGGGGAAGCCGACCGCCGCTGCCCTGAAGCAGAGGACCGAGGACCTGCCGGGCAGCGACAGCGAGCGGGTCATGCCCCGGCTGGGGCTGTCTGCGGTGCGCGTCGACAAGCACCGTGCGAAGGGCTTCTGGCAGGCCGTCAAGCCCACCCGCTCGCTCGCCAGGGGCGCCGGTCCGGCGGTCACGCCAGGCACCGCCGGGGTGAGCAAGCTGTGGTACGACGGCAAGGCGCAGGTCTCACTGGACAAGAGCGTGCCGCAGATCGGCGCCCCGGAGGCATGGGCCAAGGGGTACGACGGCAAGGACGTGAAGGTGGCCGTGCTGGACACCGGTGCCGACCTGAACAACGCCGACATCAAGTCCGAGATCGTCCAGAGCCAGAGCTTCATCAGCGGCCAGACGGCCCAGGACGGTCACGGTCACGGCACCCACGTCGCGTCCACCATCGCGGGCAGCGGCGCCAACTCGGGCGGCAAGTACAAGGGCGTCGCCCCCGGCGCCGACCTGCTGATCGGCAAGGTGCTCGACAACGGCGGGCACGGCGCGGACTCCGGCATCCTGGCCGGTATGGAGTGGGCGGTCGAGCAGGGCGCCGACGTCGTCAGCATGAGCCTCGGCGGCACCGACTCACCGGGTGAGGACCCGCTGACCAACGCGGTCAACTCGCTCAGCGCGTCCTCGGACACCCTGTTCGTCATCGCGGCCGGCAACAGTGGCCCGGGCGAGAGCACCCTGGGCACCCCCGGCGCCGCCGACGCGGCCCTGACCGTCGGCGCCGTCGACAAGTCCGACGCGCTCGCCGACTTCTCCAGCCGCGGCCCGCGCCTCGGCGACATGGCGATCAAGCCGGAGATCACCGCCCCGGGCGTGGACATCGTCGCCGCCCGCGCGGCCGGCACCACCATGGGCGCTCCCGTGGACGCCAACTACACCTCGGCCAGCGGCACCTCGATGGCCACCCCGCACGTGGCCGGCTCCGCCGCGATCCTCAAGCAGCGCCACCCCGACTGGACCGGGCAGCGCATCAAGGAGGCACTGACCGCGCACGCCAAGTCCGCTGCCGACCAGACCGTCTACCAGCAGGGTTACGGCCGGGTCGACATCCCCGCCGCGCTCGACCCGTCGCTGGAGCTGTCCGGTACGGCTGACTTCCGCGTGATCCCGTGGCAGAAGGGTACGTACCCCACCCGCAGCCGCACCCTGACGCTGCGCAACGGCGCAGCCACCGACACCGTGGTGACCGTGACGGCCGCCGCCAAGGACGCGAGCGGAACCGCGGTCCCGTCCGGCACGCTGTCGCTGTCGGGAGCGGGCCTTTCCGACGGCCGGGTCACCGTCCCGGCCGGCGGCACTGCCGAGGTCACCGTCACGCTCGACAACAACGGCCTGAAGACCGGCCAGTACGGCGGATCCTTCACCGCCACCTCCGACAGCGGCGAGTCGGTGCACGCCGCGCTCGGCTTCGTCACCTCCGTCGAGCAGCACGATGTGACGCTGAAGGTCACCGACCGATTCGGCAAGGCCCCCAAGGCGTTGAAGTTTGTCCTGCACGGGATGGACAACCACGTCTGGCAGGACCAGACCCTGTACGCCAACGGCACCACCACCCTGTCGGTGCCGCTCGGCAAGTACTCCATCGAGGGCTCGCTCTACTCGGCGGACCCCGCCGGGGGTGCGATCTCCTACGCGGCCGACCTGTTCAGCGTGCCGAACATCGAGGTGAGTGACCGGGACCAGACCTTCACCGTCGACGGCACCACCGCCACCGACCTCAGCGTGAACATCAAGGGTGAGAAGCGGCCCCTGGAGAACGGCCAGGTGACCACGTTCGTCTTCCGTGACCCCGGCACCGCAGGCGGTTACTCGAGCTTCGCCGGCATCGGCAACCTGCTCAACCTCGCCGACACCAGGCAAGGTGCCATCCCCAGTGCCGGCGCCACCACCGGCGCGCTGCGCCTGGAAACGTCCCTGGCCCGGCGCGAACCGCTGGTCCAGCTGGAGGTGACAGGCCCCGGGCACGTGACCATCCCGCTGAAGTCCTCGGTGAACGCGAAGCGCTTCGAGGGCACCAAGCGCACCGAGCTGGTCGACCTGGGCGCCGGCACCGAGAAGGACTTCGCCGCTGCCGACGTCAAGGGCAAGACCGTTCTGATCTCCGTGGCCGATGTCACCGAGGCCGACGACCAGGCCGCCAGGGCCGCCGCCGCCGGAGCCGTCGCGATGATCGTGGCCCCTGCCGTTCCCGGGCCGAGCGGAAGCGGCGTCCCCGCCGGCCAGACCATCCCGGTCGCCCACGCCACGTACGACAACGCCGCAACCCTCAGGACTTTGCTGGCCAAGGACAAGGTCCGGATCGCCCTTAAGGGCGTCCTGGAGCCGGGCTACAACTACAACCCTCACTTCACCGACGACCGGATCCCCGCCGACCTGGCCAAGACCATCGACGTCAAGGACTTCGCCAAGGTCACCAATACGTTCCACTCCGACGGCGCCCGGCGCCTGGGCTCCGAGAACATGAACATCTGGGGCCCCCTGCAGGTGACCACGGGCTCCGTCGGCCAGCCCCTCTACCAGGGCACCACCCGCGACGACTACTTCCTCGCGGGCACCGGGGTGACGTACCAGCCGAGCGTGTCGGCCGACTTCAACTCCTCGACCTGGCAGATGGCCGCCCTTCGCGGCACCTACCTCACCCCGGGCAAGTCCTACACCCGGAGCTGGTTCGACGCGCCGATGCGCCTGTCCCAGTACGAGTTCGGGCCGTGTTCCTTCTGCCGCGCCGACGTCTGGCAGAAGCTGCCCGGCAGCACCGGCGCCGACAACGATCCCACCCACACCCTGTCGGGCCTGACCGGGACCTGGAGCTACTACCTCAACGGACAGCAGATATCCGGCTTCGGCCAGCTGGCGCAGGAGAAGGCGGACTACCGGTACGTCCTCGACCAGAAGCTGGCCAAGGACGTCCCCGGCGTCGAGCTCGGCAAGCAGGTCCGCACCGAGTGGAACTTCAGCCAGGCGGCACCGACCACCATGGCCATCAAGGACTGCGACACGGCGTTCATTCCCACGCCCAAGGTCTGTGAGTCCATGCCCGTGCTCCTGCTCGACTACGACCTGCCGCTGAACGTGCTCAACCAGGCACGGGCCGGGCTGCCGTACACCTTCACCGTGAACGCGGGACGCCCAAAGGGCTGGGCCGGCTCCACCGCGGTCGCCGGCGCCAAGGTCTCCGTCTCCTACGACGACGGCGCCACCTGGAAGTCCGCCGCGATGCTGCGCAAGGACACCAACTCCTTCCAGGCTCTGCTGTGGCACCCCAAGCTGGCCGACACCAACGGCTTCGTGACCCTCAGGACCGAGGCCTGGGACTCCGCGGGCAGCCGCACCGTCCAGACCATCACCCGGGCCTACGCCCTCAAGTGAGGTCCTGAACCAGAAGTCCGTCGGACAGTACCCGGCGCCCGGCACAGGGGTGAGAAATTCCCTGCGCCGGGCGCCCTGCCTGCGTAAACGGGTCGTATTGTCATCGCGTTCACGGATGCACGAACGCGCCGCACATGCCGCCCGCCCGGGTGGAACGAGGCGCCCCGAACACGCTGCGACGCCATGTCATCCGGGCGGACGGGCCTTTCGGGAGCCTTTGAGGGGGATACACAGATGCTGGAGACGCTCGGGTTGAGCAACGCCGAGTCGCAGGTGTACCAACTGCTCGTCCGCGCCGGACGGGCTGATGCGGACCGGATCCACTACCACCTCAGCCTCAGCGCCGGGCATGCGGCCGAGGCCGTCGACGGACTCGTCGAGAAGGGGCTGGTGACCGTCACCGACGAGTTGCCGGCACAGCTGATTCCGTCCCCGCCGGACATAGCGGGGGAGGTACTGCTGATGGCGCGTATGAATGAGCTGAAGACAGCCCGGGGTGCCCTGGACCGGCTCGCCGGGGAGTACCACAGAGCACCCCGCACCGAGGGCACGGAGGGCATGGCCGAGGTCACCTCCGAGGCGGAGGTGGCTCTGCGCTACCAGCAGATCCAGCGCACGGCGCGCCAGGAGGTCGTGCGGTTCGACGCCCCGCCGTACCTGGTGTCCGAGCCCGTCAACGGGGTCGAGCTCGAGCGGCTGGCGGCGGGGGTGACGTACCGGACGGTCTACGACCGGATGGCCCTGGAGCGCGACGGGGCGCAGAAGGAGATCCGCCAGTACACCGAAGCGGGAGAGCGCGCCCGGGTCCTTCACCATGTGCCGGTCAAGATGATCATCGTCGACGGGTCCACGGCTCTCCTCGCCGTTCGCACCGGCGCGTCGCGAAGACAGACGGTCGTTCACATCTACGCGGGCCCGCTCCTGGACGCGTTGGTCGCTCTGTTCGAGATGGCGTGGGAGTCCGCGCTGCCACTGCACCCCACGGCCGATCAGTCGCGGTGCGACCTCGCCGGCGAGGACATCGAGCTGCTGACCCTGCTGCTCGCCGGACTGACCGACCTCGGCATCGCCCGACAGCTGCGGATCGGACGACGGACCGTGCAGCGCCGGGTGAGGGAGCTGATGGACCGGGCCGCCGCCTCCAGCCGGATCGAGCTGGGCTGGCGGGCTGCCCGCCTGGGGTGGATCGTCGGGCCGGGGGATCAGGTCACGCCGCCGGAGTCACTGCCGGAGACACACACGCGCCGGTAGCCACGCTGAACGCCCGCCGACCGCACCGCTGCGTCCCCGTCGCGAAACGGAGCCGCTGCGGGCCGCTCTCACGCCGGCCGGCCGGCCCGGCGATCCGGTGGAGCAGGGCGTCGTCCTGGTCCGGCCGGCATCGACGGGGGCCGGGCATGAGGCGGACCTCAGGGCGGCCGGGTCAGGCGTCGGGGCCCGCGATGAGCTTTCCGCCTTCGACCTTGACCGGGACAGAGGGCAGCGGCACGGTCGCGGGACCGTGCACGGCCTTGCCGGTCGTGGTGTCGAAGAGGCTGCCGTGGCAGGGGCAGTGCCCCTCGTTCTTCTCGACCTTGTCCAGCAGGCAGCCCGCGTGGGTGCACTGGGCGCTGAACGCCTTGTACTGGCCCTTGGCCGGGCAGCTGACGATGACGCGCTGCTCACGGTAGAGCTTGGACTCACCGACCGGGATCTCGTCGGGAGCGCCGAGCTCGACGGGTGCGGTCGGGGTCGGCGTCTCGGCGTGCCCGAGCTTCGACTCGGTCGAGCAGGCGGCCACTCCCAGCCCGGCGACGCCCGCGAGAGCGGCGCCCTTGAGCACAGTGCGGCGGGCGGTGGGCTGGCCGGACATGCGGTCTCCACGGGTCAGAGGGGCAGAGGATGCCAGGGCGGCCCGGCACGCCCGAGGCGGCAGGACAGCGGTGACGTAACCGACGATACCGGCGGAGAAGAATGCCTCCGCGCGCGGGCCGGTCGAGCGCGGTCGTGCCTGGTCAGCGCCTATCCAGGGTGCTGCGAAGCTCGCAAGGGGCGGGACGCGACGAGGTGGCGGCCTCCTCAGGACGACCGCCACCTCGCACCGCGTGATCCCGGTGTCAGGCCTTGCGCGCGCGGGTCGCCTTCTTGGCCGCGGGCTTCTTCGCCGCTGCCGTCCCGGTGGACTTCGCCGTGGCCTTCTTGGCCGGGGTCTTCGCCGTCGCCGTCTTCCGCGCGGGGGCGGACTTCGCGGCCACCGCCGTCTTCGCGGCCGTCTTCCGCACCGGCTTGCGCGCCGCGGGTACGGACGCCTCGCTGACCCGGTCCGCGTCCAGAATGCCCTGGAGGAACTTCCCGGTGTGGCTGGCGGGGACGCCCGCCACGAACTCCGGGGTGCCCTCGGCGATGACCAGACCGCCGCCGTTGCCCCCCTCGGGTCCCATGTCGATGACCCAGTCGGCCGTCTTGATGACATCGAGGTTGTGCTCGATGACGATCACCGAGTTGCCCTTGTCGACCAGGCCGGAGAGCACCTTGATCAGCTTGGAGATGTCCTCGAAGTGCAGACCGGTGGTCGGCTCGTCCAGGACGTAGACCGTGCGTCCGGTGGAGCGCTTCTGGAGCTCGCTGGCGAGCTTCACCCGCTGCGCCTCACCGCCGGAGAGTGTCGGCGCGGACTGGCCGAGCCTGACGTATCCGAGACCGACCTCGTTGAGCGTCCGCAGGTGACGCGCGATGGTCGGGACGGCCTCGAAGAACTCCAGGCCCTCCTCGATCGGCATGTCCAGCACCTCGGCAATGGACTTGCCCTTGTAGTGGACCTCCAGGGTCTCCCGGTTGTAGCGCGCTCCGTGGCAGACCTCGCACGGGACGTACACGTCGGGCAGGAAGTTCATCTCGATCTTGATGGTGCCGTCGCCGGAGCAGTTCTCGCAGCGGCCGCCCTTCACATTGAAGGAGAACCGGCCCGGCAGATAGCCGCGGACCTTGGCCTCCATCGTCTCCGCGAACAGCCGGCGGACGTGGTCGAAGACGCCCGTGTACGTCGCCGGGTTGGACCGGGGTGTCCGGCCGATGGGCGACTGGTCGACGTGCACCACCTTGTCGACGAGGTCGTCCCCGTCGACCCGGGTGTGCCGGCCGGGCACCGACTTGGCGCCGTTCAGCTCGCGGGCCAGGTGGGTGTAGAGGATGTCGTTGACCAGGGTCGACTTCCCGGAGCCGGAGACGCCGGTCACGGCGGTCAGCACGCCGAGCGGGAAGGCGACGTCGATGTCCTGGAGGTTGTTCTCCCGGGCGCCGTGGACCGTGAGCAGGCGCGAGGGGTCGACGGGACGCCGGATCTCGGGCATCGCGATCGACCTCTTGCCGGTCAGGTACTGACCGGTGATCGACTTGTCGTTGGCCAGCAGCTCCTTGAGCGATCCGGAGTGGACCACCTTGCCGCCGTGCTCGCCGGCGCCGGGGCCGATGTCGACGACCCAGTCGGCGACCTTGATCGTGTCCTCGTCGTGCTCGACGACGATGAGCGTGTTGCCCATGTCGCGGAGCCGGACCAGGGTCTCGATCAGCCGGTGGTTGTCGCGCTGGTGCAGCCCGATGGACGGCTCGTCCAGCACGTACAGCACGCCGACCAGGCCGGAACCGATCTGGGTGGCGAGCCGGATGCGCTGGGCCTCGCCGCCGGACAGGGTGCCCGCCGCGCGGTTCAGCGAGAGGTAGTCCAAGCCGACGTCGACCAGGAACTTCAGCCGCTCGTTGACCTCCTTGAGCACCCGCTCGGCGATCTTCTTGTCGCGGGCGTTCAGCTTCATGCGGCCGAGGAACTCGGCGCACTCGCTGATCGACATCGCGGCGACCTGGGCGATGGACTTCTCCATCACCGTGACCGCGAGGACGATCGGCTTGAGCCGGGTGCCCTCACAGGTCGGGCAGGGCACCTCGCGCATATAGCCCTCGAAGCGTTCCCGGCTGGAGTCGCTCTCCGCCTCGGAGTGCCGCCTCTTGACGAACTGCACCGCGCCTTCGAAGGAGGGCGTGGTGTAGGCGCGCTCGCGCCCGTACCGGTTGCGGTAGCGGACCTCGGTCTGGATCTTGTGACCGAAGAGCAGGGCCTTCTTGGCACGCTGCGGGAGCCCGGCCCAGGGGATGTCCGTACGGAATCCGAGGGCTTCGGCCAGGGCGTTGATCTGGCGGCCGAAGTACTCCTTGGTGTGGCCGTGCGACCAGGGGTGGATCGCGCCCTCGTCGAGGGACTTCTCCTCGTCCGGGACGATCAGCTCCGGGTCGACCTCCATCCGCGTGCCGATGCCCGTGCAGTCGGGGCAGGCGCCGAAGGGGGAGTTGAAGGAGAAGGAGCGCGGCTCCAGCTCCTCGAAGGAGAGGTCGTCGTACGGGCAGTAGAGGTGCTCGGAGTACATCCGCTCACGCTCGGGGTCGTCCTCGGGGAGGTCGACGAAGTCGAGCACGACCATGCCGCCGGAGAGGCCCAGCGCGGTCTCGACCGAGTCGGTCAGCCGGCGCTTGGCGCTGTCCTTCACCGTGAGGCGGTCGATGACCACCTCGATGGTGTGCTTCTCCTGCTTCTTGAGCGTGGGCGGCTCGGAGAGCTGGATGGTCGCGCCGTCGACCCTGGCCCTGCTGTATCCCTTGGTCTGCAGGTCTGCGAAGAGGTCGACGAACTCACCCTTGCGCTCGCGGACGAGCGGCGAGAGCACCTGGAAGCGGCTGCCCTCGGGCAGGCCGAGGACCTTGTCCACGATGGCCTGCGGCGACTGGCGCGAAATGGGACGGCCGCACTCGGGACAGTGCGGCTTGCCGATCCTGGCGAAGAGCAGCCGGAGGTAGTCGTAGACCTCGGTGATCGTGCCGACCGTCGAGCGCGGGTTGCGCGAGGTCGACTTCTGGTCGATGGAGACGGCGGGCGACAGGCCCTCGATGAAGTCGACGTCCGGCTTGTCCATCTGACCGAGGAACTGCCGGGCGTACGAGGAGAGGGACTCCACGTAGCGCCGCTGGCCCTCGGCGAAGATCGTGTCGAACGCGAGCGACGACTTGCCCGACCCGGAGAGCCCGGTGAAGACGATGAGGGAGTCGCGGGGGAGGTCGAGCGAGACGTTCTTGAGGTTGTGCTCGCGAGCGCCACGGACGATGAGACGGTCGGCCACGCCGGTCCGCACCTTTCTAGAGAGAAGCGGGGGAACTGAGCCCCTGCTCCAGGGTATGGGGGGTGCCACAGCGATGTACGAAGCTTTCGACTCCGAGCGTATAGCACGCGCATTCGATTTACGGACGGCTGATGACTCCTTCACCCGAATGAGTGGCCGACGCTAGGCTCGGCCCATGACTGATCATGCGCACGACCTGGCCGCACTGCGGGAAGCGACCGACCGACTGCTCAGCGCCACGGAGAAACTGGACGACGCGGCACTCGCCGAACCGTCGCGCCTCCCCGGCTGGAGCCGGGGTCATGTCGTCGCGCACCTCTCACGTAACGCCGACGCACTGGTAAATGTTCTCCAGGGCCGGCCCATGTACGCAGACAGCGAAACCCGTGACGGTGACATCGAGCGCGACGCGCCCCGGCCGCAGGCGGAGCAGCTCGCCGACCTGGCCTCGAGCGCGGACCGCTTCGTGGCGGCAGCCTCGGCCCCCGCCGACTGGTCGCGCACCGTCACGCTGCGCAACGGTGTGACGGACCCGGCTTCCCGGATCCCCTTCCGCCGTCGCGGCGAGGTCGAGCTGCACCACGTCGACCTGGGGGTCGGCTATGAGCTGGAGGACCTGCCGGACGATTTCATCGCCCGCGAGATCGACTTCCTGGCCGAGCGCTTCGGCCGGCACCCTGCGGTCGTGTCGACGGGCGTGGCCGACGACCGGGGCCGGTTCTGGACGACCGGTGGCGGCGCGGAGGGCGGACCCGTCGGCGTCCGCGGTACGGCTCCCGAGCTGCTCGGCTGGCTCAGCGGGCGGCGCGACGGGTCCGCCCTGACCGTCGAAGGCGGAACCCTTCCCGCGCTGCCCCCGCTATAGGCTGAGAGGCATGACGTACAGCGGAACGGTCAAGGTCGGCGGGCGCGCGGACGTACACGAGTTGACGGATCTGATGATCTCCAAGGTCGCCGTCGGCCCGATGAACAACAACGCCTATCTACTGCGCTGCCGGGCGACCGGCGAACAGCTCCTGATCGACGCGGCCAACGAGGCCGGGACCCTGCTGACGCTGATCGGTGAGGACTCGATCGCCTCGGTCGTCACCACGCACCGGCACGGCGACCACTGGCAGGCGCTGGGCGAGGTGGTCGCGGCCACCGGTGCGCGTACGTATGCCGGGCGGTTCGACGCCGAGGGGATCCCGGTCCCGACCGATGTGCTCGTCGAGGACGGCGACACCATCGGGGTCGGGCAGGTCGCACTGACCGCCCGCCATCTGACCGGCCACACCCCGGGCTCGATCGCACTCGTCTACGACGACCCGCACGGCGCTCCGCATCTGTTCACCGGGGACTGCCTCTTCCCGGGCGGGGTCGGCAACACGTTCGACGACCCCGAGGCGTTCGTGAGCCTGCTGCACGACGTGGAGACCAAGCTCTTCGACGCACTGCCCGACGAGACCTGGGTCTACCCCGGACACGGGCACGACACCACACTCGGCGACGAGCGCCCGCGACTGCCCGAATGGCGCGCGCGGGGCTGGTGACGACGACGGGGGGTGTGGGCGCGCGATCCGCGCGCCCACACCCCCCGTCTCCGCTCAGGCGTCTATGCCGGCGCCCTTGCCCGCGGGATCCGCGGCCTTCTCCGCCTCCGCGGCGGCGTCCGCCTTGGCCTGCTTCTTGTTGGCGATCAGGCTGGTGATGGTGGTGATCACCAGCACCCCGCAGATGACGCCGAGCGAGACCGGGATGGAGATCTCGGGGACGTGCACCCCGGACTCGTGCAGCGCGTGCAGGACCAGCTTGACGCCGATGAAGCCGAGGATGACCGACAGCCCGTAGCTGAGGTGGACCAGCTTCTTGAGCAGGCCGCCGATCAGGAAGTACAGCTGCCGCAGCCCCATCAACGCGAAGGCGTTGGCGGTGAACACGATGTACGGGTCCTGGGTCAGGCCGAAGATCGCGGGGATGGAGTCCAGCGCGAACAGCACGTCGGTGGTGCCGATGGCGAGCATGACGACCATCAGAGGGGTCAGGACGCGCTTGCCGTTGACCCGGATGAAGAGCTTGGTGCCGTGGTACCGGTCGGCGACACCGAAGCGGCGCTCGATGGTCTTGAGCAGGCGGTTCTCCTCGAACTCGTCCTCCTCCTCGTCGGCCCGCGCCTCCTGGATGAGCTTCCAGGCGGTGTAGATCAGGAACGCGCCGAAGATGTAGAAGACCCACGAGAAGTTGGCGATGACCGCGGCACCGGCGGCGATGAAGATCGCCCTGAGAACCAGCGCGATCATCACTCCTACGAGCAGCACCCGCTGCTGGAGGTGGGAGGGCACCGAGAACTTCGCCATGATCAGCACGAAGACGAAGAGGTTGTCGACGCTCAGCGACTTCTCGGTGATGTAGCCGGCGAAGAACTCGCCCGAGGCCTGGGTCTCACCGAAGGCGAGCAGCCCGAGCCCGAAGAGTACGGCCAGCGCGATCCAGACGATCGTCCAGATTCCGGCTTCCTTGGTCGACACGTCATGAGGCTTGCGCCCGATGAAGAAGTCGACGGCGATGAGGGCGCACAGACCAAGAATGGTCAGCGCCCAGAGGGTCCATGAAACGTCCACTGCGCCTCCGGCAGTTCGCTACGGCTACTGATCAGCGTCGTCGCTGCCGGAGGTCTCTTCCACCCGGGCGCACGGGATGCGCGCTGGGCCGGCGCCCCGGGACCGGTCACAGTCCGTACTGACGGGCACGCCGCGATCGGGAGTACTCCCCTCCGCCCAATGAACAGTACAGGGAACACCAAGGAAAGGTAAAGAGAAGGGTAAAGATGCTCCAAAACGCCAGGTGGGAGCGGGTATGAACGATCGGGCCAGATCGGCGGTTCAGCGATGTCCGGTGCGGCGCGCGGCTGCCACGCGTTCCAGAACCTCCTCCAGAACACGGCTGCCGGGCGGGGTCGCGGGCGGCTCGTACGTCCATGCGTGACCGACCCAGGGGTCGGCCAGATGGTCGTCGGCGACCGGGGTGACGCGGAGCAGCGACCGCCACAGGGGGTCGAGCACCGGACCGTACGCCGAGGCGTCCTCCCGGTCCGCGACCATCATGAGATGCACGCCGACGGCGGGCCCCTCATCGGCGAGATAGCGCAGCTGGGTGACCGCACGGTCGTCGAAGCCGTGCGGGAAGTCGTTGACGATCAGCAGCTGCTCGGCCGGGTCCAGGTCGGGCGGGAGCGAATCGGCGGCTCCGGCCCTGATGGCCATCTGCACGAGGTCGACGCGCCGGGTGAGGTGGGCGAGGACGGAGGACACTCCCCCGGGGCCGTACGCGGGCGGACTCGCGAGCACCCCGGCAGCGACCAGCGGGGCCAGCGCCGTGGCGGCGGAGCCCGCCGGGTCGATGACATGGACCGAGAACTCGTTCGGCGGGTAGACGGCGAGCATCCGCGCCGCGTGCAGGACGGCGCTCTCCATGGCCAGCCGGCGCAGCTGGTCGGTGCCGGTCAGCGCGGCGGCCTCGGACGCCGTGCGTCCGCTGTCGATCCACATGCCGCGCTCCAGCGGCAGCCGGACGAGCAGCGGAATACTCATCCCGCTGCTCTCCGGCAGGTGGAGGTCACCGATCCGCAGGGCCATCGGGATCTCCATCGGGACGCGGTAGGCGTGCCAGACGGGGTTGTCCCAGCCCGCGTACGCGGCGGGCAGCGCGGGCTCCACCACGGCGGCCTCGGCGGTCAGCTGGGCGAGGTCGCGGTCCAGTGCCTCGCGGGCCCGGCCGGTCAGCTCGTCGCGCTTGGCCCGGGCCTGCTCACGGGCCCGGTCGCCCGCGCCGCCGATCCGGCTGCGCGGGTCGGACAGGGTCCGCTCCAGTTCCTGATCCATCCGGGATTCGGCGAAGTCGACGGCGCTGCGGTACGCGGCTGTGGCCCGGGCCA
>NZ_JAELVH010000202.1 GCF_019399235.1 Streptomyces poriferorum | reverse complement strand
ACCGAGGGCGACTCGCCCGCCCGCCGCTCGCCCGCCGCCGCCCCGCGTCCCACCCTGTGGCGCATGGCACGTTGCGAGGTATGCGGAAACGAATACGGGATGTCCTTCGAGGTGCACGCGCAGGGCGCGGTGCATGTCTTCGACTGCTTCTCCTGCGCCATTCACCGCATGGCGCCCATCTGTGAGCACTGCCGGGTCCAGGTCATCGGCCAGGGTGTCGAGGTCGACGGGCATTGGTTCTGCGGCGGCCACTGCGCCCGCGCGGAGGGGAAGGTGGGCATCATCGACAAAGTCTGAGCGCACTCCGCCCCCACCCCCTCCGCGATGCGCCCCATGACGCAGTTGTACCGTCATGGGGTGTACCGCTTCCTGTTGACCCGGCAGTGGCTGATTCTCGCCCTCATCACCCTCGTCCTGATTCCGACGATGGTCGAACTGGGTTTCTGGCAGCTGCACCGGCATGAGCACAAGGTCGCGCAGAACGCCCTGATCTCGCACAACCTCAAGGCGAGGCCCGTGCCGGTCGCGGGGCTCACCTCCCCCGGGCATGTCGTTCCGCGTTCGGACTACTGGCGTGCGGTGACGGCCACCGGGACGTACGACGAGAAGCACGAGGTCGTCGTCCGGCGCAGGACCGCCACCGACGGCGCCATCGGCGTCCACGTGCTGATCCCGTTCGACCTCAAGGGCGGCGGCACGGTCATGATCAACCGCGGCTGGGTCCCGTCCGCGGCCGACCAGCACGCCTTCCCCGACGTACCGGCCGTGCCCAAGGGCGAGGTGACCGTCACCGGGCGGCTCAAGGCCGACGAGACGACGAGCGCCAGCGGCATCAAGGACATCTCGGACCTGCCGGACCGCCAGGTGATGCTGATCAACAGCGCCCAGCAGGCGAAGCTCCTCTCCCGGCCGGTGCTCGGCGGCTACATCGAGCAGACCGGGCCGGAGCCGAAGGGCGACTCCCCCGAGCTGATCGAGGCTCCCGACGACGGCTCCATCGGCCCGCACATGGCGTACGCCGTGCAGTGGTGGCTGTTCGCCGCCGGTGTCCCGGTCGGCTACGTGGTGCTGGCCCGCCGGGAGAAGCGCGACCGGCTCGCGGCGGCGGCCGAGGCCGCCGCGCAGGCCGATGCGGCGGAACCCGAGCCGGCGAAGGCCTGACAGCACGTCGGGGACGGCGTCCGCGGGGGTGACTCCCGCCTCTCCTGACCCCGTGGCTGCTTAGCGGGCGCCAGGTTCGGGAACACGCCAGAACGTGACCCCACGCATCGAGGACTACGCCCTCATCGGCGATCTCCAGACAGCCGCCCTGGTCGGCAGGAACGGTTCTGTCGACTGGCTGTGCCTGCCCCGCTTCGACTCGGGCGCCTGCTTCGCCGCGCTGCTCGGCGACGAGGAGAACGGCCACTGGCGCATCGCCCCGAAGGGCGCGGACACCTGCACGCGCCGCGCCTACCGCGGAGACTCCCTCGTCCTGGAGACGTTCTGGGAGACCCGCACCGGCACCGTCAAGGTCATCGACTTCATGCCGCAGCGCGACCGCGAGCCCGATGTGATGCGGATCATCGAGGGCGTCAGCGGCACGGTCGACATGGCCTCGGTGATCCGGCTGCGCTTCGACTTCGGCTCCGTCGTGCCCTGGATGCGCCGCTCTCAGGGCCACCGGGTGGCGGTCGCGGGGCCCGACTCCGCCTGGCTGCGCAGCGAACCACCCGTCAAGACCTGGGGCCAGCAGTTCTCCACGTGTTCCTCGTTCAGCGTCTCCGCGGGCGAACAGGTGGCCTTCGTCCTGACCTGGCATCCCTCGCACTCGCCCCGCCCCGATCTCGTCGACCCGTACGAGGCGCTGGAGAACACCCTGACCGACTGGGCCGAATGGTCGGCCCGGTGCACGTACGAGGGGCCCTACCGGGAAGCCGTGATCCGTTCGCTGATCACCCTCAAGGCGCTCACCTTCGGTCCGACCGGCGGCATCGTGGCGGCCCCGACCACCTCGCTCCCGGAGGACATCGGCGGCGTACGGAACTGGGACTACCGCTACTGCTGGCTGCGGGACTCCACCCTCACCCTCGGTGCGCTGACCTCGGCCGGCTATCTGGAGGAGGCCGCCGCGTGGCGGGACTGGCTGCTGCGCGCGGTCGCCGGGGACCCGGCCGACCTGCAGATCATGTACGGACTCGCGGGCGAGCGCCGGCTGCCCGAGGCGGAACTTCCGTGGCTGCGCGGCTACGAGAACTCCGCCCCGGTCCGGATCGGCAACGCCGCCGTGCGCCAGCGCCAGCTCGACGTGTACGGAGAGGTCATCGACTCACTCCGGCTGGCCCGGGCCGCGGGCCTGGACGACGCGCCGCACGCCTGGAGCCTCCAGCTCAGCCTGCTCGGCTTTCTGGAGTCCACCTGGCGCGAACCGGACGAGGGGCTCTGGGAGATCCGCGGCCGGCGCCGGCACTTCGTGCACTCCAAGGTGATGGCCTGGGTGGCGGCCGACCGCGCGGTGCGCACCCTCGAGGAGGACCCCTCGCTCTCCGGCGACGCGGACCGCTGGCGGGCGATGCGGGACGCCGTGCACCGTGAGGTGTGCGAGAAGGGGTACGACCCGGTGCGCAACACCTTCACCCAGTCGTACGGGTCGCGGGAGCTGGACGCCGCGACACTGCTGATCGCCCGGACCGGGTTCCTGCCGCCGGACGACCCGCGCGTCATCGGAACGGTGGACGCCGTCCGCGACGAGCTGGGCAGCGACGGACTGGTGCGCCGCTACAGCACGGACAGCACCGCGGTCGACGGACTCCCGGGCGGCGAGGGCGCGTTCCTCGCCTGCTCGTTCTGGCTGGCGGACGCGTTGCGGATGACCGGCCGCACCGACGAGGCCACCGAACTCTTCGAACGGCTGCTGGCGCTCCGCAACGACGTGGGGCTGCTCGCCGAGGAGTACGACACCGCGGCCATGCGCCAGCTCGGCAACTTCCCGCAGGCCTTCAGCCACATCGGGCTGGTCGGCACGGCGGTCGCGCTGGCCGAAGGCCAGGCCGCCGAGGACGGGGCGCGGGAGCAGGAGGCAGGATAGGGCCATGGATCTTGGACTGAAGGACCGTGTGTACATCGTCACCGGAGCGACCCGGGGGCTGGGCAACGCCACGGCGCGCGCCCTGGTCGCCGACGGCGCGAAAGTGATCATCACCGGCCGCGACGAGAAGAGCGTCCGGGAGGCCGCCGACGAGCTGGGCCCCGACGTGGTCGGACTCGCAGCCGACAACGCCGACCCGAGCGTCGCGCAGCGGCTGGTGGAGTCCGCGCACGAAGGGTTCGGGCGGCTCGACGGCATCCTCATCAGCGTCGGCGGCCCCGCGCCGGGCTCCGCCGCGGACAACACCGACGCACAGTGGCAGTCGGCGTTCGAGTCGGTGTTCCTGGGCGCGGTGCGCCTGGCCCGCGCGGCGGCCGCGGCGCTCGGCGAGGGCGGGGTCATCGGCTTCGTGCTCTCCGGCTCCGTCCACGAGCCGATCGCCGGACTGACCATCTCCAACGGACTGCGCCCCGGTCTGGCGGGCTTCGCGAAGTCGCTGGCCGACGAGCTCGGCCCGCGGGGCATCCGCGTGGTGGGCGTGCTGCCGTCCCGCATCGACACGGACCGGGTCCGTGAACTGGACGCGCTGTCCGGCAACGCGGCGGCCTCGCGCGCCGCCAACGAGGCGGCCATCCCGCTGCGCCGCTACGGCACTCCGGAGGAGTTCGGCCGGACCGCGGCCTTCCTCCTCTCGCCCGCCGCCTCGTATCTGACGGGCATCATGGTGCCGGTCGACGGCGGGTCCCGGCGCGGCTTCTGAGCCCTTGGCTCAGCCGTTCCCGGACGCGGAACGCCGAGGGGGCCGGACAGCTTTTCTGTCCGGCCCCCTCGGCGTGGCGTACCGTACCGCCCGTCAGCTCACGCGCTCGGCCCGGTGTTTGACCGCCTTCAGCCGCACCTCGGCCGGCAGCTTCGCCAGCCCGGCCGAGTCCCGGGCATGGGCCAGCGCCTCGTCGGTGAGCCGGCCCAGCGCCTCGTCCGGGGCGGCGTGCGGTTCCATGAGGAGCCGGATCCTGGCCTGGGGCTCGCTGCGCCTGCCGGTCAGGACGACCTGGGCGCGGGCCACCCCGTCCAGGGCTCCCGCCTCCTGTGCGAGCACGCCCTCCAGGGCGCGGCCACGCAGCAGCGCGCCTTCTCCGTCGCCGCTGTCCACGAGTACCTCGGCGAGGCGGGCCCGCCGCAGCTGAGCCAGCAGCCACCACAGGGCGAGTACCACCAGGACCGCGAGGACCGCGATCACGACCGGCCACCACCAGCCCTCGGAGCGCCAGCGGTCCCGGTCCGCGTCACTGAGGAGGACATCGCGCTTGCCGTACCAGGGCCACCAGGACGGCACGGAGAGACCGAGCGCCGCGGCCAGCACCCCGCCGCCGACGCAGACCAGTACCAGTCCGGCCAGGCCCAGCAGTACCCGGTTGACGGTCCCGATCACGCGGCTCACCCCTTCTTCGCCGGACGGCGGACGTGGACGGACAGGCTCGGCTGCCTGGCCAGTCCGAGTTCCCTGATGCCGGTGGAGAGCACGGTGTCCAGATCGGCCCGTACGTCGTCGAGTTCACGGAAGTGCGAGACGGCCCGCACCCCCACCTTGCCGCGGCCCATCCGGACCCGGACCGACTGCACGCCGGCGACCTCCACGGCCCGGTCGCGCAGGACCATGGCCGCCGCGGTCCGGTCCAGGGCCGCCCGTACGCCCGGGCGGTCACGGCGCATCGGAAGCAGATCGCGCAGTCCGGGCGTGAGCGCGAGGACGAGCAGCCACAGGCCGGCCGCCACCGCGACCGAGGCGCCCGTGAGCACCCAGACGTCGTCCAGCCGGCGCTCCGCCAGCTCGTCGGCCAGCGAGCGGCGCCACTGCATGGCCGGGTGGTCGGCACGGACCGCCGCGACGTCGTAGAGGAGCAGTCCGGCAGCGCCCAGGACCACCAGGGCGGTGATGCCCGCGGGGATGCGGCGGGCGGACCAGAAGCGGCCCGCTCCGCCCTCGCTCCGTTCCTTGGCCGGGACCGGGTCGTAGGCCGCGGACGACGCCGACTGGTCGAGCGCGAGCACGTCCCCGTGTTCCACGGTGTGCTCCGCGCCGTTCTCCGGGTTGCGGGGCTCGGTCATCGGATCCTCCCCTGCGCCGCGAGGCTCGCTCCTGAGGGGTGCAGGCGCTCGACCTGTACGGCCACTTCGGGCACCTCCATCCCTGCCAACGCCTCTACCCGCATCGCGACCCGGCGACGCACGGCACCGCACTGGCGCCCGATATCGCTGGGATATCCGAGCTCCAGACTCACCCGTACGCGGGCGGTGTCGCGGTGCACCGTGACCGTCGCCCGCGGCGACGCGGCGTCCTCGGCGGGCTCGTCGACCGCCTCCTTCGCCGCCTGCGCGGCGATCTTCGCGACGACCCGGTCGGCGATCCGGGTCTCTCCGCGCTCCGCGGCGGCGACCTGGCCGCCCTCCCCCGACAACGCCGTCACCGCCGTCGGTCGCCGCGATCGCGACTCCGGAAGAAGTCGCCGGGCTCCAGGTCACCGTCGAGGAAGCGACCGGCGATGAAGCCGATCGCCCCCAGGGCGGCCACCAGCAGAAAGGCACCGAACCCGCCGAAGTACCCGGCGAACCCGAGCGCCATGCCGGCCACCATGCCGACCACAGCCATGCTCATCTGCGCTCCTCAACTGCCTTTGACGGAGGACTACTGGACACGTGGCTCGGACTGGTCCTCGTCGTCGTCCTCGTCGGGCAGCTTCACATCGCTCACCGCGATGTTGACCTCGATGACTTCGAGGCCCGTCATCCGCTCGACCGCCGCGACAACGTTCTCCCTCACATCGCGGGCGACATCGGCGATCGACACGCCGTAGTCGACGACGATCTCCAGGTCGAGGGCCGTCTGGGACTCGCCCACCTCGGCCTTCACCCCACGGGTGACCGACTTGGACCCGCCGGGGACGCGGTCGCGCACCGCTCCGAAGGTCCGCGAGAGTCCGCTGCCCATCGCATGCACACCGACGACGTCGCGTGCCGCCATTCCGGCGATCTTCTCGACGACACCGTCGGCGATCGTCGTACGGCCGCGAGTGGCGGGGTCTCCCCCGCCGCGCTTGGTCAGCGAGTTGCTCCTGCTGTCGCCCCCCGTCGAGTCCTTGTCGGGGTTCTCGGGGCGGTTCCGCTGTGGGGTCTCGGTCATCGCCGTTCTTCCCTTCGGGGCAGATTGGACTTCCTTGCCCAGATTAAGTGCGGTTGCCCGGTCTCGCGCCGTGGATACGGCAGGCTGGGGGTCATGACGACGGCTGACAGCTCGCGCAGGGCCCAAGGATGGACGGCCGCGGTTCGGCAACGGCTCGGTCTGGGCCGGCTCCTCCCGCTGGGCGGCCCGGCGGACGGGGCCTGGATCTCGGAACGGGCGGCGGCGGCCGTACTGCGCAGGGCGGTGGGCGGTTCGGGGCCGGTGCTCCTGGATCTGCGCATCGCCGTGAGCGATGCCGAGGCGGCGCCCGCCCCGCAGGTGCCACCGCCCCCGAGCGCTCTGCCACCGGGGCCGCTGCGCATCGAGGCCACCGTGGCGGCGACGGCGCAGCTGCCGATTCCGGCCGCCGCCGCGGCACTGCGCTCCGCTCTGCTGACGGCTGCCGCCCGGCGGCTCGGGCTGGTGGTCGACGAGGTGGACGTCCAGGTGACGGAGTTGCTGGACGCCGAACCGGAACGGGTCGAACCGCCCCCGGTCGAGGTGCGCCCGGCGGATCCGGAGGACGCGGCGGGCCGTGCCGCCGCTGGAGTGACGGGGGTCGCGGCGCTGACGCGGGTGCTCGGCGCGTCCGTGCACACGGGCCCGGACCACGTCCGGGTCGAGCTGGCGACGGACGGCGGCCACCGGGCGCTGGACGTGGCGCGCTCGGTGCGGGCGGCCGTGACACAGGCGGTGGACGGGCATCCGCCGGTCGCGGTGCTGGTCACGGCCGTGACGGAGGGCCGGGTCCCGCCGGGAGCCGGCCCGGCGGCGGGCCCGGGGTGATGCGCCCGGGCCCACTGCCGGACGCTTTCAGTCGGCCGTGCCCGAGAGGTCGCGCAGCCGACGGCCCTGCGCGGAACGCTCGGCGGCGCGCTGCTCCTCGTACGTACGGGAGACGGCGCCGCTGAGCAGGGCCTTGGTCTCGATGACGGCGTCGCGCGGGGCGGCGATCAGGGCACCGGCCAGATCGCGGGCGGCTCCTTCGAGGTCCGCGGCGGGCACGACGAGGTTGGCCAGGCCGGTGCGTTCGGCCTCGGCGGCGTGCACGAAGCGTCCGGTGGCGCAGATTTCGAGCGCGCGTGCGTAGCCCACCAGGTGCACCAGCGGGTGCGTGCCGGTGAGGTCGGGGACCAGTCCGAGGCTGGTCTCGCGCATGGCGAACTGCACGTCCTCGGCGACGATCCGCAGATCGCAGGCGAGGGCGAGCTGGAAGCCGGCGCCGATGGCATGCCCCTGGACGGCCGCGATCGACACGATGTCGTTGCGGCGCCACCAGGTGAACGCCTCCTGGTACTCGGCGATGACCGCGTCGAGCTCGGCCTCCGGGCCACGCCCCATGTCGAGGAACGACGGCTCGCCGTCGAAGCCCTCGGGGGTGAACGCCTGGCGGTCGAGTCCGGCGGAGAAGGACACACCTTCGGCACGCAGCACGACGACCCGCACACTGCCGGGCAGGGCCCGTCCGGCCTCTGTCAACGCCCGCCACAGAGCGGGGGACTGAGCGTTGCGCTTGGCCGGATTGGTGAGGGTCACCGTGGCAACCGCGTCGTCGACGGTGAGTCGTACGCCGTCCTTGTCGAACACAGTGTCGAGCGAGGTCATGAAGCGCCTCCGGATCGGGGTGCAGTCAGTGCAGTCAGCACGGAGCTAAGTGACTGAACAGTAACCACCCGATCGACCGCACGATCGACCGGGTGGCCACCACCGAAACCGGTGAGCCCCGGGACAGGTCCTGCGACCTGCCCCGATCCGCGGACGGCCGTCAGGCCGCCGCGGCCTTCTTGCCTCGTGTCGCTCCGCCACGTCCCCGCAGCGTCACTCCGGACTCGCTGAGCATCCGGTGGACGAATCCGTAGGAGCGGCCGGTTTCCTCGGCCAACGCCCGGATGCTCGCACCGGAGTCGTACTTCTTCTTCAGGTCTGCCGCGAGCTTGTCGCGCGCGGCGCCGGTTACCCGGCTGCCCTTCTTCAGAGTCTCGGCCACCCGTGCCTCCTCGTGGGAAGTGCGCTCTGGACTCTCATGATCACCCCTCGGGGCCGTCCTGGCCACCCATTCGGCAAGGTCCGTGCAAGCGGATCGGCACCCCGGGAGGGCGACGACACGAGCGGAATCCAGGATTCCGCGGGGCTGTGGGGCCGGCGGGACAACCGCACCGGAGGAACGGCCAGGTCAGGGCCGCACCGGGCCCGGGGCCCGTCATGCGTGCACCCGACAGCTAACTGCCGGGTGCCGCGCCGAGGTACGAGACGTCCTCACACAGATGATGGATCACGCGTAGGCCGAATGATCCAGTGCGAGTGGATCAGGGGGCCGCGACGGCCGGAACGCGGCCGCCGCGCCGGGGCGTGCGCCGGGGACGGGCCCCGGCGCACGCCCGGACCGGATCAGGCCAGCGAGACCAGGTCCCGGTAGTCCGCACCCCACAGGTCCTCGACGCCGTCGGGCAGCAGGATGATGCGCTCGGGCTGGAGCGCCTCGACAGCACCCTCGTCGTGCGTGACGAGGACGACCGCGCCCTTGTACGTGCGCAGCGCGCCGAGGATCTCCTCGCGGCTGGCCGGGTCGAGGTTGTTGGTGGGCTCGTCGAGCAGCAGCACGTTGGCGGAGGAGACGACCAGCGTCGCCAGGGCGAGCCGGGTCTTCTCACCGCCGGAGAGCACTCCGGCGGGCTTGTCCACGTCGTCCCCGGAGAAGAGGAACGAGCCGAGGGTCTTGCGGACCGCCACCAGGTCGAGGTCCGGAGCCGCCGAGCGCATGTTCTCCAGGACGGTGCGGTTCGGGTCGAGGGTCTCGTGCTCCTGGGCGTAGTAGCCGAGCTTCAGCCCGTGGCCCTCGATGATGTCGCCGGTGTCGGGCTTCTCCGCGCCGCCGAGCAGCCGGAGCAGCGTGGTCTTGCCCGCACCGTTGAGGCCGAGGATGACGACCCGGGAGCCCTTGTCGATCGCGAGGTCGACGTCGGTGAAGATCTCCAGCGACCCGTAGGACTTGGAGAGGCCCTCGGCCATCAGCGGGGTCTTGCCGCACGGCGAGGGGTCGGGGAAGCGCAGCTTGGCGACCTTGTCGGAGACCCGGACGGCCTCCAGGCCGGAGAGCAGCCGGTCGGCGCGCTTGGCCATGTTCTGCGCGGCCACCGTCTTGGTGGCCTTGGCACGCATCTTGTCGGCCTGGGCGTTGAGCGTCGCGGCCTTCTTCTCGGCGTTCTGCCGCTCGCGCTTGCGGCGCTTCTCGTCGGCCTCGCGCTGCTGCTGGTAGAGCTTCCAGCCCATGTTGTAGACGTCGATCTGCGAGCGGTTGGCGTCGAGGTAGAAGACCTTGTTGACGACCGTCTCGACGAGCTCGACATCGTGGGAGATCACGATGAAGCCGCCGCGGTAGCTCTTGAGGTAGTCGCGCAGCCAGACGATCGAGTCCGCGTCGAGGTGGTTGGTGGGCTCGTCGAGGAGCAGGGTGTCGGCGTCCGAGAAGAGGATCCGGGCCAGCTCGACCCGGCGGCGCTGACCGCCGGAGAGCGTGTGGAGCGGCTGGGCCAGCACCCGGTCGGGAAGGCTCAGGGCGGCGGCGATGGTGGCCGCCTCGGCCTCGGCCGCGTAGCCGCCCTTGGTGAGGAACTCCGTCTCCAGGCGCTCGTACTTCTTCATGGCCTTCTCGCGGGTGGCGCCCTTGCCGTTCGCCATCCGCTCCTCGTTCTCCCGCATCTTGCGCAGGATCTCGTCGAGGCCGCGGGCGGACAGGATGCGGTCGCGGGCGAGCACGTCGAGGTCGCCGGTGCGCGGGTCCTGCGGCAGGTAGCCGACCTCGCCGGAGCGGGTGATGGTGCCGGCCGCCGGGGTGCCCTCGCCCGCGAGGCACTTGGTGAGGGTGGTCTTGCCCGCCCCGTTGCGGCCGACGAGGCCGATGCGGTCGCCCTTGGCGATACGGAAGGAGGCGGATTCGATGAGCATGCGGGCGCCGGCGCGCAGCTCGATGCCGGAAGCGGTGATCACGGGGAAAAACTCCAGAGCGGTATGGACGGCGGAGGAACGACTAGCGATTCACGACTCGACGCCGTTACTCACGCACACGCACAAGGAGAATTGCCATGAGAACCAGTCTACTGGCGGTGTCCAACCACTTTCCCGCCTGCTCCCACCGCAGTTGCCCGAAGCGCGCCGGCACACCCGCCCAACCTCGTCCCCATAGGCAAAAACGGGCATTGGGGTGTGAATTATCTGATACTCGGCGCATGGCTGAGCGGCAGCCGCGAGCGGAGCAGAGGGTGGTGCCATGCAGTTCGACGACGACGCCGATCTGGACACGTCCGAGGTCCGGGACACGCGCGGCAGCCGCATCCCGGGCGGCAGGGCCACCGTGGGCGGCGGGATCGCCGGGGTCATCGCGCTGATCCTGGGGCTGCTCTTCGGGGTCGGCCCCGATCAGCTCGGGCTCTCCTCCGGCGACTCGGGCACGACCGCGACCGCCTCGTCGGCGGCACAGGTCGAGCAGAACTGCCGGACCGGCCGGGACGCCAATACCAAGGACGACTGCCGGACGGTCGCGGTGGTCAACAGCGTGCAGGACTACTGGCGCCAGGAGTTCCAGCGGCGCGACGCCACGTACGGCAGCGCCCGCACGGTGCTGTTCACCGACCGGGTCGGCACGGCCTGCGGGTCGGCGACCTCGGCCGTGGGGCCGTTCTACTGCCCCGGCGACCGGCAGGTCTATCTGGACCTGGGCTTCTTCGACGAGCTGCGGACCAAGTTCGGGTCGAGCGGCGGACCGTTCGCCGAGGCCTACGTCGTCGCGCACGAGTACGGACACCACGTGCAGAACCAGATGGGAACGCTGGCCCGCTCGCAGGACGGCCGGACCGGCGAGAACAGCAACGCGGTGAGGGTGGAACTCCAGGCGGACTGCTACGCCGGGGTCTGGGCGAACCACGCGACGACCACACCCGACGAGTCGACCGGCCGGCCGCTGATCACCGAGCTCACCCGGGCGGACATCCGGGACGGACTCGACGCGGCCGCGTCGGTCGGGGACGACCGGATCCAGGAGAGGTTCCAGGGCCGCGTCACCCCCGAGTCCTGGACGCACGGCTCGGCCGCGCAGCGCCAGCAGTGGTTCACCACGGGCTTCACCAGCGGCGACCTGGAGGCCTGCGACACCTTCCGCTGACCTGCGCGAACTCCGCCGGCCCGCGCGGAACGACCCGGGCCCGGCCTTGCGCAGGTCGTTGTCGGTGCCGGGTGGAAGACTGAGACACAGATCACAGCCGGGCCGTCCGGGGCCCGGTTCGGCGCGAGAAGGGAATGAGCACGATGGCAGACGCGACGACAGGCGGACCGACGATCTGTCCGACGATTCTGTACGACGACGCGAAGGCCGCGATCAAGACGCTGACACAGGGCCTCGGCTTCACCCGGGAAGCGGTGTACGAGGGCGAGGACGGCACGGTGATGCACGCGGAGCTGTCCTGCGGCAACGGCAGGGTGATGCTGGGCTCCAAGGGCCGCGAGGGCGTCTTCGCCAAGGCGATGCGGGGTGCGGGACCGGCCGGCGTCTACGTGGTGGTCGACGAGGTGGACGCCCACCACGCACGGGCCGTGGAGTACGGGGTGGAGATCCTCATGCCGCCCACCGACCAGGACTACGGCTCCCGGGACTACATGGCGCGGGACGCGGAGGGCAACGTGTGGAGCTTCGGGACGTACGCCCCGGGCTCGCGGTCACGGCGGCATCGTCACCCCGGGCCCGGGGTGA
>NZ_JAELVH010000201.1 GCF_019399235.1 Streptomyces poriferorum | reverse complement strand
CCGCCTGCCCGGTGTCAGGAAGTGGGCGGCGGGGTGCTGCCCGGGGTGGGCGGCGTACCGCCCCCGTCCTTCTGGGCCAGCTTGTCCACCGCTCCCTTGGCCTTCTGCGTACCGGACACGATCTTGTCGCTGTACTTGCCCTTGGTCTTCGCGTCCACCGTGCGCGCGGCCTTGTCGAGCCCCTGGTCGATCTTGTCCCCGTGCTGCTGCGCGAGGTCGCTCACCTTGTCCTTCGCAGGGCTCAGCTTCGCCTTCAAATTGTCCATGAAGCCCATCGGACACCTTCTCTGCTGGGGGGCTGCGTGCGCGTGCTCTCTCCGGTCCCGATACCCGCCGCGCCGCCCCGTACTCTCCCGGCCGCGGTATCGGCGGCCCTGGGGGACAAACGGCAGAACCATGAGAAATCACCCATATGGAGACACCATTTTACTCGGCGCTGCGTGACGACACGCATACCCCACGGTCTGTTCATCGCCCATTCGGGAACGGCCCCGAGGTTTGCGAGACTGGGGCAGTGAGAAGTCCAGCTCCCGCACCGCGGGTCATCGCCGTCGTCGGTCCCACCGCAGCCGGAAAGTCCGACCTGGGGGTGTTCCTCGCTCAGCAGCTCGGGGGCGAAGTGGTCAATGCCGACTCCATGCAGCTCTACCGGGGGATGGACATCGGCACCGCCAAACTGACAACCGCCGAGCGCGGCTCCGTGCCCCACCGGCTGCTGGACATCTGGGACGTCACCGAGACCGCGAGCGTGGCGGAGTACCAGCGCCTGGCCCGCGCCGAGATCGACCGGCTGCTCGCCGAGGGCCGCACGCCCGTCCTGGTCGGCGGCTCCGGTCTGTACGTGAAGGGCGCGATCGACGCCCTGGAGTTCCCCGGTACGGATCCCGGTGTCCGCGCCGCCCTGGAGGCGGAGCTGGCCGAGCACGGCTCGGGCGCTCTGCACGCGCGGCTGGCCGCGGCCGACCCCGAAGCGGGCCGGGCCATCCTGCCGAGCAACGGCCGGCGCATCGTGCGGGCCCTGGAGGTCATCGAGATCACCGGCAAGCCGTTCACCGCCAACCTCCCCGGTAACGATGCGGTCTACGACGCCGTCCAGATCGGCGTCGACGTGGCCCGCCCCGAACTCGACGAGCGCATCGCCGTACGCGTCGACAGGATGTGGGAGGCCGGGCTCGTGGACGAGGTGCGCGAGCTGGAGGCGCGCGGGCTGCGCGAGGGACGCACCGCCTCCCGGGCGCTCGGCTACCAGCAGGTGCTCACCGCCCTGGCCGGGGAATGCACGGAGGACGAGGCGCGTACCGAGACCGTGCGCGCCACCAAACGCTTCGCGCGCCGCCAGGACTCCTGGTTCCGCCGCGACCCGCGTGTCCAGTGGCTGAACGGTGCCGCGGAGCACGGCGGGGAACTCCCGGGCCGGGCGCTGGCGTTGGTCGAACGAGCGGTTACAGCCTGATCACGTGATGGCATCGGGAAGCCCTGCCCGTCATTTCGGCGACCTGCGGCGTGCCATCATCGAGCATCGATCGACCAGTGGAGTCCGAGTTGGGAGGGCGCGTGGCGATGGAGGCCGGCCCTCGCGACACAGAACAAGACGCACCGGACGCGCAGCACGAGGCAGGACGTCTGAGCCCCGACGGGCCCGATGAGCTCGCCGTGACCCCCGAGGTCGAGGTGGAGCTGCGTCCCGCCCGCCGTATGCGTATCTGGCAGCTCGCGCCCATCATCATGCTGGCCGCGCTGGGATCGCTGATGTTCGCCTTCCCGCTCGCCTTCGAAGTGGGCGACGGCGGACCGGTGGTCGCCATGCTGGGGCTGCTGATCAGCTGCTGCGCCGCGGGCTGGGGCATGATGGCCGCCCGCCGCGTCGGGCACACCTGGCCGGGACTGCCGTCCCGCGGTTCCGGGGAGCGGGCCGACTGGCGGGTGATCGCGCTGTACGTGGCGGTGTGCACCGTACTGGTCGCGCTGGCCGTCTGGCGCGTCGCCCGGCTGCGGGGCTGAGGAGCGCACCGGGCGCTGCTGCCGTCCGGCGGGCCGGTTCGCCGCGTTGTCGGTGCGGGCTCGTACAGTTGTCCTGTGACCATCTCGCAGATCGCCTTCCTCAAGGGCCACGGCACCGAGAACGACTTCGTGATCGTTCCCGACCCGGACAACGCCATCGACCTGCCGGCGTCCCTCGTCGCCGGGCTGTGCGACCGTCGCGCCGGTATCGGCGCCGACGGCGTGCTGCACGTCGTGCGGTCCGCCGCCCACCCCGAGGCGCGGGCACTGGCGGACGAGGCCGAGTGGTTCATGGACTACCGCAACGCGGACGGCTCGGTCGCCGAGATGTGCGGCAACGGTGTGCGGGTCTTCGCCCGCTACCTCCAGCACGTCGGCGCTGTGGAGGAGGGCGACCTCGCGGTGGCCACCCGCGGCGGAGTGAAGAAGGTGCACCTCGCCAAGAACGGCGACGTCACGGTCTCGATGGGCCGCGCCCTGCTTCCCGGCGACGGGGTCACCGTCACCGTCGGCGGCCGCACCTGGGACACCCGCAACGTGAACATGGGCAATCCGCACGCCGTCGCGTTCGTCGACGACCTGGCGCACGCCGGGGACCTGTTCAGCGAGCCATCGTTCGCGCCCGCCGCCGTCTACCCCGACGGGGTCAACATCGAGTTCGTCGTGGACCGCGGGCCCCGGCACGTCGCGATGCGGGTCCACGAGCGAGGCTCGGGCGAGACCCGCTCCTGCGGCACCGGCGCCTGCGCCGTGGCCGTCGCCGCGGCCCGCCGGGACGCGGCGGACCCCGCGGAGACCGGAGTCCCGGTCACGTACACCGTCGATCTGCCGGGCGGCACCCTGGTGATCACCGAGCGCCCCGACGGTGAGATCGAGATGACCGGAGCAGCCGTGATCGTCGCCGAGGGCGTGATCGATCCGGCCTGGCTCGAAGCGCTGCGCGGATAGACACCGAAACCGATAAAGATCGAAACGCTGATCGGGCAGCGCTTCGCTCGAATGGGTGATCCGTTTCACGCTGGGCGAGAGCCGTACTCCGCCACGTGGTGGGGTCGGTAGCATCAAGCACCGGCCCGGAGGCACGACCGCGCCTCCCCACCGCCGGTCGACGCTGCCGGAGGTGCCCCATGAGCGCAGAGGCCACCAACCCAGGTGCTCCCATCCGCAGACGGGGCCGCCCCCGGATCGATCTCCGCAGGCTCGGCCGGGTCGCCCTGCTCGGCCCGGTCTCCCGGGACCGGCTGCCGGACGCCATCGGGCATGTCGCCGAGGCGCACCGGGCCCACCACCCCGACGCCGACCTCTCCGTGCTGCACCGGGCCTACGTCCTCGCGGAGAGCTCGCACCGCGGACAGATGCGCAAGAGCGGCGAGCCGTACATCACGCACCCGCTCGCGGTCACGCTCATCCTCGCCGAGCTCGGCGCCGAGACCACGACCCTGACCGCGTCCCTCCTCCACGACACCGTCGAGGACACCGAGGTGACCCTCGACCAGGTACGGGAGCAGTTCGGCGAGGAGGTCTGCTACCTCGTCGACGGTGTGACCAAACTGGAGAAGGTCGACTACGGTGCCGCCGCCGAGCCGGAGACGTTCCGCAAGATGCTCGTCGCCACCGGCGACGACGTCCGGGTGATGTCGATCAAGCTCGCCGACCGGCTGCACAACATGCGCACGCTCGGCGTGATGCGACCCGAGAAACAGGCAAGGATCGCTCACGTCACCCGTGACGTGCTGATCCCCCTCGCGGAACGGCTCGGTGTGCAGGCGCTCAAGACCGAGCTGGAGGACCTCGTCTTCGCCATCCTCCATCCCGAGGAGTACGCGCACACCCGCGCCGTGATCTCCGCCGCGACCGCCGCGACAGCGGCGGCGGATCCGCTCGCCGCCATCGCGGACAACGTGGCCTCGGTGCTGCGGGAGGCCGGCATCACCGCCGAAGTGGCCGTCAGACCACGCCACTTCGTCTCCGTGCACCGCGTCCGGATCAAACGCGGCGAACTGCGCGGCAGCGACTTCGGACGCCTGCTGGTACTCGTCGGTGAGGACGCCGACTGCTACGCCGTCCTCGGCGAGCTCCACACCTGTTTCACCCCGGTGATCTCCGAGTTCAAGGACTTCATCGCCTCACCCAAGTTCAACCTGTACCAGTCGCTCCACACCGCGGTGGTGGGCCCGGACGGCGAGGTCGCCGAAGTCCTCATCCGCACCCACCGCATGCACAAGGTCGCCGAGGCCGGCGTCATCGCGCTCGGCAATCCGTACGCCGCGGACGGCACGGCACCGAGCGCCGAACCCGCCGGAGGCGCGGCACCCGGCGCCGAACCCGCCGACGGCGAACGGGCCGACCCGACCCGCCCCGGCTGGCTCTCCCGGCTGCTCCAGTGGCAGCAGTCCGCGCCCGACCCCGACACGTTCTGGACCACCCTGCGTGCCGACCTCGCCCAGGACCGGGAGATCACCGTCTTCCGCACCGACGGCGGCACGCTCGGCCTGCCCGCGGGCGCCAGCTGCGTGGATGCCGCCTACGCGCAGTACGGGGACGCCGCCCACAACTGCATCGGCGCCCGGGTGAACGGCCGGCTCGCCACCCTCAGCACCGTGCTCGGCGACGGCGACACGGTCCAGCCGCTCCTCGCCGAGGACGCCGCGTCCGGGCCCTCGCCCGACTGGCTCGACCACGCGAGGACGCCCACCGCCCGCATCGCCATCACCGGCTGGCTCGACACCCACCCCCAGGACACGGAGACCGACGCCGGAAGCCCGGCCGACGCCACCGGGCCCGGTCCGCAGCCGGACCGGGCAGCCCGGCCCGCGCGGGCCGGATCCGCCGGAACGGCCGGCCGCACCGTGAGCGCCGTGGTCGAGCGGCCCGACACCACCGTGCGCCTCGCGGGCTGCTGCACCCCCGTACCCCCCGACGAGGTCACGGGCTTCACGGTGCGCGGCGGCGCCGTCACCGTGCACCGGCTGGAGTGTCCGGTCGTGACCAGGATGGAGGCCGTCGGCCGGGTGCCGGTCGTCGTGACCTGGGGCGACGCCGCCGAATGCCGGGTGACCCTGGTCGCGGAGTCCTTCGGGCGGCCCCGGCTCCTCGCCGACCTCACCGAGGCGATCGCCGGTGCGGACGCGGCGGTCATCTCCGCCACCGTCGAACCCCCCAGCGAGCAGCGCGTACGCCACACCTACACCCTGCAACTGCCCGACGCCGCAGGACTGCCATCGCTGATGCGCGCCATGCGTGACGTACCGGGGGTGTACGACGTGAGCCGCGCCCAGCACCCGGCCGCCGCGCTCTGACCGGCCGCCTCGGCCCCGCCCACGCGATTCCGATCGGCCGCCCACCCGCCTGCCGTAGCTCTGACCGACGGGCCTGGCCGCCCCGAATCTCCTCTCGGCGGTCCTGCCGACCCACCTGCCTCCGGATCTCTGACCGGCGGTCCCGCCGATTCGCCCCGCCTCCGTATCCCCGACCGGCGGTCCCGCCGACCCGCGCGCTTCCGCCACGGCGGATCTCGTTCGGGTGGCGCGGTGCGCGCCGTCCCTGTATGGCGGGCGCGGCGCTGGTAGCCGTAGTCCATGCCGTTCCTCTCCCGCCGTCTGCGAGCCGCCCTGCTGGCCACCGCTTCGGCCACTCTCGTCGCCGCCACCCTGCCCGCACCGGTGCCCCTCGGCATCGGGGACCCGCTCTTCCCGCACCTCGGCAACCCCGGATACGACGTACTCGCCTACGACATCGGCCTCAGCTACCGGGGCCGCAACAGCGAGCCGCTCGACGCCGTCACCACGATCGACGCGCGGACGACCGAGCCGCTGGACCGGATCAACCTCGACTTCACCCGCGGCACCGTCCGCTCCGTCGACGTCAACGGTCTGCGCGCGGACTTCGCAGCCGAGGACGAGGACCTGGTCATCGAGCCGCCGGGCCGCCTTCCGGCAGGCGTGCCGCTGCGCATCACCGTCCGCCACACGAGCGATCCCTCGGGCGAGCGGGACAGCGGGGGGTGGGTGCGGACCGCAGACGGGCTCGTCATGGCCAACCAGGCCGACGCCGGGCACCGGGTCTTCCCGGGCAACGACCACCCCGCGGACAAGGCGTACTTCACCTTCCGCGTCACCGCCCCGCAGGGACTCACCGTGGTGGCCAACGGGGAGCGGACCGGGCAGGTCCGGCACGGCGACCGCACCACCTGGACCTACCGCACCGGTCACCCCATGGCCACCGAACTGGCCCAGGTCAGCATCGGCCGGTCCACCGTCGTCGAACGCACCGGCCCGCACAGGCTGCCCGTGCGCGATGTCGTACCGGCCGCCGACCGGGAGAGGCTGGAGCCCTGGCTGAAGAAGACACCCGGCCAGCTGGAGTGGATGGAACGGCAGATCGGCCGCTACCCGTTCGAGAACTACGGCGTGCTGGTCGCCGACACCGAGACCGGGTTCGAGCTGGAGACCCAGACCCTCTCCCTCTTCGAGCGCCGCCTGTTCACCGACGGCGGCTACCCCGAGTGGTACGTCGACTCGGTCATGGTCCACGAGCTGGCCCATCAGTGGTTCGGCGACAGTGTCTCCCCGCGGACCTGGTCCGACCTCTGGCTCAATGAAGGACACGCCAGCTGGTACGAGGCGCGCTATGCCGAGGAGCACGCCGGCAAGCCGCTGGAGCGCCGGATGCGCGAGGCCTACACCCGCTCGGACGCCTGGCGTGCCGAGGGCGGCCCGCCGGCCCGCCCCGCCGCGCCGGCACCCGGCGAGAAGATCAGCCTGTTCCGGCCCGTGGTGTACGACGGAAGCGCCCTGGTCCTGTACGCGCTCCGCCAGGAGATCGGCGAGGGTGCCTTCGGCCGGCTGGAGCGGCTCTGGGTGCGCAAGCACCGCGACTCCAACGCCGCCACGGCCGACTTCACCACCCTGGCGTCCAGGGTGGCCGGACGCGACCTGACCGCGTTCTTCGACGGCTGGCTGTACGGGAAGAAGACACCGCCCATGCCGGGGCACCCGGACTGGACGGGCGCGACACCTCGCGGGGAGCGGTAAACCCGCGTGACGGGCCGGGTCCGCCGTGCCACTATCGACGAGTCGCCAAGGCGGCCGGACCGGAGAAATCCCCCTGCGGGAATGATCCCGGGAGGTCACGCGTTGTGACTGATGTATCCCACTCCTCTCGACGTAAGGATCCAATGACCTCCTCTTCTTCCCTTCCCCAGGACGCGCAGGACGCGCAGAGTGCCACGGAGAACGTCACCGAGAGCCTCACCGAAAGCCTTCGGGCCGACGCCCTGATGGAAGAGGACGTCGCCTGGAGCCACGAGATCGACGGAGCGCGGGACGGCGACCAGCTGGACCGTTCCGACCGCGCCGCACTGCGGCGCGTGGCCGGCCTCTCCACCGAACTCGAGGACGTCACCGAGGTCGAGTACCGGCAGCTGCGCCTGGAGCGCGTGGTGCTCGTCGGTGTCTGGACCTCGGGCACGGTGCACGATGCGGAGATTTCCCTCGCCGAGCTGGCGGCCCTTGCCGAGACGGCCGGAGCCCAGGTGCTCGACGCCGTCTTCCAGCGGCGTGACAAGCCCGACCCGGCCACCTACATCGGTTCCGGCAAGGCGCTCGAACTGCGCGACATCGTTCTCGAAACCGGGGCCGACACCGTCGTCTGCGACGGTGAGCTCAGCCCCGGCCAGCTCATCCACCTGGAGGACGTCGTCAAGGTCAAGGTGGTCGACCGGACCGCTCTGATCCTCGACATCTTCGCCCAGCACGCCAAGTCCCGTGAGGGCAAGGCGCAGGTCTCGCTGGCACAGATGCAGTACATGCTGCCGCGCCTGCGCGGCTGGGGCCAGTCGCTCTCCCGTCAGATGGGCGGCGGCGGTTCCAGCGGCGGCGGCGGCATGGCCACCCGTGGTCCCGGTGAGACCAAGATCGAGACGGACCGGCGACGGATCCGCGAGAAGATGGCGAAGATGCGCCGGGAGATCGCGGAGATGAAGACCGGCCGCGAGATCAAGCGGCAGGAGCGCAAGCGCAACAAGGTGCCTTCGGTCGCCATCGCGGGCTACACCAACGCGGGCAAGTCCTCGCTGCTCAACCGGCTGACCGGTGCGGGTGTGCTGGTGGAGAACGCACTGTTCGCCACCCTCGACCCGACCGTGCGCCGGGCCGAGACGCCGAGCGGGCGCATCTACACCCTCGCCGACACCGTCGGGTTCGTACGGCACCTGCCGCACCACCTGGTCGAGGCGTTCCGCTCCACCATGGAGGAGGTCGGCGAGTCCGATCTCATCCTGCACGTGGTGGACGGCTCGCACCCGGTGCCGGAGGAGCAGCTCGCCGCGGTGCGCGAGGTGATCCGTGAGGTGGGCGCGGTCGACGTGCCCGAGATCGTGGTGATCAACAAGGCGGACGCGGCCGACCCGCTGGTTCTCCAGCGGCTGCTGCGCAACGAGAAGCACGCGATCGCGGTGTCGGCACGGACCGGCGCCGGAATCGACGAGCTGCTCGCCCTCGTCGACAGCGAGCTGCCGAGGCCCTCGGTCGAGATCGAGGCACTCGTGCCGTACACCCAGGGCGGACTCGTCTCCCGGGTGCACGCCGAGGGTGAGGTGATCTCCGAGGAGCACACGTCGGAGGGCACTCTGCTCAAGGCGCGGGTGCACGAGGAGCTCGCTTCGGACCTCGCCGCGTTCGTACCCGCGGTGAGCTGAACACAGAGATCACGCGGAGGGCCCGCACCCCATGGGGTGCGGGCCCTCCGCCGTTTCCGGGCGCGGGTGCCGCTACCGGGCTCCGAACTTGTCGCTCATCATCGTGAAGATCTGCTGGGCGCCTTCGCCGAGGTGGGGTCCGGCGAGCCAGCCGGCGGTCACCGGTCCGATGGACGTGTTGGAGACCAGGGAGAGCTTGCCGTCGGTCGTCTCGCTGAACCAGCCGCCACCGGAGGAACCGCCGGTCATCGTGCAGCCGATGCGGTACATCGTGGGGGTGGCGGGGCTGAGGGAGAGCCGGCCGGGACGGTCGACACACTTGTGCATGATCAGACCGTCGTACGGCGGGGCGGCGGGGTAACCCCAGGCCCCCATCGCGCTGATCTGCGCGACCTGGGGGGCGTCGAAGTCGACCGGCAGGGCGTTGCCCACCGTCTCCTCCAGGGACTTGGTGCCCTGCTCGGGCTTCACATGCAGGACCGCGTAGTCGTACGGGGCGCCCTCACCGCCGGTGGGGCCGCCGTCGGCCAGCCACTCGCCCGAGGTGCTGGCCCAGTCCGCCCAGTAGGCGCCGTACGGGGCGACCTCCTGCGGCTGCGCGTTCTTCAGCGAAGCGGCGTCCTTGCCCTGGTCGTTGTAGGCGGGCACGAAGACGATGTTGCGGTACCAGCCGCCCTTGGCGCCGGCGTGGACGCAGTGACCGGCCGTCCACACCAGGTTGGACCTGCCCGGGTTCTTCGGGTCCTTGACGACGGTGCCCGAGCAGACCATGGAGCCCTCGGGGGAGTCGAAGAACACCTTGCCGACCGGGGCCGCGTAGTCGTGGTACGGCGTCTTCTCGCGCTCGGCCGTGACCGGCGCCGGCTCCGGGTCGCTGACGCCCTGGTCACCGGAGAAGTCCCCCGCGGACATCGTCTTGGCCGGGTCCTTCGCCGTCTTCATCCGGTCGGGCTTCCACAGCCCGTCGATGACCGGGTTGACGAAGTCCTTGGCCTCGTGCAGCCACTTGTCCTTGTCCCAGTTCTTCCAGTCGCCGCTCTTCCACTTGTCCAGGTCGACACCGTGCTTCTTCAGGGTGTCGGCCAGATCGGCGGATATGCCGCCGCCGGAGTCCTTGCCTTCGGCGGACGTGGTGGCCGCGGGCTTGTCGGCAGCGGCGTCCTCGCTCGGACCGCAGGCCGTCGCCGTGAGCGCGAGTGCGGCGACGAGGCCGGTCGCGCTCAGCAGCGGACGTATGAATCGCATGGAAGATTCCCCCTGAAACCTTGGAAAATGGCATGAGCGTGTCATGCCGCACGCCGGACTGACCGGCTGTCGGTGATGCGCGGGGACCACCCTATGACGGCCCGGACGGCGGCTCTCGCCGCCGGAGGGCCGCACGGCCCGGGTCCCGGGCGCCACGGGCGGATCAAGGGCCTTCGGCGAGAGGTGTCCCGCCGATGGCCCCTGTCGGACCGTCAACCGCACTCGGGCGCAAGGCGATCCGATCCCGCCCCGCTGTTCCGCGTACTACTGTCCCGCGTACTTCTTGCTGACCGAGTCGTAGACGCCCTTGGCTTCCTTGCCGAGGCGCGGACCGGCGAGCCAGCCGGCCGACACCGGGCCGATGGAGGTGTTGGAGACCAGTGCGGGTTTGCCGTCCTGTCCCGCGGCGACCCAGCCGCCACCGGAGGAACCGCCGGTCATCGTGCAGCCGATGCGGTACATCGTCGGGTCGTCCTTGGTGAGCGACAGCCGGCCCGGCTTGTCCTTGCACTGGTAGAGCTTCTGGCCGTCGTACGGCGGAGCGGCCGGGAAGCCGGTGGCCGTCATGTCGGCGATCTTGGGCACCGCCGGGGCGTTGAACTCGACCGGCAGCGCCGAACCGACCGTCTCCTCAAGGGACTTGCCCGTGGAGCCCTTCTCCGGCGTCACGTGCAGCACGGCGAAGTCGTACGGAGCGCCCAGGCCGCCGACCGAAGCGCCCTGGTCGATCCACTGCTCGGAGGTCTGCGCCCACGAGCCCCACCACACGCCGTACGGGGCGACCTTCTCCTTGGGCGGGTTGTTCCGCAGCTCATCGGTCGACAGCCCGCTGTCGTTGTACGACGGCACGAAGGCGATGTTGCGGTACCAGCCGCCCTTCTTGCCCGCGTGCACACAATGGCCGGCGGTCCACACCATGTTGGACTTTCCGGGGTGTGCCGGGTCCTTCACCACGGTTGCCGAGCAGACCATCGAACCCTCGGGGCCGTCGAAGAACAGCTTCCCGGACTCGGCGGCGTTGTCGTGGAACGGCGTCTGCACGCCAACGGCGCGTACCGGGACGGGTGTCGGGTCCGTCACGCCGGCGTCGCCGGAGATGTCGTTGTCGACCGGCTGCTCGGGGGCCTTGTCGGCGTCCCGCATCCGGTCCGGGTCCCAGAGGTCCTCGATGATGGGGTTGATGTAGTCCTTGGCCTCACGCAGCCACTTGGCCTTGTCCCAGTTCTTCCAGTCGCCGCCCTTCCACTGGTCGAGGTCGATCCCGTGTTCCTTGAGCCGGTCCTTCAGATCATCCGGAATGGTGATCTTGTTGTCCGACGTCTGGCCCGCGGAACTGCTGCTCGGCTCGGTGCTCGCGTCGTCCTCGCCCGGCCCGCAGGCCGTCGCGCTGAGGGCGAGGACGGCGGTGACCGCCGCCGTCGCGAGCACGGTGGAAGAGGTGCGGCGAGCGCTTCCCCCACGGCGTGCGGTGAATCCTGGTCGAATGAGTCGCATCTCGTGATCCCCCTGGGACTTCGTAACCCAACGCTTCTGTACTGCACTTCCGCACTGCCCGACACCCACGGGCCGGCTCCACCGGACGGCGGTCCGGGCGCCTTTCCGGGCAGGCCACGGCGCCCGGAAGGTTGTCCCGGGGCCACGGCACGGTCCCCCACTATGCCGGTGCGGCCGTGGACGGCGTGCGGCAGGGCCCTGGTTGGGGTCCGCAAGGATCTTCGGATTTACCCGTGATCCGCCGCGCCCGGCGTCGTTGGTACGTACGGGGGACACGGAGACAGCGTTCACCCCCGCAGCCCGTCCTTGCGGAATCGTGCTGACGTGCAACGCAACTGTTACAGCGGGAGGATCAACAGCCGTGGCCGTGACCGAACCAGCTCCGGCACCACCACTCGCGCCGCACGAGGGCATCCTGCGCCGTCAGTCCCTGCGTGAATCGGCCGCCCGTACCTATGCGCGCTCACTGCCGATCGTGCCGGTACGGGCACGGGGGCTCACCATCGAGGGAGCGGACGGGCGGCGCTATCTCGACTGCCTGTCCGGAGCGGGGACCCTGGCCCTCGGGCACAACCACCCGGTCGTCCTGGAGGCGATCAAGAAGGTCCTCGACTCCGGTGCGCCCCTGCATGTGCTCGATCTGGCCACGCCGGTCAAGGACGCCTTCACCACGGAGCTTTTCGCCACGCTGCCGCGGGAGTTCGCCGACAACGCGCGCATCCAGTTCTGCGGACCGGCCGGTACCGACGCGGTCGAGGCGGCCTTCACCCTGGTCCGTGCCGCCACCGGCCGCAGCGGCCTGCTCGCCTTCACCGGTGCGTACCACGGCATGACGGCGGGTGCCCTCGCGGCGTCCGGTGGTGCCGAGGACGTACGGGTGACCCGGCTCCCGTTCCCGCAGGACTATCGCTGCCCCTTCGGCACCGGAGGCGAACACGGCGCGGAACTCGCCGCGCGGTGGACCGAGAACGTGCTCGACGACCCCAAGAGCGGAACACCCGCACCGGCCGGCATGATCGTCGAACCCGTCCAGGGCGAAGGCGGGGTCAACCCGGCCCCCGATGCCTGGATGCGCCGGATGCGGGAGATCACCGCGGCCCGGTCCATCCCTCTGATCGCCGACGAGGTCCAGACCGGCGTCGGCCGGACCGGAGCCTTCTGGGCCGTCGAGCACAGCGGCGTCGTGCCCGACGTGATGGTGCTGTCCAAGGCCATCGGAGGCTCCCTGCCGCTCGCTGTGATCGTCTACCGCTCCGAACTCGACACCTGGAAGCCGGGTGCGCACGCCGGCACCTTCCGCGGCAACCAGCTCGCCATGGCCGCCGGCGCCGCCACCCTCGCGTACGTGCGGGAGAACGGTCTCGCCGACCGGGCCGCCGGTCTCGGCGCCCGGATGCTCGCGAGCCTGCGGGCCCTGGCCTCCCACCATCCCTGTATCGGCGACGTCCGAGGGCGGGGCCTGATGATCGGCGTGGAACTCGTCGACCCCGAGGCCGCCCCGGTCGGCACGGGCGGCGAGGCACCACCGGATCCCGTGCTTGCCACGGCCGTCCAGCAGGAGTGTCTGCGCCGCGGGCTCATCGTCGAGCTCGGCGGCCGTCACTCCACCGTCGTACGCCTGCTCCCGCCCCTCACGCTCACCGACGAACAGGCGACAGCGGTCGTCGACCGCCTCGCCGACGCACTGGCAGCCGCCGCACGCTCACCGTATCGACGGACCGCGACCGCGGCGATCCGCTGACCCCGGAAACCATCACAGGAAAGACCGCCG
>NZ_JAELVH010000200.1 GCF_019399235.1 Streptomyces poriferorum | reverse complement strand
CCGCCCACAACTCGTCATCGACTTCCCACGGCTTCGGCCGAGCCACCCCGCACCCCCGGATCATCAGTCCCGGAGCGATCCAATCACCTCGAAGATCATTTCGTTAGGAGTTCTTAGCGCGCGTCATTCTTGCCAACTACGACGCGTCACGCCTCGCTGAGCACGACCACCGCGCCTCCCAATTGCCAACAAGGCTGCACTGTCACAACGGATGTGACGGCGCAACGCAGTCGGCAAAACAGGGTGCTTGTTGGTAAATGAGCCCGCGGTCACTGTGCGGAGCGTCCAAGGCGGTGCTGGTGTACACGGCGAAGGGTTCGCTGGGCGCCATCGTGGCTGGGTCCGTGAGAGTAGGCCAGCGTGATGTACGGCCAGGCCAAGGCCCCTCGGATTGTCGAGGAGCCGGTATGCGGGGAGGCCGGGGCGACGAGCAGTCCAGCAGTCCTGAGCCACATCACGTTGGAGAGAGTGGTGAAGGCGAGGCTGGAGCTGCGGGGATTCAGCGTGCGGGAAGTCCGCGCCGAGGGCCTGCCTCGATTCGTATGGCCTGGGGGCACACAGGACTCCGTGCACCTGACAAGCGTCTCACCGGTCCGGCTTCGCCTCTAGGCGCTGCCGGAAACTCGCACTTCAGCGGCGGAACCGGACGACGGTGCTAGGCGGCTGAGGGGCGCACGGCCGGTCGAAACGACCGCCGAGTGGACGCAAAATCTCCGCCGGGTATTCACACGAGCCTCATAACTGCTGGCTGTGCTTCTGTGCGCCCTGGCGGCGGCGTGGCATGGAACCGACGATGGGCCCCGGTTCAGACCGACCGCCCGTACCTGGCGGCGTACACGGGCCGGGGTCCACCCGGTCTTCTTCGCGCGCCAGGTCTGCCGTCGGCGGCCCTGGGCGCTCCTTGGGAAGGACGTCCATGTTCGGCAGACCCAGAGCCCTGCTTCGCCTGTTGGTACCTGCGTTGCTCGCCGCCGGTGCCTTGGTGCCGCTGTCGGCAGGCACCGCTTCCGCCGTGTCCCCGATCTGCGTGAGCGGCACGTTGCAGTTCGACTACCAGTCCGCCGAGGCGGGCACCGCGAAGCCGACGCTGACCCGGGGTGCCCGTAACGCCTCGGTCGAGCTGTGGGGTCGGGAGCTGGCGACCGAGACCGACCACAAGCTGAACGCCGGCACGCAGCTGACCGGTGCGGCCGACGGTTCGTTCAACCTGTGCTACACCCCCGTCAACACCACTTCTCTGAACCACGTGTTCGTGCGGTTCGCCACCCTCAGCAACCAGGTGTGGCGGGTCACCAACACCAGCGGAACCGTCTACACCCTCGACACGCCGACGCTGACGAACGTATCGGCGAACGTCGCCCTCGGTGCGGTCAACCCGACCGTTTCGGACCGGGCCTGGCACGCCTTCGACACCGTCAACCTGCTCTGGTCGCAACGCGCCAACTCGACCACCCCGTGCTGGACGACCGCCGAGAACAACGCGGCGACCTGCACCACGCTGACGCTGCGCTGGCAGACCGGGTCCAACAGCGGCCCGTACTACGACCTGGCGAACAATATCTACCTGGCCGAGGGCGACCCGGACTCCGAGCACACCGTGCTGCACGAGGCGGGACACTTCTTCCAGCACCGGCTCTACAATGGCAACTGGCCCAACGTCATCAACTGCAACCCGCACTTCATCCAGCTGGCGTCGTCCGCCACCTGCGCCTGGACGGAGGGCTTCGGCGACGCGGTGGCCGCCTATCTCCTGGGCGACCAGCGCTACGTGTTCCCGAACGGCGACTCCACCTCGTTCACCCACAGCGCGGGCTGGCAGACCGGCGACCATGTGCAGGGCAACGTGGCCTCCTCGCTGCTCCAGCTGTGGAACCAGGTGGACGGCAGCTGGAACCGCAGCATCGCCACCCTGGCCGCGAATACGCCCTCGACCTTCGCCAACTGGTTCAAGTTCGTCCGACCGACGGCCGTCCCGCCGTTGTCCATCACCGGTGCCGCGCTGACCGCCGTGGACTCTCATGCCATCAACTACGGCTCCACGGTCGTCGGTGACAACGCCTACCACGCGCTCAGCAACGGCGGTGGCGTCGCGCTCCAGCGAGGAACGGGCTGCAGTGTTGCCGTCTCTGGGGTGGCCCAGTTCGCCGCCCTGGACACTACCCGGGCGTCCCAGCGCTGGAAGTTCGTCGCCAACGGCGACGGTACCGTGCGGATCTACGACAGCTGCGCGATCCCGCTCTACCTGACCGCGCCGACCACCGCCGGCGGTCAGATAGCCCTCCAGGCCGTCAGTCTCGGCGCAGCCAACCAGCGCTGGACGGTGACGCAGAACGCGGTCGGTACCTACACCGTGACCAACCCGGCCACCGGCTACGTCTTGGACGGCAACGCCACCGCAGGGCAGGCGGTCACCGCCAACACCGCATCCGCGGGCTCGGCCAGCCAGAACTGGGCGTCGGTTTTCTCCATCTCCTGACCCCGGCCATACCCCGGCCTGTCCCCGGCCCACAGGCGCAGGCTTCACATCCCCGACGGTCACCTGTGCCGGAGAGGGCTTCGCCCGGCCAGGATGCTCGTGCGCTCGAGTCTTGATCGCCCTGTCGGGCGATCACGGCTCGGGCGGGCAGAGTGTCGGGGTGGCCGCGCAACCTTTGCGCGTCGAGTTCCTGTGGCGACCGGTAGCAGGCGGGCGGATCTCCGAGCGGACGCACTCGTCCCCCAGGACCGGTCCGCCCGTCGGGGTGACCACCGGATCGCGCATCGGGCCTCGTGCAGGGGCTGGGCTGTGCGGCGGCGTCCGCTTTTTCCCGCGCATTGATCGGTTGGCGCCTCCGGTCTACCCGAAGGCGACGGGATTCCGGGGCCCGGGGAGACGGCAGTGTTTTCCGGCGTCCGGCCCGTACCGCAGGACGCGTACGGGACCTCCTTCTGCCGGGCCACCAACCAGCCACTTACGGACAGCTTTCGCCTGTATGCAGACAGTTGCCGTGCTGTGGTGTCAGCGCCGGCCAGGCAGTCCGGATGATGCTCCTGCCCTCCCCCGGCTGCCGGCTCCCGGCGAGTCCAGGACGGGGCAAGGCTGTTGCGGCCCGATTGGTGCCGCGGTGGTGCGCGGCGTGAGGCCGTGCTCCCCGGGTTCGTTCCGGGGGGTGCGGTGCCTGATGTTCGAAGCCCGGCCCGGACGTTGCAGCAGACCGCTGCGGGCGGGCTCAGCGTGGCCGCACTGCTGCCGGTCTTCCAGGCCCTACCGGGGCCGCCGACGGGTGCGGGTTCTTCGAAGGGAAAGTCCCGTGATAGCTGTACCTGCCCGACCCCGTCGTCCGCTGGCGTCGTGGAGACGTAGGCTGACCGCTGGCGTCGCCGGAAGCGCTCTGGCGGTGAGCGGACTGGTCGCCCTGGCGGCCCCGCCCGCGCAGGCGCTCGCGCTGGCCCCACTCGCGTACGTCACCGACCTGATGGCGAACCAGGTGTCGGTGCTGGACACCGCCACCAACACGGTCACGGCCACGATCCCGGTCGGCGGCAGCCCGATCGGGGCGGTGGCCTCGCCGGACGCGGCGAGCGTGTACGTCACCAACAACAGCTCCGACTCGGTGTCGGTGATCGACACCGCGACCAACACCGTGTCCGCGACCGTAGCGGTCGGTGCGGGCCCGATCGGGGTAGCCGTCTCCCCCTCCGGGGACAGCCTCTACACCGCCGGCAGCGGCGCGAACACGCTCTCGGTGGTGGACACCGCCACGAACACCGTCACCGCGAGCATCCCGGTCGGCAGCCAGCCGTTCGGTGTGGCGCTGTCCCCCGACGGCGCGCGAGCCTACGTGTCCAACAACGGCGGCAACACCGTATCGGTGGTCAACACCGCCACCGCGACATCCGTGGCGACCATCGGCGTCGGACAGAAGCCCAACTTCATCGCGGTGACCCCGGACGGATCGCGCGCCTACGTCGGCAACCAGAACTCGCACAATGTGTCCGTCATCGACACCACCACCAACACCGTCACCGCCACGATCCCGGTCGGCATCGGCCCGTTCGGCCTCACCCTGTCCCCGGACGGGAGCCGCGCGTACGCCAGCAACAACTCCTCCTCCTCGGTGTCGGTGATCGACACCGCCACCAACACCGTCACCGCGACCGCGGGCGTCGGCAACGGCCCGTTCCAGAGCGCCGTCACCCCCGACGGCACCCTCGCCTACGTCCCCAACGGCTACGCCGGCACCATGTCGGTCATCGACACCGCCACCAACGCGGTCACCGCAACCTTCCCCCTCGGATCCTTCCCGTACTCGGTCGCCTTCGCCCCCGCGGTCACCGCGGCACCCGCTGCGGACCTGACCGTGGCCGTCGCTGGCTCCGCTGACCCGGTCAACGCCGGCGACCCCATCACCTACACCGCCACCCTCGGCAACAACGGCTCCGACGCCGCCACGGGCACCACCGCCACGATCACCCTCTCCGGCACCGCCCGCACCATCACCTCCGCGACCGCCTCCCAGGGCTCCTGCACCATCACCGCGCCGACCGTCACGTGCGCCCTGGGCACAGTCGCCGACGGCGCATCGGCCACCGTCACCGTGCACGTGACCCCGACCACGGCCGGCACCCTGACCACAACCGCCACCGCCACCGCCACCGAGACCGACCCGGTCCCCGGCAACAACACCGCCAGCCTGTCCACCACCGTCGCCACCCCACCCACCGCGGACATCGACGTCGACGTCACCGCGCAGCCGCACCTCGGCATCCTGGTCCCCTACCTCACCTACACCCTCACCGCCCGCAACACCGGCCCCGCAGACGTGAGTTCGGCAACCGTCACCGCCATCCTGTCCCCGGGCGCGACCGCGTCGAACCTGTCCACTGGATGCACCACCAGTACCGGCACCGTCACCTGCGCCTACGGCACCATCGCCAACGGAACTGCGGTGAACAAGACCTTCCGAGTCCCGCTCTCGCTCCTATCGCTGGGCCACGTCCAGGTCACCGGCACCCGCACCACCTCCTCACCCACCGACCCCAACGGGGCCAACGACAACGGAACGGCAACCTGCACCGTCGTCTCCATCCTGCTGGCCTCGTGCCCCTGATCAGCAACCCACACCCCTCGCAGGGCTCCGAACAGCGACCCTGACCAAGTACCCCACCTCCTCGACGCAGAGCTCCCCCTGTGCCGCAGCACTCTGGGGCGCTAACATGGCGGACAGCATGGGGCAGGGGTGCACTCGGTGCCCAGACCTCCAGAGACGAGAGGGTCCCCGCCACGCGCGGCGGGGACCCTCTCGTCTCGTCCATCAAGAAGCCACTCGGCTTCCCTCTCCGGCGGCAACCTCGACACCCAGCGGGCGCCGCAGTAATAGCCGCAGCCTCTTTCGCAACGACCCTGCGGAGCCGCTCTAATACTGCAACGGCGTTTGGTGTGACTGGTGGCCAGGACAGTCGTTGATCCGGATATGGGTGGGGAGCTCGGTGAGGTCAGGGCGTGGGCAGCGGGTCTGGGCGAATTGCATGAGCGGTTCGTGCACCGATTCGCTCGGTCGGAGCCGCGGGAGTCGGCGCTGGCTTACATGCAGGGGCTGATCGCTCCGTTGGAGCGGAAGAACGGTTGCACGCTGGCGGAGGAGGCCGGCCACGCGGCTCCTGATCGGATGCACCGGCTGCTGAACCGGTGCGACTGGGACGCCGATGAGGTCCTGGACGACGTTCGCGACTACGTCGTGGAGCATCTCGGCGACCCGGGCGCGGTGCTGATCGTGGATGACACCGGATTCTTGAAGAAGGGCGTCCGCTCAGCCGGCGTCCAGCGCCAGTGTTCGGGCACTGCGGGGCGGACAGAAATTTTTCAGGTCGGTGTTTTCCTCGCGTATGCGGGAGAGCGCGGCCGCACCTTGATCGACCGCCGCCTGTATCCGCCCACGTCGTGGACCGACGACCGCGAACGCTGCCAGGCCGCCGGCGTCGGCCACGATGTCGCCTTCGAGACGAAAGTCGTCATCGCCAAAGCGATGGTCCGACGCGCGATCGCCGAGAAGATCCCGTTCCGATGGGTGACCGCGGACGCCGCCTACGGCTTCTCCAAGGGCTGGCGGACCGAGCTCGAGCGGGCCGACGTCTTCCACGTCATGGCCACCACCCGTCACGACACGGTCGTCACCCGTTGGGCCATGGACCACCCGGTGCACGATCTGTTTCCCGGCCTGTCCCGGCAGAAGTGGAAGCGCCGTTCCTGCGGCAACGGCGCCCACGGGCCACGCGTCTACGACTGGGCCAGGGTCGAGGTCCGTCCCTGGCACCGCGAAGACCGTCGGCACTGGGTCATCGCCCGTCGCAGCGTCAGCCGACCGAAGGAGATCTCCTACCACATCGCCTACTGCCCCGCCGAGACCACACTCGATGAGCTGATCCGCGTCGCCGGCAGCCGGTGGGCCGTTGAGGAATGCTTCCAAACCGCCAAGCAGGAATGCGGCCTGGACGATTACCAGGTCCGCCGCTACCCCGGCTGGCACCGCCAGATCACCCTCGCCATGGCCGCCCACGCCTGCCTGACCGTCCTGAGGGCCCGCGCACTCGACACCGAGAAAGCAGAAACGGATCCTCCCAGCTCATCGCCCTGACCCTCCCCGAAATCCGGCGACTGACCACCCGCCTGACCCGGCCCCGCACCAACCTCATCGACCATGTCCTGCACTGGTCACACTGGCGCCGCCGACGACAGTTCCAAGCCCGGATCAGCCACTACAAACGACGCGGCCACACACCACCAGAAACTGCCCACACATCAGAACAAAGACCGTTGCAGTACTAAAGCGGGTGTCGCAGGTTCGAATCCTGTCGGGGGCACACCGCGTTACCGCTCTGACCTGGGGTTTCTCCCTCAGGGAGGGGGTCTTGCTCGGCCTCGGACTTCTCGTCTGGGGCCGTTTGCGTGAGCGGTGCGTGAGCGGACGGGGAGTTGATCTCCCGCGAATCGCCCCCTTCGCCCGCCCCTCGGTTGCGCCGTGTGCTTCCGCAGCCGCTACGGGTCGGACTATTCGGTCTGATGGGCTCCCAGGACACGGGCTGTGATCCGTTCCAGCGCATCGGCCTGTACCGGGGCACCCGGTGGGCGGGCCACCAGGGAGAGAGTGACTTGTCCGGGCACCGGCGAGGACTGGATCCGGTCTCCCGGCGCGGAGTACCAGCGGGCGGCCAGCTCAGGGACCAGGGCGCCGATGCGCCGATGCCGGGCGATGCGCAGGCCCGCCTCGATCGTGGGGGCGGGCAGCGGGTGAGCGCCGAGGGCGGAGAGTCGCTGCCGAACGGTCTCCCCGGTGCGGTCGAACGTCGAGTAGAGGACGGGACGGCCGGCGAGCAGGGGAGTCCTTCCTCTGGAGGCCGGGGTGCCGTGGGGCAGGACGAGAACGAGCGGGGAGACGCCCAGAACGGTCCGGTGCAGTCCTCGGGGAACGGTGGCTTGGCCGACAATCGTGACGATCGCGGCGTCCAGCAGGCCGTCGTGGACCTGTTGGAGCAACACCGGCCCGTGGTCGATCTCCGGATGCACGGTGACGTCGTCCAGCTCGACGGACAGGGCGGTGAAGACCATCGGGGCGAGGGCCTGGATGGTGCCGACGCTCAGTGACGGGGCGCTGGTGGCGGCGAGGACCTGGTCGGGCAGGGCATCGATCTCCGCGAGCAGCCGGGCCGCTTGACGAGCCAGTTCGCGTCCCGCAGGAGTGGGTCGGGCCCCGGTGGTATCCCGCTCGAACAGCTGGACGCCGAGGCGGCGTTCGAGAGTGGCCAGGCGACGCGACGCCGAAGGCTGTGTGGTCAGCAACTCCTTGGCGGCCGCTCCCACCGAGCCATGCCGGGCGACTGCCTCGGTGAGGGTCAGATCCTCGACAGTGAGGCGTGAGGTCATACCTCCAGTGTATGAGAGACGTTGTCGGATCGGCTTCTACCTGCCGAGCGGTGTGCGGCCCAGGATCGGACCATGCGCACACCACTCTTCCTCCTTACCGCTCTCACCTTCCTGACCTGGACCGGAAGCCGCATGACCGCCGTGGCTCTGCCACTGGTGGCCCTGGCTGAGACCGGTCAGGCGTGGACCACCGGGCTGGTCGGCGGCATGGCGGGCCTGCCCCTGCTGACCGTGGGCTGGTGGGGCCGTGGGCTGCGCGACCGGCTGACCTCCGGGCGGGCCCTGTCCGTGGTGACGGCCGTCCAGGCCGCCGGACTGGCTGTCGTACCGGTGGCTGCCCTGACCGGGCAGGTCGGTGCCGCGGCGCTGTGCGCCTCCGGCCTGGTCACCGGCACGGCCGGCGCGCTCTCGGGACCGGCGCAGCGGGCACTCGTCGCCGATCTGGCCGACGTCCAGGAGCGGTCGGACACTGCCCGGGCGGGGCATGACCGGGCGACGGACGCCGCCCGGTGGCTTGCTTGGCAGGACCTCGCCCACCGAATCTCGATGGTCTTCGCGCCGCCCCTCGGGGCATGGCTGGTGACGGTCTGGGGAGCTCAGCCCCTGCTGTGGTGCGAGAGCTGCGTATTCGCCGTGGCGGCCCTTGCGGTCCTGGCTGTTCCCGCAGCCCAGCCCGGCCGTCCCCGCCGCAAGGACGAGTCGGCCGTGGTGACGCGACCCGTGTCGCCGACGGCCGTCCTGCGCCGCCATCCGCAGATCGCCGCCGGTGTTCTCATGGCCGGTGTCGGCGGGGTCTGCTGGTTCGGCTTCACTCTCGGACTTGCCATCCTGAGCATCGAGTCCGGCCGCCCCGGTGCGCTGATCGCGGCGGGTGTCAGCGGCTACGGAATCGCCTCCGTCGCCGTCTCGCTGCTGGTGCCCATGTTGATCGACCGGCTTCCCCGCAGCACCACCATGGCCCTGTCCTGGGCCGTCCTCGGCACCGTCTTCCTCGCCCTCCCCGTCGCTGCTCCGAACCTGGTGGCCATCGCTCTGGTGGCCGGCGTCGGCGGAGCAGCAACGCCGTGGGGCATCGCCGCCCTGAACGCCATGATCAGCGAGCAGACGACCGGGGACGAGCGGCGGGCGGCGTTCACGGCCGAGACCGTCCTGCACTCCGGTGGCGCCTCTCTCGGGTTGCTGGTCGGCGGCGCGGTCATCGGGTGGGCCGGATCGGTCCGCGTGCTGGCAGCCACCGGGCTGCTCCAGATCGCCGCGGCCGCAATCGGGCTGCTCATGGCCCGCCGGAGCGGAGCGGACGAGAGGTCCGCAGTCCGGCGCAAGGCAGCACCGGACCGCGGCTCCACAGAGGTGTCGGCCGGGAGCGCCACAGCGGCGGTGGAAGCGGCCGAAGGCTGCACCTGCAGCTCTCCCGCCCGGAAGGACGCCCGAGCCGCCTGACGGCCCAGCAGATGCCTTTACCTGCTTCGTATTTGGTTTCGAGCAGGTAGATCACTTGGCGTCCGACTTCCTCGACCCAGATGCCGATCGTTTCCCGGACCACCGCAGGTCCTGGCTGAGCCTGCCGTGAACGAGGGCGACATCCTGCACTGTCGGCGTACACGTGAACGCACATAGCCGCGTACGGATGAACGTACAACGATCGTCTACGACCGCACCAAGACAGTCGTGCGCCGTCACGTCGCCCCGGGTGAGGCGGTTCCACTGCATCCGGAGGCGGTCGGGTTCGCCGGCCACTACGACTTCGACATCGATGTGCTGGCCGCCTACCGCCCCCAGGGCAAGGGCCGCGTCGAACGCCAGGTCCTGATCGTCCGCGACCCCGTTCTCTCGGGCCGGGCCTTCTCCTGCATCGAGGAGATGGACGCCGCGTTCACCGCCTGGGTGCCGAAACGACGAACCCAGACGCACCGGACTCACCAGCAGGTCATCGGTGAGCGGGCAGCTCGTGACCACGCGGCTCTCAAGCCATTGCCACCGACTCCGTATCTGGTGGCCGAACGTCATCTGCGGCCGGTCGGCAAAGACTGCCTGGTCGCCTTCGGCGGGAACCTCTACTCAGTCCCCGCCCGCAAGGTCCGACCGCGTCAGCTGGTGGAGATCAGGGCGACGAAGTCGCAGGTCATGCTGCATTCCACCAGTGTCGACGCCAGCGGCGAGACGCTGCTTGCCATGCATCCACGGGCCGTCGGACGCGGCGTCCGTGTCGTCGAAGAACAGCACTGGGACGGCCTGCCCACCGGCAAAGGACGCCGGACCACCACCGGCGAAGTCTTGCCCCGGCCGCGTCACGATTGCCCTCCGGGTGAGGAGAGCGGACCGTTGCAAGCCCTCCTCAACCGGGCTGCGGCGACCCGCGTCGAGGTCGGCCGCCGGCCGTTGTCGGTCTATGACGAGTGACTGGAACCCGCCCTTTCACCAGTAACCGAGCGACGAAGGAACCGTCTTGAGCGAGCTGACTGGCAACCGCATCCGCACCACGGCGACCAGGCTCGGCCTGCCCCACCTGGCGGAAACCATCAACGAGTACACGCGGCGGGCGGACGAGGGGAAGATGGGCTACCTCGACTTCCTCGACCTGGTCCTATCCGAGGAACTCGCCGTCCGCGACGACCGCCGCTTCCGCCAGGGCCTGCGGCTCTCCCGGCTGCCGCACCACAAAACGATCGATGAGTACGACTTCTCGTTCCAGCCCGAGCTCGACCCGCGCAAGATCAAAGACCTAGCCACCCTGTCCTTCGTCGATGCTGGGGCCGCCCGGCGTCGGCAAGACCCACATCGCGATCGCGCTGGCGGTTGCGGCCTGCCGGGCCGGATACTCGATCTACTTCACCAGCCTCGACGACATGGTCCGCAACCTCAGGGCAGCCGAGGCGGCCGGACGTCTGACCAGCAAACTGGGTTCCTACCTGCGGCCGAGCGTTCTCGTGGTCGATGAGGTCGGCTACCAGCCCCTCGAACGCGCCGAGGCGAACCTGGTCTTCCAGGTCATCTCGAAGCGCTACGAAAAGGGCTCCATCATCCTGACCTCGAACAAGACCTTCAGCGAATGGGGCCAGGTCTTCGGCGACGAAGTCCTCGCCACCGCCTCCTGCACCACTGCGAAGTCGTCGCCATCAACGGTCCTAGCTACAGGCTGAAGAACCGCCTCAAGGCCATCGAGCGCGAGACGGAAGTCGCCTGATCCGGGAGTTCAATCCTGGCCCAGTTCCTCGCCCGGCGGGATGAAGGCGTCGGCACTGCCGGCATCGTCAACATGCCCGTGAGCGTCCATCGTGATGGCCGTTGCCCGGCCCTGCGAGGTGATCAGCCACGCGAGTACCTGTTCCGTGAGCGGGCCGTTCCCCGGGCCCTCGTCTTTCCAGTGGGCCCGCCACCCACCACCAGGAACTGCGGCTACGACCTGGTCGGCCTTCTCAAGGTGGGAGAAGTCCTCGTATTCCGTGACGGGACGCATGGCGCCTCGCTTCGGGTCGACGACAAGCGCCGTCCCAGTTGCCGGGTCCCATGCCTCCACCCGCACCATGCGGCCGATCTCGGTCTCGGTGCCATTGAAGATCGCGGTCCAGCCAGTCTGATTGAAGTAACGAAGGTCCACTGCCCCATCCTCTCGCATGGCGATGAGCGCAGCGGGCGGCTACTTGCTCTGCACGTTCATCCGTACGCACCTCTGCACGTAGGCGAGTACGCCGACAGCATGCGCCAATGGCAGGCCTGGCTGCCCTGGCCTTGAACGGGGGCAACGAGGCACAAGGCGTAAATTCTCTGCATAGCCTGCTTGAGAACAGCCCTCAGCGAGCCGCCTACGCAATCACCCACTTCCGCGGCCCAGGCGCCTCCGCACTGAAGCGAACCGGTTACAGGGCAATGTGCTTGACCTCGCTCACCGGCTGATCACCATTACCTACGACGCCTTGCCGGCGATCGCCGATTACATGGCCCGCCACAACACTGACTTCCCAGAACTGCCCGATGCCCTGCGCCGAACATGGCAGAACGCTGTCACCGCTGCCCAGCAATCCCTCGCTGCTCCCCAGCAACCTGCCACTGCAACGCTGCCCCCTGCCGCCGACCGCCGGAGAAGGCGATGGTGGCGCGGTTGAGTTTTCCTGCACAGATGGTTGCCGGAGCACGAGCCTTATTCGGCGGATAGCCGATCCTTGACGAACTGCCTACTGAGATTGAACTCGTG
>NZ_JAELVH010000001.1 GCF_019399235.1 Streptomyces poriferorum | reverse complement strand
GCGCGGCCGTGCCCAAGTGGAGAACCCATGTCGCGTATCCAGCCCACCACGGGCACCGGCGCGCCCGGCCCCGGCGCCACCCGCGTCGCCGCGGTCGTCGGATTCCTGGTCTTCGTCGAACTGACCAGCGGCATCATCCAGGGGATGATGCCGACCCTGCTGCCCGAACTCGGCACCGTTCTCGGCGTCGGTGCGGGCGACCTCAACTGGGTCAACGCGGCACAGTTGCTCGCCGCCGCCGTCTCCGTGCCGCTGTTCGGCCGGCTCGGCGACATGTACGGCCACCGACGGCTCCTGCGCGTCGCCGTCCTCTGCCTCGCCGTCGGCTCCGTCCTCGTCGCCTGGGCGCCCTCCTTCGAGGTGCTGCTGGTTGGCCGCGTGCTGCAGGGACCGCTCGCCGCGCTCCTGCCCCTGGAGATCGGACTGGTCCGCGACCGGCTCGACGCCTCCGGCGCCCGCAGTGCCATCGCCATGCTCGTCGGCGCGCTGACCTTCGGCGCCAGCGCCGGCATGGTCGTCGCCGGACTGCTCCGGGAGGCCATCTCCTCCGTGCACGGCGTCCTGTGGATCCCGGCCGCGGCCACCGTCCTGTGCGCCGGAGTCGTCTTCTTCCTGGTGCCCGAATCCAGGACCCGGGCCCGGGGCCGGGTCGACTGGGCCGGGGCCGGACTCCTCAGCATCGGTCTCGCCACACTGTTGCTCGGCATCTCCCAGGGACCCAAGTGGGGCTGGACCGACGCGGCCACCCTCGGCCTCTTCGCCGTCGCCGCGATCACCCTCACCGCCTGGGTCCTGGTCGAACTCCGTGTCGCCGAGCCGATCGTCGACATCCGCCTCACCGTGCGGCGCACCCTGTTCCCCGTCTACGCGGCGAGCTTCCTGCTCGGCACCGCCCTCTTCGGGGCCCAGACCGCGCTGGTGCTCTTCGTGTCCTCACCGGCCGACAAGGTCGGCTACGGATTCGGCTACGACGCCCTCGGTATCGCCTGGCTGATGCTGCCGTCCGGTGCCATGGCGTTCATCGCCTCGCTCTTCGCCTCCCGTCTGTTCAAGCTCATCGGTGGACGCGGCGCCCTCGGACTCAGCGGCGGCCTCATGGCGATCGGCTACCTGATCCTGATCGCGGCCCACGACGAGCCCTGGCAGTTCGTCGTCGTCAACGTCATCGTCGGCACGGGCGTCGGACTCGCCCTCAGCGCGATGCCCGTCCTGATCGTCGAATCCAGCCCGCACGAGCGCACCGCCATCGCCACCGGCATCTACAACACCGCCAAGACCGTGGGCGGTTCCGTCGCGGGGGCCGTCTTCGCGGCCATCCTCACCGCCCTCACCTTCCAGGGCACCGAGATCCCGACGATCGACGCCTACACCACCGTGTGGTGGTGCTGCGCCACGGTATCGGTTCTCGTCGCCGTCGCCGCGGCGGTCGTAGCCCGTCCCGCGAAGTCCGCCAACTGAACCTCCGCCCCGCCCCCTTGCACCCTCTCCAGGGAAGGAACAGCGCCATGCCCACCCCCACCGCATCCGTACTCCTGCACAACGGCCTGCTCATCGACGGCACCGGGGGCGACCCGGTCCGTGACGGAGCGGTTCTCATCGAGGACGGCCTCATCCGGTGGGCGGGCCGCACCGCGGACAGGCCCGCCACCACGGCCACGACCCGGCGCATCGACGTACGCGGAGACGCGATACTCCCGGGTTTCATCGACTGCCACGTCCACATGGCCGCGCCCGGAACGGCGATGAGCCACGCCGAGATCGCCTCCCTGCCGCACAGCCTGCTGACCTTCCTGGCCGGACCCCGGATGAGGCAGACCCTCGAAGCCGGCGTCACCACGGCCCGGGACCTGGGCGGCGCGGACGCCGGACACCGGCGAGCCGTCGAATCGGGCCTGCTCGTCGGCCCACGCCTCCAGGTCGCCGTCTCCATGCTCAGCCCGACCGGCGGGCACGGCGACTTCCGGCCCGGCAACGACCACCGCCCCAACGAGAACGCCATGGGCCGGCTGGCCGACGGACCCGCCGAGTGCCGCAGGGCCGTCCGCGAGGTGCTGCGCCAGGGCGCCGACTGCGTCAAGATCGCGGCGACCGGCGGTGTGTGGAGCCCGACCGACCAGCCCGACGACGACGGCTTCCTGGAGGACGAGATCCGGACGATCACGGAGATCGCCGCCGGACACCGCGGCAAGAAGGTCGCCGCCCACGCCCAGGGCCGGGGCGGGATCCTCAACGCCGTCCGGGGCGGTGTCGCCAGTGTCGAGCACGGCTACGAGATCGACGACGAGGCCATCGGCCTGATGCTGGAACGGGGCACCTTCCTCGTGCCGACGCTCACCACCGCCCGGACCGACCCGGACCCCGGGAAGGCGGCGCCCTGGGCGTACGCGAAGAAGAAGCACTGGCAGGACGTCGCCCACCGGCACATCCCGCGCGCCATCGAGCGGGGGGTGCGGATCGCGATGGGCACCGACTGCGGCATCGCCGAGCACGGCACCAACCTGCGCGAGCTCGGCCATCTCGTGGACTGCGGCATGACTCCCATGGGCGCGCTGCGGGCCGGAACCGCCGAAGCGGCCGAACTCCTCGGCCTCGCCGCCGAGATCGGCACGCTGGAGCCCGGCAAGCGCGCCGACGTCGTGATCGCCCGCGGCAACCCGCTCGACGACATCCGGGCCCTCGGCGACCCCGCGAACATCCTGGTCGTCATGAAGGACGGCGTCGCCTACAAGGACGTCGAGGGGCTCACCGCCTGAACGGACCCCGCACGGTCCCGGCCGACCGCCTTGTAGTAGAAGGTGGTCGGCTTCAGGACACCCGCCGGGTCGGTGGCGTAGTCGGGAACGGAGCCGCACTCCGTCCAGCCGGCCGAGCGGTACAGCCGCTCGGCCGGACTGCCGCTCTCCGTGTCCAGGACCATCAGCGTGACGCCGTCCTCCGCCGCCGAGCGCTCCGCCGCGTCCAGCAGTCGCCTGCCGAGCCCCTGACCCCGTGCCGACGGACGGACCATCAGCTTGGCGACCTCCGCGCGATGACGGGCGTTGGGCAGCGGAGCGCGGGCCAGGCCGATGGTGCCCGCGATCCGCTCACCGTCCCGGGCGATCCAGACCTGGTGCTGCCCCGCATCCACGGTCCCGGCCCGCTCGCGCCACCAGCACGCGGCGGCTCCCCGGTCGAGCGGGGCGAGGAAGCCCACGGACGATCCGCCGTCGACCGTCTCCACGAGGAGGGCGGCCAGCTCATCGGCGTAGGTGACCAGTTCGGGCCCGGACACCGGAACGATCTCGGTCATGCGGCAGGTCCTTTCACGGTGCGACGATCATCAGTGCGTACCGGACCCGCTCCGGGCCCGGACAGTGGAAACGCGAGGGGCCACGCAGCCGGAACCGGAGACAGTCGCCCGGGCCGACCGTGTGCGCGGTGGCGTCGACGGTGACCTCCAGCGTCCCCTCCAGAACCCAGATGTGCTGCTCCAGACCGGGGACCGGCGGATTCTCGTACGCGATCACGGCACCCGCGTCGAGGAGGCCCTCGATCACCTCCGCGCGCAGACCCGCGTGCGGAGGCGAGACGGACCGGCGGACGAAACCCGTCGACTCGTCACGCCACACCGCCTGCCGCCCGGCGGGCACCAGCTGCGGCGGCTGCGCCTCCACCTCCAGCAGCAACCGCGACATGGTCCGCTCATGGACGCTGCACAGCCGGCCGAGCTGGGCGGCCGTCGGGCTCAGCTCGCCGCGTTCGAGCCGCGAAAGCGTCGAGCGGCTCAGCCCGCTGCGCCGGGCCAGCTCGTCCAGCGACCAGCCCCGCTCCATCCGCAGCTCGCCCAGGCGCGCCGCGAGCCCGGCCTCCACGGCCCCGGCCTCGTTTCTCATAGTAGAGATCATATCTCCATATGGAGATGAGCGGCGATGGCCTACCGGCAGCGCCGGGCTTCCCTGTGCTGCCGGTAGCGCGCCGCCGTGCCAGGCTTGTCCCCGGGGGACGCCCGGCCGGGCGCTTCGGTCCTGCCGGGTGGTACCGCTACCCGAGGAGGCCCACATGGCCAGTACCAGCAACCAGCCAGGGACGGCGCGGGACGCCGCCGCGGATTCCTCCCACCCGTTCCGGACGGGCTGGACCGCCTTCGCCGCCATCCTGATGATCTTCGGTGGGGCCATGGCGATCTTCCAGGGAATCGCCGCCATCGCCAAGGACGACGTCTTCGTCACCACCAGCAACTACGTGTTCCGGTTCAACCTGACCGGCTGGGGCTGGATCCACCTCATCCTCGGCATCGTCATCGTTCTCGCCGGCTGCGCCCTGTTCACCGGGGCCGCTTGGGCCCGTGCCGTGGGCATCGTCCTCGCCGGACTCGGCGCACTCGCCAACTTCGTCTGGCTGCCGCACTACCCGCTGTGGTCCATCGTGCTCATCGCGCTGGACATCTTCATCATCTGGGCGCTCTGCGCGTCGGGCGGGGAGCGCGAGCGGGTCTGAGAAGGAACGAGCCGCAGCCGTCGGCGCCGTCGCTACGGCGCGGGCGGCTTCGTGGCGAACGCCGCCGGCGGGGGAGTGATCCTGAGCGTGACGACATAGGAGACGACCACCGAGACGATCACGAGAGGCATCACGGTGAGTCCCTGGGACCCCAGCAACAGCGTGGCCAGCAGCACCGACGTCATCGGGAGCTTCAGCATCGCCACACACATCGCCCCGATCCCCATGGCGAACCCGGAGGTCGGGTTCAGTCCCGGGAGATGGGAGAGCGCGAGGCCGCCCGCCGCACCGGCGAACATGGCCGGGAAGATGGGGCCGCCCCGGAAGGCGCTCAAGGAGGCGCAGTAGGCCAGGCACTTGCAGACGATGAGCACCACCAGGGTGGCCGCCGAGTACCGGACGCTGTCCGCGAGCAGCGGATCAAGCGCGTGCTCGCCCGAGTACAGCACCTGCGAGGCGGAGTTCCCGGTGATCTCGGCGTACAGGAGGGCGAGCACGCCGACCGCGAGGCCCATGACCACCGTGGCCACCACCCGGCGCCGCTCCACCCGAGGCTGAAGGAACAGCGCCAGCCGCTGGATCCCCGCCCCCACGAGCGCGGCACCCAGCCCGAGGACGACGGCCCAGCCGAACTCGGCGGCGCTGGGGCTGTCGGCCGGCGGTACCTCGTGCAGTGCCAATGAGTACGTGCCGAGTCCCGTCCACGAGCCCAGGCCGGTGAAGATCAGCGCACCGATCCCGGCCGCCAGGAGCCCCGGCACGAGAGCCACCCCGAGCATCAGCCCGGCCAGCCCCGAGGCCTCCATCAACAGGAACGCGCCCAGGAGCGGCGAGCCCAGCAGGGCGCTGACGGCCGCGAAACTGCCCGCGGCCCCCACCACCGCGCTCGCCCCCGGATCGATGTCCGGCTTGATCAGCCGCACCGCGTACACGGCCGTACCGCCGCCCAGTGCGATGAGCGGTGCCTCGGGGCCGAGCACCGCGCCGAGGGAGAGCGACGCGATGGCGGCGAGCGCGATGCCGGGCAGTTGCGCGGCCGAGGGCGCACCGGTGCTCACCAGCCCCTCGGCCGGTTTGTGCCCGCCGTCTCCCGGGAGACAGCGGATGGCCAGCCCCGTCAGCAGCCCCGCCACACCGACCAGCGGCACCGGCCACCACGAGGGCGTCCCCGCGAAGCCGAGAGCCTTGGGCAGGTCGTCGTACGTCAGGGACTGCAGTTCGGAGACGAGCGCGAGGAAGCCGAAGGCCCCCGCCGAGATCGGGACTCCCAGGACGGCCACGATCACCAGCAGGACCGCGTAGCCCCGGGTCCGGATCAGGGCCGCGGGGTCGGGTTGAGGGGCGGCGGGTGCTCCGGCGGGGTCGGGTTGCCGGTCTGCGGGTGTTCCGGCGGGTTCGGCCGACATGCTGGTTGTCTCCTCGGCTCGGGAATCCTTGCGACCGCCCTGTTCCGACGGCAGTCCGGGGGTGGCGACACGGTGGGGTGATCCGGGTGCGGTCACACGGTCCGGCCGGTGGCCGGCCGTGCCGCGGCGGTCAGCCGGTGAGCACGCCGGTGGGCGGACTCAGCAGGATGACGCTGTCACCGGCGCCCGGAGCAGGTGTCCGGGTGCCGGTGACCGGGGTGAGCTGTTTGTCCGGACTCACGACGAAGAGCAGCGCATGACGGTCCGGGAGCGCGCCGCCGGCCGGCCGTACCACCACCCGGGCACCCGCCTCGTACCGGCGGGCGAGCTCGGGCCCGGTGAGACCTTCACCGAACAGCGACTCACCGCCCGTGTACGGCGCGACCACCCCGTGGCTCGCCGACGGTGAGGCGAGCCGGTGGACCGAGCCGTCGACGCTCTCGCGCAGGGTCGTCGAGGCGAGGGCGTTGAAGTCGTTCTCGTCCGTGAGCAGCAGCACCCCGGTGATCCCTTCGAGCTCCGCGCCGGCGCCGGTCGCCGCGGCGAGCAGTTCACCGGGGGCCAGCGTCAGCCCGGCCTCCACGATCCGCTCCCGCTCACGCTCCGCGCCGGCCCACATCAGGACGTCCAGCCCCGCCGTACGCAGCGCACACGCCAGGTCGACCGCCCACGGTGCGCCGCCGACGAGCAGCGGCCTGGACCGCGCCGGACGCAGCACCCCGAGCCGCCTAGCGACCGGGAACGCCGTCAGGCCGTACAGCATCACCGTGGCGACGATCACGAGGAAGGTGGCGGGCAGGATGCGTTCGGCACCCGTGACGCCCTTGTCGATCAGGTCGGCGGAGAACGTGGACGCCGTGGCCGCGGCGACGATGCCGCGTGGTGCCATCCAGCCGATGAACCACCGTTCCCCGCGCGGCACGTCGGTGCGCAGCGTGGCCAGGTGCGCCACCAGCGGTCTGGTGACCAGGACGAGCAGACCGACCAGCGCGAGCGACGGCAGTACCACGTGCCGCAGCGACGACGGGGTGACCGTGGCCGAGATGGAGACGAACAGCAGACCGATGATCAGTGAGACGAGTGTGTCGAAGAAGGGCCGCCGCGCGGGAAGGTCCAGGCCCGGGAGATTGGCCATGGCCATCCCCATCACCACGGCGGAGATCAGGCCCGTGTCGTCGCGCAACGCGTCACATGCCGTTGCCATGCCGATCACGGCGGCGACCTGCACCGAGGTGGCCAGCTCTTCACTGAGTCGCACCCGCCGCAGCAGCAGCCACAGCACGCCGGCGCCGAGCGCCCCGCCGGCGACGCCCACCGCGGCACTGGCCGCGAACTCGCCCACCTGGCGGCCGAACCCCGGCCGCTCGCCCACGAGAACTGCGTGGAAGACGAGCGCCCCCAGGATGCCGCCCACCGGATCGATCAGCGAGCCCTCCCAGATGAGGATGCGCTGCAGCCGCTCAGTGGGCCGGACGAAGCCGAGCAGCGGCCCGACGACGGTCGGCCCGGAGACGACGAGGATCGAGGCGAGCATCACCGCCGCCCCCAGCGACATGTCCAGGACCGGTACGGCGAACAGCGCGGCGGACACCACGGTGAGCACCGTCCCGAGCACGAGCAGCCGGTGCACGACCCTGCGGGTGTGGCCCTTGAGCCGCTTGAGGTCCAGGCCGAGCCCGGCGTCGTAAAGGATCACCGCCACCGCCAGGGACACCAGCGGGGAGAAGGCGGCCCCCAGGAGCTGTTCGGGGTCGACGGAGTCGATGAGCGCCCCGGCCGTGAACCCGACCGGCAGCAGGACGAGGAGTGCCGGGACGCGCAGCCGGTTCGCCAGCAGCTGCGAGGCGACTGCGAGCACCACGATCAGTCCCAGACCCACGAGCACCTGATCGGCCGTCATAACAGCGCCTCCTCGGACGACATCCCTCCGGTGCCGCGGGCTGCGGTCGCGGCCCGCGGAACACCGCGCGCGACCACCTTCCGCGGCAAGGGCGCGGCAGAGCGGTCAGGCGCGCGCCCACAGGGGGCAGGGGGCCGCGGTATCCATCCAACGGCCTAACGGCGCGAGGGGTGCGGCACGAGGTCCGGCCGGCCGGCCGTCACTTCTTCTTGTCGTCCCACGGCGTGCCGATCCAGCTGTCGAACGAACGGACCACCGCGGTGAGCGCGGCCGCCAGCCGCTGGTCGACCCACGGGGCGTGCACGACGACCCGGTCGTCGGAGCGGTACTCCAGAGGCGCTTCCCGACCGGCCCGCCAGACGATGCGCCGCGGCCCGCGCGGCACGTCACCGCCGCCGCCGAAGACGCTCGCCACGCCGATGAGCACCCACAGAGGGAACAGCGGCCACCACACGTACCACCAGAAGATCCGGCCCTTGGACCCGACGGCCGCCGGGCAGCCCGGCTGGGCGACGGTCCAGCGCGTGCGCAGCCCCTTGCCGGACAGCGCCTTCTCCCGTACGAACGTGCCGAGGAGCTCGCCCTGACCGCCCCACACCTGGTACTCCGAGACGCCGTTGCCCGCCGAGGTGGTGACGAGCGTGGCCAGCCGGGTGCGGCGCTCCGGTTCGGCCCAGAGCACGAACGAACGGGCACCGTCCTTCCGCGCCGCGAGATACGCGGGTATGCCACCCGGCGGCAGCTCGCGCTCCAGGTACGCGACCACGTCGAACCGGCCCGGGGACGGGTCGACGACGACGTGGCCGAAGCCTTCGGCCACGCCCGGACGGACCACGCCGCCGGCTTTCGCGTCCGTGGGCAGGGCCACTACTTGCAGGGCGTTGGTCACGGGCGACTCCTCCGTTGTGCGCGACCGGAATTCGAAGGGTAGACGGGTTCCGGGGACGCACGACGCGTGGAGTCCCCGCTGCCCCGGGAGGCGCGAGGCCCGAAGTCCCCGCTACCTCGGGCAGCGCGAAGCCCGAAGTCCCCCGCAACCCTGGGATGATCGACGCATGGAGCCCTCGGAACCCGCCCCCGACGCCGAGCCGCTGCCCGGCACCGCCGCGGCCACCGGCCGCCGCCCGGTCCGCTGCCGCATGTGCGGGCGCCCGCTCACCGGCACGGCCTCGCGCCGCACCGGCCTCGGACCCGCCTGCGACGCCAAACTGCACCCGGCTCCGCCGGACATCCGCACCCGCCGGCACGAGGTCGAACAGGACGCGCTGCCGGGCACCTGAGACGTGTACGACCGGGCACGCGCCGCGCGGCAGTCGTCAGGACCGCTGCTCGCCCAGCCGCCGGAACAGCCCCTCCTGCACCACCGACACCAGCAGATTGCCCTCGCGGTCGTAGATCCTGCCGCGCGCCAGACCCCGCCCGCCGGTCGCCACCGGCGACTCCTGGTCGTACAGGAACCACTCGTCGGCCCGGAACGGCCGGTGGAACCACATCGCGTGGTCCAGCGACGCCATGTCGAAGCCGCGCGGCCCCCACAGCGGCTCCACCGGGATGCGTACCGCGTCCAGCAGCGTCATGTCGCTCGCGTACGTCAGCGCGCAGGTGTGCACCAGCTGATCGTCACCGAGCGGGCCGACCGCACGCATCCACACCGCGCTGCGCGGGTCCGCGTCCTTGATCTCCTCCTGTGTCCAGCGCAGCCGGTCGACGTAGCGGATGTCGAACGGCTGACGGCGCGCCATCCGCTCCAGCGCCACCGGCAGTCCGCCCAGATGCTCGCGCACCTCGTCGGCGACCGTCGGCAGCTCTTCGGGATCGGGCACGACACGGGCCGGCGGCAACTGGTGCTCGAAACCGGCCTCCTCCGGGCGGTGGAACGACGCCGTCAGATTGAAGATGGTCCGGCCCTGCTGCACGGCCGTCACCCGGCGGGTGGTGAACGACCGGCCGTCCCGGACGCGCTCGACCTCGTAGACGATCGGCACCCCGGGACGGCCCGGCCGCAGGAAGTAGGCGTGCAGCGAATGCACCGGCCGGTCCCCGTCCGTGGTGCGGCCCGCCGCCACCAGCGCCTGCCCCGCGACCTGCCCGCCGAAGACCCGCTGCAGGGACTCCTCGGGACTGCGGCCGCGGAAGATGTTGACCTCGATCCGCTCCAGGTCGAGCAGGTCGACCAGGCGCTCGACGGGGTTCGTCATGCGGTTCTTCTCCACTCTCGCAGCGGCGCCACCGGTACGGGCGCGCTCACAACTGGCCCACGGAGGTGACCCGGACAATCGCCCGGCCCTCCTCGTCGGACGCGGCCAGGTCGACCTCGGCACTGATGCCCCAGTCATGGTCGCCGTTCGGGTCGGCGAACGTCTGCCGGACGCGCCACAGGCCGTGCTCGGCATCCTCGTCGATCTTCAGCAGCTTCGGTCCGCGGGCGTCCGGACCGGTGCTCAGCTCCTCGTACTCGTCCCAGTACGCGTCCATCGCCTCGCCCCACGCGTCCTCGTCCCAGCCCGCGTCCCCATCCAGCTCGCCCAGATCGCGGACCCGGTCCAGCGCGGCCAGCTCGACCCGGCGGAACATCGCGTTGCGTACCAGCACCCGGAAGGCACGGGCGTTGGCCGTGACCGGCTTGACCTCGTCGGCGCGCTCCTGCGCCTGCTCCGCCGTCTCCACCTCGGGGTTGGCGAGCTGCTCCCACTCGTCGAGGAGGCTGGAGTCGACCTGACGGACCATTTCGCCGAGCCACGCGATGAGGTCCTCCAGGTCCTCGGACTTGATGTCGTCCGGGATGGTGTGCTCCAGCGCCTTGTACGCGCTCGCGAGATACCGCAGCACGATGCCCTCGGTGCGGGCCAGCTCGTAGTTCGACGTGAACTCCGTGAACGTCATGGCGCGTTCGTACATGTCGCGGATCACCGACTTCGGCGACACCGGGTGGTCGCTGACCCACGGGTGGCTCTGGCGGTAGACGTCGTAGGCGTGCCACAGCAGTTCGCTCAGCGGCTTCGGGTACGTGACGTCCTGGAGGAGCTCCATCCGCTCCTCGTACTCGATGCCGTCGGCCTTCATCTGCCCGACCGCCTCACCGCGCGCCTTGTTCTGCTGCGCGGCGAGGATCTGGCGCGGGTCGTCGAGTGTCGACTCCACCACCGAGACCATGTCCAGCGCGTACGACGGCGAGTCGGCGTCCAGCAGCTCGAACGCGGCGAGCGCGAACGTGGACAGCGGCTGGTTCAGCGCGAAGTCCTGCTGCAGATCGACGGTGAGCCGCACGATGCGGCCCTCCGCGTCCGGCTTCTCCAGCCGCTCCACCACGCCGCCGTCCAGCAGCGACCGGTAGATCGCGATCGCCCGGCGGATGTGGCGCAGCTGCGCCTTGCGGGGCTCGTGGTTGTCCTCCAGCAGATGCCGCATCGCCTCGAAGGCGTTGCCGGGACGCGCGATCACCGAGAGCAGCATGGTGTGCGTGACCCGGAAACGGGAGGTCAGCGGCTCCGGGTCGGACTGGATCAACTTGTCGAAGGTGGTCTCGGACCAGGCGACGAAGCCCTCGGGGGCCTTCTTGCGGACGACCTTGCGCTTCTTCTTCGGGTCGTCGCCGGCCTTCTTGACCGCCTTCTCGTTTTCCACGACGTGCTCGGGGGCCTGCGCGACGACGAAGCCCGCCGTGTCGAATCCCGCCCGGCCGGCCCGGCCCGCGATCTGATGGAACTCACGGGCCCGCAGGGTCCGCACCCGGGTGCCGTCGTACTTGGTGAGGGCGGTGAACAGCACGGTGCGGATGGGCACGTTGACGCCGACGCCGAGCGTGTCCGTACCGCAGATGACCTTCAGGAGCCCCGCCTGGGCGAGCTTCTCGACCAGCCGGCGGTACTTCGGCAGCATGCCCGCGTGGTGCACACCGATGCCGTGGCGTACGTAACGCGAGAGGTTCTGGCCGAACTTGGTGGTGAAGCGGAAGTTGCCGATGAGATCGGCGATCTTCTCCTTCTCCTCTTTGGTGCACATGTTGATGCTCATCAGCGACTGTGCCCGCTCGACGGCCGCGGCCTGCGTGAAGTGCACGATGTAGACGGGCGACTGCCGGGTGTCCAGGAGCTCGGTGATCGTCTCCGTGATCGGCGTCAGCCGGTACTCGTAGCTGAGCGGGACCGGCCGGGTCGCCGAGCGCACCACGGAGGTGGGGCGGCCGGTGCGGCGGGTCAGGTCCTCCTCGAACATCCGGACGTCACCGAGCGTGGCCGACATCAGGACGAACTGGGCCTGCGGCAGTTCCAGGATCGGGATCTGCCACGCCCAGCCGCGGTCCTGCTCCGCGTAGAAGTGGAACTCGTCCATGACGACCTGGCCGATGTCCGCGTACTTCCCGTCACGCAGCGCGATGGACGCCAGCACCTCGGCGGTGCAGCAGATCACCGGGGCGTCGGCGTTGACCGAGGCGTCACCGGTGAGCATGCCGACGTTCTCCGTACCGAACAGCTTGCACAGGTCGAAGAACTTCTCCGATACCAGCGCCTTGATCGGAGCGGTGTAGAAGGTGACCTTGTCCTGGGCCAGCGCGGTGAAGTGCGCACCCGCCGCGACCAGGCTCTTTCCGGACCCGGTGGGCGTGGAAAGGATCACGTTGGCCCCGGAGACCACCTCGATCAGCGCCTCCTCCTGAGCCGGATAGAGAGTGATCCCCTGCGTCTCGGTCCATGACGAGAAAGCCTCGAAGAGGGCGTCGGGGTCGTCGGTCGGGGGCAGCTGATCGATAAGGGTCACGCCCCCATCTTGCCTGTCTTCCACCCCGATGAGGGAACCGGACGACGGTACGAAGATCACGGACGATACGCTGCCCACTCAACTCGGCCGCACCGCAACGTTGATGGCCGGAACATGTGCACAGGCGATACCTGTCGCACCTCACGACACCTACGGGGGCGGAAACAGCCATGATGGGACCGGCACACTCTCTGTCAGGGGCAGCGGCCTGGCTGGGGGTGGGCGCGGCGGCGGCTGCCGCGGGCCACACCATGCCGTGGCCCGTCCTGGTCGTCGGCGCGCTGATCACCGCCGGCGCCGCGCTCGCCCCGGACCTCGACCACAAGTCGGCGACCATCTCGCGCGCCTTCGGACCGGTCTCCCGCGGACTCTGCGAGATCGTCGACAAGCTCTCGCACGCCGTCTACAAGGCCACCAAGATGCGAGGCGACTCGAACCGCAACGGCGGCCACAGGACGCTCACCCACACCTGGCTGTGGGCGGTCCTGATAGGAGCGGGCGCCTCCGCGGCGGCGGTCACCGGCGGCCGGTGGGCGGTGCTGGCGATCCTCTTCGTCCACTTGGTGCTCGCCGTCGAAGGGCTGCTCTGGCGGGCCGCCCGGGTGTCCAGCGACGTCCTGGTGTGGCTGCTCGGCGCGACCAGCGCATGGATTCTCGCGGGCGTCCTGGACAAGCCGGGCAACGGCTCGGACTGGCTCTTCGACGCCCCCGGCCAGGAATACCTCTGGCTCGGTCTGCCCATCGTGCTCGGCGCCCTCGTCCACGACATCGGCGACGCGCTGACCGTCTCCGGCTGCCCGATCCTGTGGCCGATCCCGGTCGGCCGCAAGCGCTGGTACCCGATCGGCCCGCCGAAGTTCATGCGGTTCAGGGCCGGCAGCTGGGTGGAGCTGAAGGTGCTGATGCCGGCGTTCATGGTGCTCGGGGGAGTGGGTGGGGCCGCCGCCATGAACTTCATCTGACGGCCGGCGGCCCGCCCCGCGTCTACGCAGGCGCGGGAGGGACCAGACGGCCGTGCGAGATCAGGGAAGCGGCCTGCTTGAGGCGGCGCACCCGAATGCTGACCCCGTAGGCGTCGACGCCGGGAGTGGCGGCCAGGCGCGTGGTCAGATAGCGGTAGAACTCCTCGGCGTCCCGGCAGATGACGATGGCCATCATGTTGTGGTCGCCACTGGTGGCGGCGGCGAACGCGACCTCCTCGTGACGGGCGATCTCGTTCCCGGTGCGCTCCAGGCGGGCGGGGGCGACGCGCAGCCAGAGGGTGGCGTTGAGATGGAACCCGAGATGCTCCGGCAGCAGGTCGATGTCGTACGAGAGGGTGCCGGACGTCTCCAGGGACTCCAGCCGGCGGGCGACGCGGCCCTTCGACCATCCGGTGGCTCCGGCCAGCTGTGTGTGCGAGGTACGGCCGTCCTCGGCGAGGGCGTCGAGCAGCGGGCCGTCCTCCGCGGTGAGGGGGAGGAGCCGGCCGTCCGGGACGGAGGGCCGGCTGCCCGCCAGCCGCTGTTCCTGCTCGGCGGTGAGGTGTCCGCCGTAGCCCGTCCAGCCGGCCGTGCCGGGGTCGCCGAACGGATGGATGAGCAGATCGATGCTCACGTCGAGGACGGCCGTGGACCGGGGAAGCTGCTGGAGCAGCATGTCCGCGCGCGGGGCGTGGAGCGGTGAGCGGATGACGCAGATGATCTCCGAGCCGCCCGAGGCGATGCCGACGTAGGCGATGTCCGGCCGCCGGGCCAGGCTGTCGGCGAGGGGAGCGACCCGGTCGGGGCGGCAGCGGATGCGGGCGACCCACTGCGCCTCACCGTGTACGGCCGGATCGACCAGGCCCACGACCCGCATCACGCCCGCCCGGCGCAGGGCCTGATAGCGGCGGGCCGCCGTCTGTTCCGACACCCCGCTGATCTCGCCGATGAGCCGGAACGGGGCGCGCGGCGCGCGATGGAGCGTGCGGAGGATTCTCATGTCCACGTCGTCGATCACGGTGGAAGTGTGGCACGTAGCCGCGTGAGGATGGAGGTTTGTCCTCGCAAACCCCGCTCGCTTCGTTGATTCTGCGTCGTGTCGTCGATGCTGGGCTCCGATCCGGCACCGTTCCCGGTACGGGGCGCGAGGGCCGGGAGACGCCAGGCCCTCGCTCCGGACAGGACATCGACCGCGGCGCACAGCGTCGCAAAGGAGCACCTCCTTGAACGTCACACCCGCGGCGAGCAGCCGGCCCGACCGGCGGACGGCCACGCTCGTCATGGCCTGCCTGGGCGTCTTCGTCGCCTACTTGCCGGTGACCACCGTCGCCGTGAGCCTGCCCGCCATCCAGGCGGCGCTCGACGCGTCGACGGCCCAACTGTCCTGGGTCCAGGACGCGTTCGTTCTGCCCATGGCCGCGTTCATCCTGACCGCCGGAGTGGTCGGCGACGTCCACGGACGCAAGAAGGTCTTCCAGGCAGGCCTGTTGTTCTCCGCCGCCGGCGCCGCCGTCGCGCTGGCGGCACCGTCGATCGAGGTGCTCTGGGCCGGCCAGGCACTCGCCGGACTCGGTGCCGCCGCGCTGCTCCCCACGACCCTGGCCCTGATCAGCCACGCGGTGCCCGACCACCGGGAGCGCGGCAAGTTCATCGGCCTTTGGGCCACCTCGCTCCTGATGGCGCTGGCCGTCGGCCCGCTGATCGCCGGACTTGTCCTGGAGCACACGGACTGGCGGTGGATCTACCTCCTGGTCATTCCCGTCTCACTCGTCGCGACGGTCTTCGCCGCGCGACTGCTGACCGACTCGCGCGCCCCGCACGGGCGACGGCTCGACTGGCCGGGCCAGATCACCGCCGCGGTTGCGATCACCGCCCTGGTGTACGGCGTCATCGAGGGCGGTGCCGGTTCCTTCACCGACGCGCAGGTCCTGGCGGCGCTGTTCATCGCCGCGGCCGGCGCGGTGGCCTTCGTCCTGGCCGAGCGGCGCAGCGACAGCCCGATGCTGGACCTGGCCCTGTTCCGCAGCCCGGCGTTCACGGCCACCACCCTGGTCGCGATGATCTNCCGCCTCATGCACAGGATTCACGCCCGTATCCTGATCACCGCCGGGCTGCTCGTCGTCTCCGGCGCGCTGCTCTCGATGACCACCCTCGACGCGGACACGTCGTTCGTCTCCATCGCATGGCGGCTGGCCCTGCTGGGCATCGGCATGGGCGGCATCCTGACGCCCATGACGGCCACCGCGGTCGCCTCCGTCCCGCAGCACCTGGCCGGCATGGCCGCAGCCGGCAACAACGCCTTCCGCCAGATCGGGGGCGCACTGGGCCCCGCCGTGCTGGGAGCCCTCCTCACGTCCCGCGCCCTGGACACCTTCCCTGCCCATCTCGCGGACGCGGGGATCTCCGGAGCCGGCCGTCGGACCATCGTGGAGACTGCCCGCGAGGGAGGCCTCGGCGCGGTCGCCCAGATGAACCTGGGCGCGCAGACCGGACAGGCCCTGGGCGCGATGGGCGACGCCTTCCTCGACGGACTGCGGCTGTGCCTGATCGTCGCCGCGGCGCTCACGCTGCTCGCCGCGCTGGTGTCCGCGGTCCTGCTCCGGCCGCGCACGTCATCCGCCGGCACGGCGAAGGTTGCCGCGCAGCCCGTTCCCGGCACGGTGAAGGTTGCCGCGCAGCCCGTCCCCGGGAGCGCGCCACCGCCGGCGCGGTGACATCCGCAGGCGGCGGTGGCGCGCTCCCGGGGACGGGCTGCGCGGCAACCTTCACCGTGCCNCGTCGCCTCGTCCAGGACCAGCGTGTGCGGATCGGCCAGCACCAGCCGCGCCAGCGCGATCTGCTGTGCCTGCGCCGGGGTGAGCACCAGGCCGCCCGACCCGACCTCGGAGTCCAGCCCCTCGTCGAGGACCCTCGCCCAGCCGTCCGCGTCGACCGCGGCCAGCGAGGCCCACAGCTCCGCGTCCTCGGCACCGGTACGGGCGAGGCGCAGGTTGTCCCGCAGCGAGCCGACGAACACATGGTGCTCCTGATTGACCAGGGCCACATGCGTACGGACACGCTCCGCCGTCATCTGCGACAACTCCGCACCACCCAGCTTCACTTCACCGGTCCGCGGAGCATAGATCCCGGCCAGCAGCCGGCCCAGCGTGGACTTGCCGGCACCGGACGGACCCACCAGCGCCATCCGCGTACCCGGAGCCACATCCAGCGACACCTTGTGCAGCACGTCGAGACCGGCCCGGTAGCCGAAGTGCACCTCGGCAGCTCGCACTTCGCGGCCGTCCGGCGACACGCCCGCGTCACCGGCGTCCGGCTCGATCTCCCGGACCCCCACGAGCCGGGCCAGCGACACCTGGGCGACCTGCAACTCGTCGTACCAGCGCAGGATCAGGCCGATCGGATCGACCATCATCTGCGCGAGCAGCGCACCCGTCGTCAGCTGACCGACGGTGAGCCACCCCTCGATGACGAACCAGCCGCCGAGCATCAGGACCGCGCCGAGAATCGTCACGTACGTGGCGTTGATGACGGGGAAGAGCACCGACCGCAGGAACAATGTGTACCGTTCCCACGCGGTCCATTCCGCAACCCGCCGGTCCGACATGGCGACCCGCCGCGCCCCCAGCCGGTGCGCCTCCACGGTCCGTCCGGCATCGACCGTCTCCGCGAGCATCGCCGCGACCGCCGCGTAACCGGCCGCCTCCGAGCGGTACGCCGAGGGAGCCCGGCGGAAGTACCAGCGACAGCCGATGATCAGCACCGGCAGCGCGACGAGCACCGAGAGCGCCAGCGGGGGAGCGGTCACGGCCAGCGCGGCGATGAGCAGCCCCGCCCACACCACACCGATGGCCAGTTGTGGCACAGCCTCGCGCATGGCGTTGGCGAGCCGGTCGATGTCCGTGGTGATCCGGGACAGCAGGTCTCCCGTGCCGGCCCGCTCCAGTACGCCCGGCGGCAGCCGGACCGACCGCACGAGGAAGTCCTCACGCAGATCGGCCAGCATCTCCTCGCCCAGCATCGCACTGCGCAGCCGCATCATCCGGGTGACCACGGTCTGGATGACCAGCGCCACCGCGAACACCGCTGCGGTGCGCTCCAGATGAAGGTCGGCGACCCCGTCGGACAGGTCCTCGACCAGTCCGCCCAGCAGGTACGGACCCACGATCGACGAGACCACCGCCACGCAGTTGAGCGCCGTGACCACGACGAACGGCCGCCGGTGGCGCCGCATCAGCTCCCGGACATAGGTGCGTACGGTCGTGGGGGTGCCGACCGGCAGGGTCGTCGCCGACTCCGGGGCGGCCGGGTCGTAGGACGGTGGTGCGAGGCCGGTCATGCCCTCTCCTCGATTTCCTCGATCGTGCCGATCGTGTCGATGTCCTCGTTCATGTCCGGTCCCGACGCGGCGATCTCGTCCTCGGTCTCCCGGGTGACGACCGCGCGGTAGAGCGGTTCGTCACGTAGCAGTTCACGGTGGGTGCCGACCGCCACCACGGTCCCGCCGTGGACCAGCGCGACCCGGTCCGCCAGGTCGAGCAGCAGCGGTGACGAGGCGAACGCCACCGTCGTACGGTCCTTGCGCAGCGCCTTGACGCCCTCGGCGACCCGCGCCTCGGTGTGCGAGTCGACGGCGGACGTCGGCTCGTCGAGGACCAGGGCCTCAGGGTCGGTCACCAGGGACCGCGCCAGGGCGAGCCGCTGCCGCTGGCCGCCGGACAGCGACCGGCCGCGCTCGGTGATCCGGGTGCTCATGGGGTCGCCTTCGGCGTCGACGGACGCCTGGGCGAGCGCGTCCAGGACATCGCCGCACTGCGCGGCAGCCAGCGCGTCGACGGCGGCCACCCGCCCGGACGACGGCACGTCCAGCAGTTCCCGCAGCGTTCCGGAGAGCAGCACCGGGTCCTTGTCCTGGACCAGCACGGCGGTCCGGGCCGCATCCAGCTCCAGTTCGTCCAGGGGTACGCCCCCGAGCAGGACCGACGGCACCTCGGGAGACGCGGCCTCCTCGGCCTCACCCTCCTTCGCCACGGCCGGCTGGGCATGGCCGCCGAGCCGGTCCGCGAGGCGGCCCGCCTCGTCCGGGTCGCCGCAGACCACCGCGGTGAACAGGCCCTCCTGAGCCAGCAGACCCGTGACCGGGTCGTACAGGTCACCGGTCGGCGCGGCGTCGATGGTGGACGGCCGCGCGACCCGGCTCAGCGAGAGGACCCGGACCGCACGCTGGGCGGACGGCCGGGAGAAGGAGTACGCCATGGCGATCTCCTCGAAGTGCCGCAACGGGAACAGCAGCAGCGTCGCCGCGCTGTACACCGTCACGAGCTGGCCGACGTCGATCTTCCCGTCCCGGGCCAGCGCCGCCCCGTAGGTGACCAGTGAGATCAGCAGCACGCCCGGCAGGAGTACCTGGATCGCCGAGATCAGCGACCACATCCGCGCGCTGCGCACGGCAGCCCTGCGGACCTCCTGGGAGGCGCGCCGGTAGCGGCCGAGGAACAGTTCCTCGCCGCCTATGCCACGCAGCACGCGCAGTCCGGCCACCGTGTCCGAGGCCAGCTCGGTGGCCTTTCCGGCCTTCTCGCGCTGGACGTCGGCGCGGCGGGTGGCCCGGGGGAGGAGCGGCAGTACGGCCAGGGCGAGCAGGGGCATGGCGAGCGCCACGAGCACGCCGAGCGAGGGCAGATAGAGGACGAGCCCGACACAGATGATGACGAGGGCCGCGGCGGCTGCGGCGAAGCGGGAGAGCGCCTCGACGAACCAGCCGATCTTCTCCACGTCGCCGGTGGACACCGCGACGACCTCGCCCGCGGCGACCCTGCGCGTCAGCGCCGAGCCGAGCTCCGCGGTCTTGCGGGCCAGCAGTTGCTGGACGCGGGCGGCAGCGGTGATCCAGTTGGTGACAGCGGTCCGGTGGAGCATCGTGTCGCCCACCGCGATCAGTACACCGAGCACCGCGATCATGCCGCCGGCCAGCGCCAGCCGTCCGCCCGACCGGTCGACGACCGACTGGACGGCGAACCCCACGGCGAGCGGCAGCCCCGCGAGAGAGCACTGGTGCAGCAGACCCCACGCCATGGACTTGAGCTGTCCGCGGATCTGGTTGCGGCCGAGCCAGAGCAGGAAGCGAGGGCCCGACCGGACGTCGGGATCGCCGGGATCCGAGTACGGAAGATCGCGAATGTGCATGACGTCCCAAAAGATCGGAAGGAGCTGAGATCCGCGAGGATCTCCAGAAACACGTGGGGGATGCGTGTGGGGGGACCAAACCGTCCAAGCCTCGCTCCCCGCAGGAGCCGAGGCAAACCCTTTTACGCACAGGGCAGCTCTCTACACGCAGGGCACGGCTCTACGCGCAGGGCACCGCTCTACGCGCAGGGCACGGCTCTACGCGCAGGGCACCGCTCTACGCGCAAGGCACCGATCTACACGCAGGGCGCCGCGAGGTCCGGGGGACGCCGGGCCGGTCACGGGGTAAAGATTGCGCACGCATTCGCCGGACTCCGCAGACCAGGGCGCCCCCGGACCCCGCGTGGTGCGAGCATGGACGGATGCTTATAGCCGGTGCGGTACGAGTGGTGGCCTCGGCGGCCGCCTGCGGTGTCCTGTTCACGACCCTGACGTCGTGCGGCGACGGACAGGAACCGAAGAAGGCGGACGCTCGGTCGGCCGATGCCCGCAAGGACAAGGCCGAGGAGCGGACCACAGGCCTGAAACGCATCCCTGACGTGGGCGACCGGCTGTGGTCGGAGATCCCGGACGACTCCCGCCAGGTCGTCGCCGTGTACGGCGCGGGCAAGAACTCCGCGGACTCCACGGTCGTGCTGTACACCCGGACCGACTCCACCTGGGACAAGGCCGCCGGCTGGAAGGCCCACAACGGCCGCAAGGGCTGGACCACCGAGCACCACGAGGACGACAAACGCTCCCCGGTCGGCGTCTTCACCCTCACCGACGCGGGCGGCGCACTGCCGGACCCGGGTGCCCTGCTCCCGTACACCGAGTCCGCCGCCATCCAGGCGCCCCGCTACTGGGCCAAGCCGTACTGGCACGACTTCGACTACGTCATCGCCATCGACTACAACCGCGTCAAGGGCACCGCCCCCAACGACCCGACGCGCCCGCAGGGCCAGTCCAAGGGCGGCAGCATCTGGCTGCACATGGACCACGGCAGTGGCACATCGGCCTGCGTGAGCCTGCCGAAGGCGGCCATGGTGAAGCTGCTGCGCACCCTCGACCCGAAGCAGAACCCGGTCGTGGTGATGGGCGACCGAGCAGGCCTCAAGGCCTGAGCGGCCGCCGCCCGGTGCTCACGCGGGCCCGGGGCGGGTCACCCGCTCCAGCTCCATCAGCGCCGAGTGGTACGAACGCCCCGTCGCCCGGTCCATGCCGATCTCGCACATGCGGTTCGCGCACAGATAGGTGTCGTACTCCCGGGTGTTCACCTCGGCGGCCTCCTTCGCCGTGGCCGAAGCCGTCAGCTCCTTGTGCAGCATGCCCCGGTCGCCCGCGAAGCCGCAGCACGCGGCGTCGTCCGGGATCACGACCTCCTCCGCGCAGGCTGCCGCGACCGTGCGCAACTGGTCGACGTCGTCGAGATGCTCCATCGAGCACGTCGGGTGCAGAACCGCCGAACCGGACTTCCTCAGCACAGTCAGCTCGGGCAGGAGCTCGTCGGCCGCCCACACCAGCGAGTCGACCACCGTCAGCTCCCGGTGCAGCTTCCGGTTGTCCTCGGTCAGATACGGCACCACCTCGTGGGCGATGCCCAGCGTGCACGAGGAGGCGTCGACGACCAGGGGCAGCTTTCCGCCGGCGGTCCAGCCCCAGGCGGCCTCGACGATCCGGTTGGCCATCACCGCGTTCCCGGCGTCGTACCCCTTGGAGTGCCAGATCGTCGCGCAGCAGGTGCCCGCGACATCGTCCGGAATCCAGACGGGCTTCCCGGCACGGGCCGAGACGAGGACCACCGCCTGCGGCAGTGACGGGCCACGATGCCCCTCCGGGCCGCCGAAGATGCGGTTGACGCAGGCCGGGTAGTAGACCGCGCTCGCCCCCACCCTGGAGGTGCGGGGCAGCTTCCGGGCTGCAGCGCCCGGGATCTCCGGAAGCCATTCGGGCACCAGATCGGGGCGTACGGCCTTGCGGGCGAGTCCGGTGACTCCCTGGAGCAGCCGGTCGTCGATCTTGTCGGCCGCCGCGACCGCCAGCCGGGCGGCTGCTTCGACCACGCGGAAGTTCTTCGCGGTGAGCGCGGCGATCCGCTCCTCGCGCGGGGAGTGCCGTTGGTGGCGGAAGTCCTTCATCATGGCGCCCGTGTCGATGCCGACGGGGCAGGCGAGCTTGCACGTGGAGTCGCCCGCACAGGTGTCGACGGCGTCGTACCCGTAGGCGTCGAGCAGTCCCGCTTCCACCGGTGAACCGCCTGGCTGCCGCATCATCTCGCGGCGCAGCACGATGCGCTGGCGCGGTGAGGTGGTCAGGTCGTGGCTGGGACAGGTCGGTTCGCAGAATCCGCATTCGATGCAGGGGTCGGCAACCGCCTCGACCTTGGGAATGGTCTTCAGCCCGCGCAGATGGGCCTTCGGGTCGCGGTCCAGCACGATCCGGGGGGCCAGGACACCATCGGGGTCGATGACCTGCTTCGTACGCCACATCAGCTCGGTCGCCCGGGGCCCCCACTCCAGCTCCAGGAACGGCGCGATGTTGCGGCCCGTGGCGTGCTCCGCCTTGAGCGATCCGTCGAACCGCTCCACGGTGAGCCGGCAGAAGTCCTCCATGAACGCGGCGTACCGGTCGACGTCGGACTGCTTCGCGGCGTCGAACGCCAGCAGGAAGTGCAGATTGCCGTGGGCCGCGTGGCCCGCGACGGCGGCATCGAAACCGTGCTCCGCCTGGAGCCCCAGCAAGGCCTCGCAGGCATCGGCCAGCCGGGAGGGCGGGACCGCGAAGTCCTCCGTGATCAGCGTCGTACCGGACGGGCGGGAGCCGCCGACGGCGGTGACGAAGGCCTTGCGGGCCTTCCAGTAGGCGGAGATGGTGCGGGCCTCCCGGGTGAACTCGTTGGTCACCGAGGTGACGGGACGGACCAGCTCCAGCTGCCGCACGACCCCGGCCGCAGCCTCCTCGTACGCCTCCTGGCCCGCTTCGTCGGGAGCGCGGAACTCCACCAGCAGGGCCGCGGTCTCCTTCGGCAGCCCAGCCCAGTCGGCGGGCACCCCCTTGACGCTGACCGAGGCGCGCAGGGTGTTGCCGTCCATCAGCTCCACGGCGATGGCGCCGGCTTCGTTGAACAACGGGACGGCTGCCGCAGCCGCGGTCAGGGAGGGGAAGAAGAGCAGCGCGGTGGAGATCATGCGGTCCAGTGGCAGCGTGTCGAAGACGACCTCGGAGATGAATCCGAAGGTCCCTTCCGAACCGACCATGAGGCCGCGCAGGATCTCGACCGGCGTCGATCCGTCCAGGAAGGCGTCCAGCCGGTAGCCGTTGGTGTTCTTGATCTCGTACTTGGCGCGGATCCGGGCGGTGAGCGCGGCGTCGGCCTCGATCTCCGCCTTCAGGGCGAGCAGCTCCTCGCAGAGCCGCGGATCCGCGTGTGCCAGGTCCTCGTCCGCCGCCGGATCGCCGGTGTCCACCACCGTGCCGCTGGGCAGCACGACGGTGAGGGAGGAGACGGTGCGGTACGAATTCCGGGTGGTCCCGGCGGTCATGCCGGAGGCGTTGTTGGCGACCACGCCCCCGATCGTGCAGGCGATCGCGCTCGCCGGGTCGGGCCCCAGAAGCCGGCCGTGCCGGGCGAGGGTGGCGTTCGCCCGCATGACTGTCGTCCCCGGGCGGATCCGGGCCCGCGCGCCCCCGTCGAGGACCTCGATACCGGCCCAGTGGTGGCGTACGTCCACGAGGATGTCCTCGCCCTGTGCCTGGCCGTTCAGGCTGGTGCCCGCCGCCCGGAACACGACGTTGCGGCCCTTGCCGTGGGCGTACGAAAGGATCGCGGAGATGTCGTCGATGTCCTCCGGAACGACGACGACCTGGGGAACGAACCGGTACGGGCTGGCGTCGGAGGCGTACCGCACCAGGTCGGAGATCTTCCAGAGCACCTTCTGCGGGCCCAGGAGGGCGGTCAGATCGCCCCGCAGCGGCTCGGGAGTGCCGGGTGCCTGCGCGTCGGGAACCCGGTCGTGGGACGGAGGGCGCGCCACCCCGGGGCGCAGGGATTCCGGGTTCGGTTCGAGCAGTGGCATGTCCAGATCCCCTCGGCGGCTCGGCGCGACGCTTCGCGCCCGGTCAGCAGCTGCGCTCCGGCATTCCGTTGACCAGAGCGGTCAGCAGACCGCCGAGCACCTCACGCTGATCGGCGGTCAGTGGAGCCAGGATCTCCTCTGCGGCGGCCCGGCGCGCGTTGCGCAGCGACCGCAGCGTGGCGACGCCCTCGTCCGTGATCTCGATCCGGACCACCCGGCGGCTGTCCGGATCGGGTGTCCGGCGCACCCGGCCACTGGCCTCCAGCCCGTCGACCAGGGTGGTCACGGCGCGGGGGACGACGTCGAGACGCTGTGCGAGATCCGCCATCCGTGGAGGGCCGTCGCAGTGCGCGACGGTGCGCAGCAGCCGGAACTGCGCGGGGGTGATGCCGATCGGTTCCAGCTGACGGCTCTGAATGCGCTGGAGCCTGCGGGTCAGCCGCAGCAGCTGTTCGGCGAGTACGCCGTCGGGGTCGGGGGTGTCCATGACGGGAACCATGACGGGAACAATATCAGGACCTTGTTCATTGTGAGTATAGGTAACAATGAGCTATGCTCTCATCTGTCCGACCGTCAAGCGCCGCTCCGACGGTCAGGGCCGGCTCCGACCGCCGAGGGTCGGGAGGCCCGGCCCCGGGGCCTGTCGGCGGCCACCCGGCCACCGCCCTGCCACGCTGTGGACGCGCACGCTGTCGCAAGCCCCCGCGTCCGCCCGTCCCTGTTGTCGCACGCCTGACGAAGGAGCCCATGAAACCCGACGAACCCACGTGGACACCCCCGCCCCGGGAGGCCGCCCAGCCGCCTGCCGAGCTGCGCCGCATCCTCCGTCTCTTCCATCCCTACCGCGGCCGCCTCGCGGTGGTCGGACTGCTCGTCGGCGCCTCGTCGCTGGTGTCGGTCGCCTCTCCGTTCCTGCTGCGCGAGATCCTGGACACCGCCATCCCGCAGGGGCGTACCGGACTGCTCTCGCTGCTCGCCCTCGGCATGATCCTCACCGCGGTGATGAACAGCGTCTTCGGTGTGCTCCAGACGCTCATCTCCACCACGGTGGGCCAGCGGGTCATGCACGACCTGCGCACCGCCGTCTACACGCAGCTCCAGCGGATGCCGCTCGCCTTCTTCACGAAGACCCGCACGGGGGAGGTCCAGTCCCGGATCGCCAACGACATCGGCGGCATGCAGGCCACCGTCACCTCGACGGCGACCTCCCTGGTCTCCAACCTCACCGCGGTGATCGCCACGGTCGTCGCCATGCTGGCGCTCGACTGGCGGCTCACCGTCGTCTCGCTGCTCCTGCTGCCGGTCTTCGTCTGGATCAGCCGCCGGGTCGGCCGCGAGCGGAAGAAGATCACCACCCAGCGCCAGAAGCAGATGGCCGCCATGGCGGCCACCGTCACGGAATCGCTCTCCGTCAGCGGCATCCTGCTCGGCCGCACGATGGGCCGCTCGGACTCGCTGACCAAGGGATTCGCCGAGGAGTCCGAGCGCCTGGTCGACCTCGAAGTGCGCTCCAGCATGGCCGGGCGCTGGCGGATGTCGACGATCGGCATCGTGATGGCCGCCATGCCGGCCGTCATCTACTGGGCCGCCGGCATCGCCCTGCAGTCCGGTGGTCCCGACGTCTCGATCGGCACGCTGGTGGCCTTCGTCTCGCTCCAGCAGGGCCTCTTCCGGCCCGCCGTGAGCCTGCTCTCCACCGGGGTGCAGATGCAGACGTCCCTCGCCCTCTTCCAGCGCATCTTCGAATACCTCGACCTCACGGTGGACATCACCGAGCCGGAGAAGCCGGTGCGCCTGGAGAAGATCCGCGGTGAGGTCCGCTTCGAGAACGTCGACTTCAGCTACGACGAGAAGAGCGGTCCGACCCTCAGCGGCGTCGATGTGACCGTGCCCGCCGGAGCCAGCCTGGCCGTCGTCGGTCCCACCGGCTCCGGCAAGTCCACCCTCAGCTATCTCGTGCCGAGGCTCTACGACGTCACCGGCGGCCGTGTCACGCTCGACGGGGTCGACGTGCGCGAACTGGACTTCGACACCCTCGCCAGGGCGGTCGGCGTGGTCTCCCAGGAGACGTACCTCTTCCACGCCTCGGTCGCCGAGAACCTGCGCTTCGCGAAACCGGACGCGACCGAAGAGGAGATCGAGGCGGCGGCCCGCGCCGCACAGATCCACGATCACATCACCTCCCTTCCCGACGGCTACGACACCCTCGTCGGTGAACGCGGCTACCGGTTCTCGGGAGGCGAGAAGCAACGCCTGGCCATTGCCCGCACGATCCTGCGCGATCCGCCGGTGCTGATCCTCGACGAGGCGACGAGCGCTCTCGACACCCGCACCGAATTCGCCGTACAGGAGGCGATCGACGCGCTCTCCGCCGGCCGTACGACGATCACCATCGCCCACCGGCTCTCCACCGTGCGCGATGCCGACCAGATCGTCGTCCTCGACGCCGGCCGCACCGCCGAGCGCGGCAGCCACGAGGAACTGCTGCGACAGGACGGGCGGTACGCGGCCCTGGTCCGCAGGGACGACACCCGGCTCGCCGCCCCCGTGGCGGGCTGACCGGCCGGGGCCGGGGGTGCGATGCGGCATGGATCCCCGGCCGTGAGAGCTTTCCCCGGGGCATACGGCCGCACGCGACGGCGCCGCCGCTCCCGTGGGACGGGGAACGACGGCGCCGGGTGGAGCAATGGTCAGATGAGCCAACCCACGAAGTGGACGACGCCGGCCAGCAGGTTGGTGATCAGGTTCATCGGGTGTTTCTCCTTGTGCATGGTGAATCTCTGGGACAGCACAGTCGCGGTCTGCAGCCCGTCGCTTGCGCCCTGTAATCATCAACCGCCGTCAGTCAGTTGAGCAACGAATGCCCATACGATCACGCGTTCCAGCGAACACCCGATCCCCTGTTCGTGTGTTCGTGTCGCGTGGTGCGCACCGCGTGTCGTCAAGGACGAGGTACCGACGGCACGATCCGCGCGGGATAGCGTGCCCGCATGGTGAACGAGTCCCCGGACACCCGTCCCCACCGCAGGATCCGCCCGACCCGGCGAGGTCGTCTGCTGCTGCTCATCGCCGCCGTACTCGTACTCGGGGTGGCCGCCGCCGTCCTCGTACCGCTGCTGACCAGGGAACCGAAGACCACCGAACAGGCTCGCTCCCTGGTGATTCCGGAGGGCTGGCGCGCTTCACAGGTGTACGTGGCCGCAGACAAGGCCCTGGGCGAACCCGCCGGCACCACGGAGAAGGCCGTCGCGACGGCGGACCTGCCGCTGCCGGCCGAGGCGAAGGGCAACCCCGAGGGTTACCTCTTCCCGGCGACGTACCCCGTCACCTCGGGCACGACCCCGAAGGGCCTGCTGCGCTACATGGTCGACACGGCGCGGAGCCGCTTCGGCGCGGAGCACATCACGGCCGGAGCGCAGCGCAACAACGTCACCGTGTACCAGACGGTGGCGATCGCCAGTGTCGTCCAGGCCGAGGCGGACACCGCGCCCGACATGGGGAAGGTCGCCCGGGTCATCCACAACCGGCTCGACCGCGGCATGCCCCTCCAGATGGACTCCACGCTCAACTACGCGTTGGACCGCAGCACTCTGGACACCACCACGGGCGACACGAAGATCGACAGCCCGTACAACAGCTACGAACACAAGGGACTCCCGCCCACGCCCATCGGCAACCCCGGTGAGCAGGCGATGGTGGCAGCGATCAGCCCCACCCCCGGCCCCTGGCTGTACTTCGTCACGGTCGCGCCCGGCGACACCCGCTTCACCGACGACTACGCGGAGCAGCAGCGCAACGTGGCCGAGTTCAACCGCAACCGCCGCAGCGCGGGAACCGGCTGACCAGCGCTCACGCGGACACGGGCAAGGCCCCCTCCGCGGCGGACCCGGCGCGCTCCAGCAGCCGGCCGATCCCGCGTACGGCAGAGCGGCCGGCCCGGTTCGCGCCGATGGTGCTGGCGGACGGCCCGTATCCGACCAGATGGACGCGCTCGTCGCGCGCGGCCCGCGTTCCTTCGATCCGGATCCCGCCGCCGGGCTCACGGAGCCTCAGCGGGGCGAGGTGGTCGACGGCGGCCCGGAAGCCCGTCGCCCAGAGGATGACGTCTGCCTCGACGGTGCGGCCGTCGTCCCAGGCCACGCCGTCCCGCGTGATCCGGTCGAACATGGGCAGCCGGTCGAGCACCCCCGACTCGCGGGCCCGCCGGACCGCGTCGGTGACCGGCAGCCCGGTGACGCTCACGACACTCTGCGGCGGCAGCCCGCGCCGTACCCGCTCCTCCACCATGGCCACGGCCGCCCGGCCCTGATCGGCACCGAACGGACCCTCCCGGAACACCGGCGGCCGGCGCGTCACCCAGTAGGTCTCCGCCGCCACCTCGGCGATCTCCATCAGGTGCTGCGTCCCGGAGGCCCCACCGCCCACGACCACCACGCGCTGCCCGGCGAACCCGGCCGGCCCCGGGTAGTCCGCCGTATGCAACTGCTGCCCACGGAAGGTCTCCTGCCCCGGGTAGCGCGGCCAGAACGGCCGGTCCCAGGTCCCGGTGGCATTGATCAGGGCGCGCGTGGCGTACGTCCCCTCGGACGTCTCGACGAGCAGCCGCCCGCCCACACCCTCACGCACGGCGCTCACCTCGACGGGCCGGTGCACCCGCAGGTCGAAGGTGTGCTCGTAGGTGTCGAAGTACCCCCCGATCACCTCGGACGAGGGCCGGCTGTCGTCGGCACCCGTCAGCTCCATGCCGGGCAGGGCGTGCATGCCGTGCACCTTGCCGTACGTCAACGAGGGCCAGCGGAACTGCCAGGCACCGCCGGCGCGAGGAGCATGGTCGAGGACCACGAAGTCGCGGTCCGGTGCCAGGCCGCTGCGACGCAGGTGGTAGGCGCTGGACAGCCCAGCCTGCCCGGCGCCGATGACCACGACATCCACTGAGCGCATCCCGAGATCGTTCACGCTTCTACTAACCGCAGCGGCTGCGCGGATCTTCCCGATGGCCCCTCCAGCCGCTCCGACCGGCACCGTCCCGGTAGGTGATCGCGCAATCCCGCGGTGCGGGCAGGACAATGTGCCCATGTCCTCTGCGTTCACCACCAGCGTCCTGCACATCACCACGGGCACCACGGAGACCGTCACCGATCTGACGTCCGACTGCGAGCAGTTCCTCACCCGGACGGCAGCGGGCCGCGACGGCCTGCTCAACATCTTCGTCCCGCACGCGACCGCCGGAATCGCGGTACTGGAGACCGGCGCGGGCAGCGACGACGACCTCCTCAGCGCCCTGCACGCCCTGCTCCCCGCGGACGACCGCTGGCAACACCGCCACGGCAGCCCGGGCCACGGCCGCGACCACGTGCTCCCGGCTTTCGTCCCGCCGCACGCGACGCTGCCCGTGATCGGGGGGCGGCTGGAGCTGGGGACCTGGCAGTCGGTGTGCCTGGTCGACACGAACGTCGACAATGCCAACCGTCAGGTGCGGCTGTCGTTCCTCGGGTAGGTCCGAGGAAGTCACGACTGCAGGGGTGATGTCTGGCCGGGCCAAGTGAGAGGGCGCGTGAGGTTTGGGCCACGGTGTGCGGTTGGTCCTGTGCCGCGATGATCTGCTCGCCGAATCGGCAGCGGGCAGGTCGAGGGAGGAGGCGGCAAAGTCGAATGCTCGGCCGTTCAAGCGGCGATCGGCGCGCTGTCTCATTGCCACGGCCATGTAGGCGGCGAGGCCTGCCCACGTGGTGCGCGGCCTGGTGGCTGAGTTGGGCTTCGCCGGGTCCTGCTCGCCCAGGCGTTGCGGTGGGCTGCATTCTCACGGCCCCGATGATGGTGGCAGTGCGCCGCCCGGTGGCCGCCAGAAGGGCGGCTGCTCCGTTCTCGACGCACTGGTAGGTCAAGCTGACCTGCTGCCGCCGACGATCAGCATCGTCATTGGCCTCACCCTTCTGCCTCGCCAGTCGAACCGGCCGATGCCGCGCGGAGAAAAACCAACGCGGCCAGTAGGACCATTGCCGTCTGGTGGCGCGAGGGAATCGACTCCCACAGATCGTGAGCGATGGTGTTTCGGAGGTTCGGCCCCGCAGTCGGTTCGGCAAGCAGTAACAGAAAGCTGCTGGCCCATGTGCTTCCGGCCAGGTCCGGACTATCGGCCAGGGAGCGCAGGAGCCCCCCTGACTGGCCTACACCTCCCGCGGATTCGCCCTTAGCCAAGTGGATCACGGGAATGTGCTGCTGGAGGTAGCGGCGGAGGATGCCCTCGACCAGGGGGACGGCGACGAATACGGCGGTCTCGTCGTACTCCCAGTACAGCTGAAAGGCGCGGGCCAGCAGTCTGGCGCGCTCGGCGGGAACGACCGGACCGGTGAGCGCCGTTGTCATCTGCCGGACGCTGGGCTCGAAGCGCTCCCACAGCACGTAAAGCTGGTAGCTGATCAAGACGCCGGTCAGTTCGAGACCGATGACGCGCTGATCCTGCCCTGGGGCCTGCTGCTGTCCCGTGCTGTGGACGAGCACTGGGCCGGCTGCGTTGATCCGGTTCGTGTCGAGACGGAGGAACGAGGGCTGCAGCCCCTGTTCGTCGCCCTCGTCCGCCGATTCGGGCTGCGGAGGTACCGGGTGGTCGGCGACGCGCTGCAGCGCGTCCTCCAGGTCCTTGGCCTCGCCGATGTAGGCACTGGCGGCGTCGAAGAGTTCTTCCGGCATACCGGTGTCGAAGCGCACCTTCTGGAGTTCCAGGTCCTCGCGGGTCAGCGTCTGCTGCTTCATGCGGATGTCCGTGTGCAGGTCGGTGAGGCCCTTGTCACGGGCATGCACAGCGGCCTCGGTGAGCATCATTAGCTTCGCGACGCCCGTGAATCCTTCTGCCGCGTCGGTGTAGGTGGTGGCGATGGCTCGGTTGATCCGCTCGACGCCGCCGGGGTCGCCCTTGGTGACCGTCGCGAGGTCACGCAGGAAGGAGACCCGGACGTGTGGGTCGCGCCGGTAATGCTCGGACGCGCGCTCCGCGACAGGTAGGGCATGGGCATGCCACTTGGGCCTCTCCACGAGCGGGTTGAGTAGGGTTCCCACGACACCGGGCCGCTCGTCGTCCCTGTCCATCTCCGCGCCGGCCCGGGCGACCATAGCCGCCGATGCCCGCGGCGACGGGCAGGTTCACCGAGAGGGCGAGCTTGAACGCGCGCACGAGCGAGTCTGCCGCGCGCAGCTTGCCGCCCGACATCTGGGGCGCTGCTTCGAACCAGTCCGCCGACTCGACGTAGGAATCCACTGCCGCCCGAAGGTGCTCGATCTTGGGACGGCCGACGCTGACGGCGTGCAGAAGGTCGCGAAGGCGGCCACGGACGCCCGGGTGGTCGGCTTCTGCGGCGTACGCGGCCCAGATTTCCATCGTCCGCCCGCTGATCTCGGACAGATCACGGGGCCACGGCTGCCGCCCGGCTCCTACGTACGTGCCGACGAAGCTGCCATCGGTGCCCAGGTAGAACAGGAACCCGGCCCGGAGCGTTTCGACGTGCTCCGCGTCGAGTTTCTCGGCCGGGTTCCCTGACGCGGTACCCAGCCGGTCGGAGATGTCGGAGTAGAGAACGAAACCCTGGGACGCCGCGTTTAGGGCGTCCAACGTGGCACCATCGATCATGATCATGAATCCTTCTCCGAGAGGTTCCCCGAACGCCAGCTGGACCAATACGGAAGCGGCGGACGCCCGCGTCAGTCCAGCTGATGCCGGGCCCAGAGTAGTGGTCGAAATCTCAGCACTTCTTCGCATTCTCCTGAGTGGCCTGCTATTTGGCAGACTGTGAGATACGCGTATACGTCCTGCTACGAGGAGATCCACTGGGCGCTGCAGCGGGCCGCTCAGTCTGGGCCGTGAGACCGTGGCGGGCGTAAAGTCCGCACAGTTGGGGAGAGGGAATGACTCAGCCGACAGCAGCGGTGGTCGCGGTGTCTGAGATGGTGGTGGTCCGAGCCTTGGAACTGGCAGGCAATCGCCTGATGAGCCGGAACGGCCGGAGCGACCGAGGCGCTCTGCAGCGTATGCTCCCTTGGGACCGACACTCATTCTTCCGGGTGGCCGGGGATGAGGCGGACAGAGCGCTCGCTGACGTCTGGGAGGCTCCCGCGTCGCGCGGGGTGCCGGAAGAGCTGCTGCGCGTACTGGACACCTACGTCCGGCTGCTTCTGGCGTCCGGCCACTCCTTGCACCGCTCCGACCTGGTGCAGACGCTATCTGGGATGCCCCAGCAGGTCGTCCTGCCGTGGGAGGCGGATGAGGCGTCCGCGACGTCTGCCACTTTCTGACCCCGCCGCACCGTTCGTCAGCCACCGATCCCCCGCCTCCGCTCCGTCCTTGTTTGGCGGTGCCACTGGCATGATCCTCTGCGTGTCCGACGCCGTGACGTCTGGGGCCGACCCTCGGAAGTGAGCTTCAGGACAGCTGATTCGGCTTGCGGGGAGGGGTGCCGGACGGCGGCGGCAGGGCGGCTCTTGTCGGCTCTGCCGCGCAGGCGCTCCGGAGGCGCCCCTCCATCTCGCTCGTCAGCTCAGTCAACCGTGCGTACAGCGCCTGTTCCTGCTTGGACAGGTTCCCGGACTTCATTTTCGCCAGCAGCTCGTCCGTGGCGTCCGACAGGACACCCATGCAGATCTGCGCCGCCTCGTCGAAGCCGAGATCGTACTCGTTGCGGTAGGTCGCCAGCACGCCTTCCTTGGCCGCGTCTCGTACCGCCAGGCCGAGTCCGCGCCACAACTGCTTGCCCAACGACACACTGTCTGTTGACATGTTGCCCTCCCCTTCTCTGTACTCCCACCGAAGCCCCTGAAGGCATCGCCCGATTGGCCTAGTTCGCGATCACGCCCTCTACTCCGGGCCCTCAGCTTGGCGTTTCACCTTGCAGGTCACTCGACCTGCTGATCTGCGGTTCTCCCCGGGACAGCGAAGACGGCCGTTCTCCACGCTTCGAGATGTCGAGTCACGAATTGCGAAAGAACGGCTGCTGCCCATGAGTGTCCCTGGCCAGGTGTTCGCAGGTGAGGCGTTGGGCGTGCTGTCCCGCTTTCGGGTCGAGTTCTACGATTCTCTGTGTGCCCGTGCGGACACGCTCTTCGAGCTGACGGACGCGATCCTGTGCGCGGACGGGCCGGTCATGATACTCGTCGAGCTGTCGATGGCCGCCGAACACCGGCATGGCCAAGGTGCTCTGTATGCAGCCCTGGACCGGGGCTGGGCCGAGCCAGCACGACTGCCTCGCGCACTTACCCGCCTGCCGGTGCCCCGGGCGGCAAGCGGACGGATCGTGCGGGTCGTGGACGTGTCCAACTGGCTCCGCCCGGATGCCTGGCCTCGGCCCACTCGGCGAACCGCCGGGAGGCCGTCGCCCCGGGAAGGCCGAAGCCCGGTGGCAGTTGGTTCAGGTGCAGCCGGAGGTGGCCACGGAGATGATCGCCGCCAGCACTTCACGGTCTCCTCGCCGATGGTGCCCTCCGCCCTGCGTGCGAACCGGTGCCGGCGGCACCACTGGTAAGGCAATCAACACGGAGGCGGCAGCATGCGGCGAGAGTATGGAGCACCCACGTCGGACGCCGGACCGGGGGCGTAGCTCCAACGAACGCCCGCCTGGAAAGTAGGCCATGCACCAGTTGAGCTGATGGCCCGTAAGGGAGACCGGTTCGTGCGCATGCGCATCTCAGTCTTGCACCGGGGCACCGGTGCCATGAACATGGAAAGTGAGCTCCGTGATCCGGCCTGACTGGATCACCGGGCCGTGCTGAACTCCACCGTTGACGTTGTTGTGTACGGGTACCGGGCGGGCCACGGATGTGTTGACCAGCTGCCGGAGAGAGGTCAGCACCTCATGCAGCTCGGCGCTGGTGACAGCGGCCGTCTGTAGAAGCCTGTACAGGTCCGTGTGCCATCGGTCCGTGATCTCAAAGGTGGCTTCCGCGTCGCCAGCAAGCAGCCTGGTCCGTGCGGCGTCAAGGTCGGCGATCGTGGTGCCGCCTGCATCAGCACGTGACAAGAGCCGGCCGACGAGTGCACGCGCCTGCGTCCAAGAATCGGTGACCATGAGTGAGACCAACGTGGTCGCTCCCGAGGCGGCGAGAGCGGTGAACTCGGCTTCCATTGGTTCCTTTCCTAGGGTCAGATCCCGGATGTCGGTCGGGTTGCGGCGCCGGTGCTCTCAGGCTGCTCTCCGTCGTCCGGGGTGAAGGCCGCCGGCGGGTCGAACCGGCGCACCAGATCGTCAGCCGTCTCATGCTGGTCCTGGTCCCTGACGGCGTCGGCGAACTGCTTGGCCAGTAACCTCCTTTGGGTGTCCGCGTCCTCGAGGTTGAGAGCGGTCAGCGCGTCCGCGAGGTGGTCCGCGGCCGTCGGTGCCCGGCCGAGGGGGGCTGTCTGCCGATCCGTAAGCACCTGGCCGTCCTCCCCCTCACGCGGCTGCGGGATGAGGTCCCGTAGCCGTTCGGGAACGTCGGTGTCGTTGGCCGCGGAAGTAAGCCGGGCGAGCAAGCCGAGGTCTTCCACAGTCCTCTCGACCTTTTCGTCGTTCTTGGCGAGCCACCAGACCACGGCGCTGCCGGTGTCCTTCAGCACGTCTTCGCCCAGGTACTTGCGCTTGCTCTGCTCGTATTTCCGCTGGTGCTCCCAGACTGCCTGGTCCTTGCGTACCCCGGCGAGGCTGTCCAGGCGTTCCTGGTCGTGCTCGTGCAGGGTGAGCCGCACATCCTCCGCCATGGCGTGGAGCTGCCCCGTGCTGTCAGGAAGCAGCGAGCTGAGCGCACCGCTCAGCTCGTGCTGGACGAGTGAGACCCGACCGGGCTCCCGCTGCTCGGTGACCACTCGGGCACGGTCCAGTACGGATTCGACGGCGAGTCCCGCCGGGTTCAGTACCCGGCCGGGACGGGAAGCGTCGAGGGCGTACCAGCGAACAGTTGCGGAGATCAAGAAGTCGTAGTCGGGCCATTGACTGGGAAGTGCCACTCGGCTGACGTGGTGCTCCGTGCGCTCGATGGGAGCCGCCGTGTGGTGTTCCTCGAAGGCGACTGGCACGGAGCCGCGGCGATGCCCGGCGATTTTGAAAGCCACGCCGGGGGCCGCGACGAGGATCACCGCAAGGGGCGGCCAAGCCCATGTGGGCCACTGTTCCGTCAGGCCGAAAATGGTCAGCACCAGACCGCACAGTATGGTGAGGAAGACGGTTGTCGTCTTGTGTCCGGTGGTCACGGTTCGGTCCCCCTGGTTGATTCCGCGCGAGGCGGTGTGGTCGGGCGGCTCAGGCGCTGAGCTGAGCAGATCTTCTGAAGTAGCAGGTCGGTGGTGAGCGCGGCGCGCGAGGATCCGACGGGCGCGGTGCGTTCGGCGTCGCGGGCGCTCGCGTAGAGCGCGGCGAAGGCTGCACCGCGTCGGCCCTCGCACCGGTCGGCGGCACTGACGAGGAGTTCGAGCAAGAGGTCACCCTCGTGCCGGTCATCAGACGCTGCGTGCATCCAGCGTTCTGCGTACGGTTGCCATGCTGGCCGAGGCAGCCCGTTCAGTACGGCGCGCCAGCAGGTGGTCACGGACGACTGCACGCTCTCTTCCTCCGCCAGCGTGCGTCCGTTGTCGTACGGGTCGGTCAGCGCCTCGGCGACTCCGACCCGCAGGAAAATGCTGAGGTCAGCCCGCGAGAGTTCGGAGCGTGCCAGCCGATGAAGCAACCTACGGCGTAGTCGGTGGCTCGTCTCCACCAGGTCGCTCAGCGCATGCAGCGCGCTGCCGGTGCTGTGCTCGCGGCGAGCCAGGTAGTACAGCCGGAGCATGGCTTGGTCGGGGTGGCCGGCTGCGACGACGTCGGCACAGACCTGGACCAGGACCTGGGCGAATTGCTCCTTGAGCTGCTTGCCGGTGCACCACTGGTAGATCCAGCCTCGGAGGCTCCGTGCATGTACCCGATCACCGAGACCACAGGTGAGTGCTTGGACGGCGGCCTCCAGCCCAGCCTTGCTCGCGGCCGTCGAGCCCCAGGCTTCGGCCAGCGACGCCAGTCCTTCCGGGCGACCCGTCCGTAGATACTCTCCGGCCAGCTTCGCCACGAGGCCGTCGCGGAGTGCCTGGGTGATGTGCGGGCCGTTCAGCGCCACGCTGCGGGCGGTCCACATGCCCAGATACTGGCGAAGGTCGGGCATGTGGTCCCAGAAGTGGGCGCGGACGGCGGAGTCGTGGTCCAACTCCCCGAACCGCACGTGACCATCCGGTCCGACACCGGCGGAGATTTCCACCAAGCGCTCTGCGAGATCCCTACGCTGCAGCAGCGGAACATCTTCGGGCGGCAGACCCACAGTATCCAGCAGGAGTTGAGCGGCGCGATGGATGACGTCGGCGTGAGCGCCGTGGAGCATGGCGACGGTGATCAGCAGTGCCCTCTGAGGACTGTCGCCCAACGTGGCGACGAGGGTGGCGACCTCTTCTCGCCGGTCGGCCCGTGCCTTGTGCGCAGTTGTGCACCACTGCGCGAACCCTTCGTTCCACGCGCCGGCCTCGCGCGCACGCCGTACCAGGTCGGCGAAGTCCGCTATCTCCCGCAGTGGCCTCTGCTCGCTGACGAATTCAGTGACTGTGGCATCCGGGCGGAGGTAGTGCTCGCTCGGCACCCCATGCACACGAAGGTGCCGCCGCAGGACCCGCTTGCGGCATGGCTGCTGAATCTCGATCCTGTACTGCTGCAGGTCGGAGTCGAGGATTCCCCCATGAGGCATGACGACTACGAGATGTGCGTGCTGCTCGTGTACCGCCTTGCGGAGGGCGGAGAGATCGCCCCGGGCGGCGGCCCACCGTTCGGCCTCGACGGCCGACATATCCAGCAGCAGGCGGTCGCCGGCTCCGACCAGCTCCGGGTCGGTGAGGGGTAGTTCTTCCTCGCCTGACAAGAGCTCCCGGAAGGCGCCGATGTCCGTGTGGTGTTCGCGTAGGAGTACACGGGCCGCGGAAGTCCGGCCGCTGCCAGGTGCGCCGTCCAGGATCACGGTGCCAGTGCCGGCCAGTTGGAGGCGGGCGTTCCCCATGCCGGGCGGAGCGACCAGCACGCGTCGAAGCCACGCGAGCTGGTCATCGGCGACGCGCCGGAAGGAAGGTCTGCCCGAGCTCCGCTGGTCGGCGCCGAAGGTGACGTGCATGTCCCCGGTGCCGTTGTGCAGGGCCCCGCTCGTGCTGGTGACCCATGTACTGCCGCTGCGCTCGCTCACCGGTCGTCGCCCTCATGTTCTTGGGCTTCACCGAACCGGTGCCTGATGTCACCGTGGTGATCGCCCTCGAAGTACGTCATCCCGTTGCCCGAGAAGTGCCGGCCACCCGACTCATTGCGGGAATTCTGATAGATGTCGCCCTGGCCCGTGTGCACGGGCCCGGTGGAGGCTTTGATGACGGTGCCCCCAACGTCGCCGGTGAAGTCACGGCTCTGTACGGCCGTGCCGCTCACGTCCCCGATCGAGTTGGTCACCGAGTCCGGGGTGAGCGGGGAGACGGCGTCCCGGTCCAGGTCGCGCAGACCCGGGACGATGTCGGCCACCACGTCACCGAGGCGTTTCAGACCTGCCTCGGTGTCATGTGTGCTGAACGGGACGGACTGGATCTCTGTAAGCCAGGCCAGTTCGTCAGGCAGGTCGGCTTTGTTCAGCCGGTCGGTCTTCCGGCCGTCAAGTACGGGGACGACGGCAAGCTCACAGTCGAACGCCTCCATGATCTCTTTGCGTACCCAGTCCTCGGGGTCGTGCAGCCGGCTCTGGAAATTCGTCCAGTCCGGGCCGATGACAGCCAGAACCACCGCGCTGCGGCGCAGGCCCGCCAGCAGTTCATCGGGATATGCCTGACCGGGAGCGATGGACTTCGAGGCTCGGAAAATCCGGCCACTGCCGAAGCGACGCGAGAGCTCCTGGTCGATCAGGGCGGCCGTCTTGTCGCCGTCCCCTGTGCGGTAGTTGATGAATACATCGGTCATTTCAAAGCCTCTCTTCAGGATGTGGGAGGGCGCGTTAAGGTGCCGAGGCGCGGAGCAAGCCGGCGTACTGCAGCGTGCGTGGGATGCCGAGCCAGGAGACGGGCGAGACGCCGAAGATCGATGGTGACGGTGGCGGACCTGACCGTGGCCACCCCGTCGAGAAGCGGCTCCGTCACAGCACAGGCGTGGCCGATCTCGCGTTCCGACGCGTAGGCCAAAGCCCTTCGTATCCCGTACCGCACCTGGGTGCGGACCGCGTCCCGAGAGACCAGGGCGAGCTGCCGGTCCAGTTCCTCAGCCGCCTCCCGCGGACGGCCGAGGTCGACCAGGCACCAGCCGGTGACCATGCCGACCGAGTCTGGCAGGTGCATGCTGCCGATCACCGGAGTTTCGGCGCCGCCGTCCTTGCGGACAAGGAGCGTGCGGGCCCGGTCCAGCGCGCGCAGACAGGCGTCACGATCGCCTGCCAGTGCATGGCCTTGCGCCTCGCGTTGCGCCGCCAGCCCGCGGATCCGCGGTGGCAGCGTGTCGCTCTGGGCCCGCTGCGCCAGTGCGATCGTCTGCGCCGCGTCATCCTGGTACAACGTGATTAGCGCTCTGCGGACCAATGCGTAGCCGCCCAGTGCGTGGTCGCCGCCGGCTGCTGCCAGATCTACCGCGCGCTGGGTCCACCAGAGTGCCGCGTGCTCGTCGCCTGTCTCCTGCATCAGCCAGCCCACGTATTCGGCGTAGCGGGAGCCGAGCGCCAACAAATCCCGGCGGGTGCCGTCGTCGACATGCACGGACAGTTCCCGCAGTGTGTGTGTCTGGGCGATCAGGCCGGGAAGCAGATACCCGGGCTCGACGCTCTGCCCCAGACGCCGGTAGTGCGTGAACAGAGAGCGGGACGCCTCCAGCATGCCCGCACCTGCAGAAGGGGCGACCGGTCCCGGTCCGCCCATGCCCAATCTCATCAGCGATGCGGCGCCTGCCCCCACGACCCTTCGCCGTCCTAAGGGCTGAAACCAGCTCGGGCCGTCCGGTGACAGTTGCATGGTCCACTCCTCTTCATCGATCGCGTCGGGAGTCTGCACAAGCGGTGTGTCGGCAACAGGTCTGGCGGCCAGGGCGACAAGTGCTCCGTCGGCCTGGAGGACGGCGTCGCACAGACGGACGAGATCCCGGCTGGGAGTCTTAATGCCTCGTTCGACCTTGCTCAGCTGCGCCTTGCTGTAGTGCACGGCGCTGGACAGTGTGGTGAGGCTGAGTCCTGCGTCCAGACGACGCTTTCTCAACTCCTCGCCGAACCCGGTGGACGGCTGTGGCACGGGACTCTCCTGACCGACCGTCCAGGCGAAGGCGTTCGCAGGTAAGAGTGCGGCAGTGCCAGCCGGACGGACAAGGCGATCGATGCTGTTTCCCGTTTCCTTCTCCGCAGGTGAGGAGCGCTACTCCCTGAATCGGGTGCTGTTTGGGGCGTGGTGAGCACCTGGATGTTGCTCGTGCGCCCCCACATCCGACCGAAGTACACCGCCCCTGTGCCGACGGCAGCTGGCCGGCGGTGACGGGATCCGGGCTGAAGTGCAGGCCGGTGTGGACCTGGCGGCACTCGTCGAGCGCAACCAGCAGGTACTCAGACCTGACCACCGGATGGGCGGTGCCGGCTGCCTCGCAGGGCATCGCGGCTGGCGCCCAGGTGCGACTGCCAGTCTCGCGGGGCATCCGCACCAACCGTCCGTCCCGAACCAAGATCGTGCGACCTGAGAGGTGTTCGGCGTCTATCCTGCGGGTTGCCTTAACGGAGTTTGGTGGACACCAACGTCGACAATGCCAACCGTCAGGTGCGGCTGAGCTTCCGAGCCGCGCCGCCGCGCAGCTCGTCTCGGGACGGCTCCTCGAGAGCCGTGAGGCCGCCGAGGAAGCCCTGCGCTCCGCCGAGAAGAGCGATGACGCCACCCTGCTCTCCAGCGCCTTGTCCGTCGTAGGCGAACTGGCACGCGAAGAGGGACGGCTGGACGCGGCGCGGGACATCGCGCGGCGCGCCGTGTCCACAGCAAGGCGGACGGGGGACCCGACACTGCTCGCCTTCGACCAGAGCAATCTCGCCGGTGCGGAGCTCCTCGCGGGCGACCAGGTGCGTGCCGCGGCACTGGCCGACGCCGCTGTCCGACTGGCCCGTTCGCTGGGCTCTTCGTGGGTGCTGCCCTACGCCCTCGTGGTGCTCGCCGAGGTGGAACTGCGGTGCGGGCGACTGCCGCAGGCGGAGGCGGCGCTCGGCGAATGCGCCGAAGCCGTCGCGCTCACGAGGGATCCGCAGGTGCTCGACGGCATGCGACGGCTGTCGGAGGAGCTCGCCGCAGCCTGGGGTCACACGGACCGCCAACGCTTCCCGCGGAGCGCTGGCCCAGGTCAAGCGCCGGATGAGTGGTGGGGAACGTGACGCGCGCAGTGGCTGATCCGGCTCTGGGCGACCCCAAGAGATTGACAGGGGCATGACTTATGTCTAGCTTCCTCAGCGGCTGCGGTGTCACATCAGACCCCCTGCCCCCGGGAGGATGCACATGGCCGCATCGTTCGTCACTCATCGCGCACTCGATGGTGGGACGTACCACTTGGAGGGCGACATCGACCTCCAGGCGCCGTGCACTTCGGCTGTCGAGGTCCTGGCCGGTGGCCGGCTGGTCGAATTCACTGCCGGCCCGGCCTCTCTGGGGGACGATGTCGCCGCCTCCCTGGGTATCGGGTCACCCGAATCCGAGCTCACCTTCCAGAAGGGCGCGCTGCGCATCTTCCGGTCGGTCGAGCGCGAGCCGCGCTCGGGGCTCGTTGAGCGGCCGTCGCTCGTCGTGTGGCGTGGCGAGCGCCACTCACTCGTGACCCGGTTGTACGGCATGGGCGTGGCCGAGGTGCTCGGGCTGCTCCGGTCGGTGCGTATCGGGGAGAGCGAGTACGGGCTCACCCTCCAGCCGGATCCCTCGGCCGGAAGCGCCTTCGCGCGTCCCGCGACGCTGATCAAGGAGGTCCCCGGCCTCGGGCTGCTGGAGCTGTCGCGGCGCACGAAGGAGCACACCGCCCAGCTCCCGCCTTGGAAGGGGGTGGCGGTCGCGGCCGGCGAGCTTTTCCGCGACACGCTCTCCGACGGCAGCCCGTTCTTCGTGCTCTCCTCCACCGCGATCTGGGCCACGGTGGTGCCACTGGCATCGACTCCCGTCGAGAGGGTGCCCGAACTCGTCGGGCGACTCACGCTGCGGCACACCGGGTGATCCGCCGGTGATCGGCTTCTTCGGCGGGCTGACCGCCTCCCTCGTCATCCTGACCCTGCTCATGGGTGCGGGCTCCCATGCCGCCAGTCCGGCTGCACTGGGCGACGCGCTGTGGGCGCACGGCGTGCTGGGTCCGCGGTTCCGCAGGTCGGCGGCCGTCGTGCTGCCGGTCGCGGAGGGTGTCCTGGGGGCGGCGGGCGCGGCCGCGCTCGTTACAGGTCACCAGCGGGGGCTGCAGGCCGTACTCGTCGCGGGAGCCGCCCTCTTCGCGCTCTACGCCGGCTATACGCGTCACGTCCTTGCCCTCGGCCGTGGAGGGCCGTGCGGCTGTTCCGGCCAGGATGTGCCCCTGAGCCGCTGGGTGACCCGGCGGGCCGCGGCCCTCGCCGTGTTCGCGATGAGCGGCGCCGCCGTCGTCGGGGCCGGCCCCGTACGCCTCTCCACGGCGGAGCTGATCACACTGATGCTCGCGGCTCCCGCCTGCACAACGCTGTTGTGGTACCTGCCCGCTGCCATGCACGAGCCGACCGCAGCCTCCGTCCACCCGCCGACCAGGGCCCCCGCTCACCAGCAGGACATGGCCACCGTGCACCGGACCGCCGAAGGAGTGCCAACGCGATGGACTTCACCACCAGCGCCCTGATTGCCTCGTGGGCGGCGATCGCGCTGCTCGCGCTGGTCGTCTCGGGGCTCATCAGGCAGGTGCACCAGCTGTCACGAACGCAGCCGCACCGCCCCGGGCGGGTGGGCATCGCCCCCGGCGCACAGGCGCCCGGGCTCGATGCGACCCGGCCCGATCCGGCAGGGCTCGACGGCCTCCTGACACCGGGCCGTGCCGCGCTGCTGCTCTTCCTCGACGCGGACTGCCGTACCTGCGGCCAGGTGCTCGCCGAGGCCGGTGCCTGGACGGTCCGCCAGGGCGAAGCGGCCGCCCCGCAGGTGCTCGGGCTCTACGCGGGCGCCGGGCCGCAGGCCGGCGAGGGCGCCGTCCCGGTCAGGGACCACCGTCAGGAGCTGTTCACGGCCTACGACATCCCGGCCACCCCCTACGCGGTGGCCATCGATCCGGAACTCCGGATCGTGCGTTCCGAGCCGCTCGGTTCACCCACCGCGCTGCTGCGGCTGCTCGACGACATCGCACCCGCAACGCCGAGGAGCCGGCCGTGACTTCACTGCAGGACGTGCCCACGCTGCGCCGCTCAGGGAGCGGTGGCCGCCGCTCCCGGACCGGGCGCGGGGCCCTTCCCTCCTTCGCGCCGTCCAGGCGCACCGTGCTGCAGGCGGCGACCGCCGCGGGCTTCGCCGCGCTGGGAGTGTTCTCCGCCGCCCGGGAGGCGTACGCCGACGGGTACGACATCTGGACCGGTGCATGCCCGAGTTACGCCGAGGACCACAACTGCTCCCCGGGCTGCGGGCCCAGCACCATCTATGCCGACGCGTGTGTGACCTCGGGGACGAACACCGGCTTCCACCGGACGGACGGAGTCACCTGGACCCTGCGGCCCAACCAGTGCTACGCCGGTACCTACGACGGCTGGCTGTGGCGCTACAGCGCGGCTTGCGGCAGTTGCGGCTGCGGTATCGAGAGGCGGTGCCACGACGGGTACCGCAACACCGGCTCCGGCTGGGTGAAGTCCATCTGCCGCTGGACGACCGACTGCGACTGCCCCGGCTCCGTCACCTGGCCGACCATCGGCAGCGGTGCCACCGGGCCCGACGTCTTCACCATCCAGCATCTGCTCACCCACCACGGGCATCCCACGGATGTCGACGGCATCTTCGGTTCGGACACCGAGGCGCAGGTCGAGGCGTTCCAGTCGGCGAACGGACTCAGCCCCACGGGAAGTGTCAGCGCGGCGACCTGGCCGGTCCTGGTGGTCACCGTGCGCCAAGGAGACGTGAACGATGTCGTACGGGGCGCGCAGCGGCAGCTCAACAAGCACGGTTCCGCGCTGACCGTCGACGGCAACTTCGGGTCGCTCACCCGGCAGGCCGTCGTCTCGTTCCAGTCCCTGCACGGCCTGACCGCCGACGGAGTGGTCGGCCCGAACACCTGGCTCACACTGACCGGGACGGTCTAGGTGGGCGAGTCCGTCCGTCCCGCGGACCGGCCGAGCGGCGCCCGTGCCGTACGGGCGCTGCTCACCGACCCCGTTCTGTCCGTGGCGGCCCTGGGGATCGCGGTGATCGCCGCCGTCCTCCATGCCCCCGTGCTGACCTGGGCGATCACCGGTGGTCTGGCCGGCTACTCGCTCTCCGGCTCCGTTTGAACGCGTAACAGCGCTTTCGCGCTGGCCTCGCCAGGTTGGCGGGCAACGTACAGACAGGCGCTGGTCCTCGGCGTGTTCACCTGTGGTCTGCTGGCCGGAGGGGCGCTTTCGGCCGGGGTGCTGTGGCTCGTATCCGGTCTCTTCACGCCGCTTCCGGTCGGCGTGCGGCAAGGGCTGATCGTGGCTGTCGCGCTGCTCGCCGCGTTGCGTGACGCGGGCAAGCTGTCGCTGCGGCTGCCGCAGAACGCCCGGCAGATACCGCAGGACGTCCTGCGGCGTCATCTTGCCCGCGGAGCGCTGCAGTTCGGCTTCGAGCTCGGCACGGGCGTGCGCACCTACGTCTCGGCGAGTGCGCCGTACGCGATGGCGGTAGCGGTGCTGCTGTCCGGGGGCTCCTACGCGCCCGCCCTGGCCGCCGGACTCGGCTTCGGAGCCGGCCGGGCACTCACCCCGGCCCTGCGCAGGCTCTCCGGAGACGGGGAGTGCTGGGACGGCCGACTCGCGGAGCGGCTGAGCGGCATGACCGTCGTGTGCTCCGTGCTGATCGCCGCTGCCGCCTGCGGAGTCCGGCAGTAGTGGCTTCGCCTCGCTCGGGCGGACAACTCCGGCCGGGGCCGGACACCGCATTGCCCCTGGTGGCGCAACTCCTTTGTCCTGTAAGCCAGTTGTGTCGGAGGTCTGGTCCTGTGGCAGATGGTGATGGTGTGGACACGTCACGCAGGGGGAGGTCAGACTCGCCTCAACCCTCTAGCGGGGAATCGGGAAGGACTCACAACGGAGGCGTCATGTTGAGGCGTACGATCCAACTCGCCCTAGCGTTTGTCATGATCATGGCTGCGACGGTAGGGGGTGTGCTGGCCACCGCTGCCCCTGCCCAGGCCGACGAGTGCTACAGCTGGGGCCGCACCCTGTCCGAAGGCATGTCGGGAGCCGACGTGACCCAGCTGCAGATCCGGGTGGCCGGGCATGTCGACTACGGCGAGATCCTCTCCGTCGACGGCAACTTCGGCCCGCGGACCAAGGCCGCGGTCATCAAGTTCCAGCAGGCGTACGGACTCGGAGCGGACGGTATCGCGGGTTCCCAGACGTTCAGCAAGATCTACGCACTGCAGGACCCGGACTGCACCCCCATCCACTTCACCTACGCCGAGCTGAACAACTGCAACTCCGACTGGTCCGGTGGCGCGGTGAGCGCCGCGACGGCCAAGTCCAACGGCCTGCGCACGATGTGGAAGCTTGAGGCCCTGCGGCACGCGATGGGAGACGTGCCCATCGTCGTGTCCAGCGGATTCCGCTCCACGGCCTGCAACAATGCGGCGGGCGGTGTCTCGAACAGCCGGCACCTCTACGGTGACGCCGCCGACCTGATCGGCAGCCCGTCGTTCTGCGCACTCGCCCAGCGGGCTCGCTCGCACGGCTTCGGCGGCATCTACGGCCCCGGCTACCCGAACCACAACGACCACACCCACGTGGACGGCAGCACCAGCCGCTCCTGGTCAGCCCCCAACTGCGGGGTCTGACCGGCACGTCGCCACCGTACCCGCACAGCAGCCCGCCTTCCCGGGGCCGGAGTCCGGCCCGGGGAAGGCGGGCCCGTACCAGCCGCAGGGTGCGCGGCCGATCAGGCTCCGGTTCGTCCACGGGCAGGCACCGCCGTGGACGGACGGGAGCAGACCTGCTGAGCCGCTGCCCCTCACTCTCCCCCCCGCATTCGAGTAGGAGTGAACCGATGTCCTCCCGGATCCCCTGGCGCGCCCGTGCCGGAACTGCCCTGCTGGCGGTGCTCGCCGGTACCGGCGCGTTCGCCGCCCCCGTCCCCGCCCAGGCAGATTCCCAGCCCGAGAGCCTGCGGAGCGTCACCTACCACGGCTACCGCATCGAGGTGCCCGCCGACTGGCAGGTGGTCGATCTGGCCGAGAACCCGCGTGCCTGCCTCCGGTTCGACAGACCCGCCGTCTACCTGGGTGAGCCCGCCGAGCAGAACGACTGCCCCGCCGGAGTCGTCGGCCGTTCGGCGGGCATCGTCGTGGAGCCCATCACCGCCCGCTCCGCCGGGCAGGCGACGGCGGCGACCGCACGGACCCAGCGCGGCAAGGCCATCGCCCCGGCCGCCGCTTCCAGCAACGACACCATCCAGATCGCGGTCGAGGACGCCGGCGTCCTCGTGACCGCCGCCCACACAGCGGAGACGGAGAACCTCGTACGCGGCGTTCTCGCCTCCGCCGAGCTCACCGAGGGCGCCGAGCGCACCGCGCTGCCCCGCGCGGCCCAGCGCTCCGACGCCACCTCCCTGGCCGCGGCCGGACCGCAACCCGGCAGTTACCAGGGCAAGGGCTTCGACGCCTGCGCCGCGCCCTCGCAGGCCGCGATGAACGCCTGGCAGGCGAGTTCGCCGTACAGCGCGGTCGGCGTCTACATCAGCGGATCCTTCCGCGGCTGCGCCCAGCCGAATCTGACGGCGAGCTGGGTGACCAGCCAGACCGCCAACGGATGGCGTCTGTTCCCCATCGACGTCGGCCGCCAGGCACCCTGCACCAGCTACTCGCTGAAGATGTCCACCGACCCGGCCACGGCCAAGTCCCAGGGCGTCACCGCGGCCGCCGGTGCCATCACCGCCGCGTCGAACCTCGGCATCCCGGCGGGCAGCGCCATCTACAGCGACATCGAGGCGTACACCTCCACGGCCTCCTGCAAGGCGGCTGTGCTGTCGTACCTGTCCGGCTGGACCGAACGGCTGCACAGCAGCGGCTACCTGTCGGGCTTCTACTCCAGCGCCGCCTCCGGCATCAAGGACGCCGCCGCCGAGTACAACAACGGTGCCTACACACGCGTCGACCACCTCTTCTACGCGTGGTGGAACGGCGCAGCCGACACCAACACCGGTACCTACGTGCCGTCCTCCTACTGGTCCAACCACCAGCGGATCCACCAGTACGCGGGCGAGGTCACCGAGTCCTACGGCGGCTACTCGATCAACATCGACCGCGACTACCTGGACGTCGGCAACGGCTCCACGCCCACGCCCACCTGTTCCGGGGCGAACCTCGACTTCACCGCGTACACCACCGTCCAGAGCGGCTCGACCGGAGACCGGGTCAAGGCCGCCCAATGCCTGCTCAAGGCCGCCGGATTCGACCCGGGCACCCCCGACGGGTTCTTCGGGCCCGACACGACCGCCGCCGCCCGGAACTTCCAGGCCGGCAAGGGGCTCACGGCGGACGGTGTGGTCGGCGCGAAGACCTGGACGGCCCTGCTGTCCCGCGGATCCACCCCGATCGTCCAGAACGGCTCGACAGGAGAGGCCGTCACCCGGCTGCAGCGCGCCCTGACCGCCGCGCTCGGCCGGACGGTGGCCATCGACGGCGTCTTCGGCTCGGGCACCGCCCAGGCCGTACGCGACTACCAGTCCTCGCGCGGGCTGGGCGCCGACGGCATCGTCGGCCCCGCTACCTGGGGCGCCCTCCAGTCCGGAAAGTGAGCGGGCGAATGAACAGGAATGTGAGGCAGACACCGTGAGACGACTCGCACGCATCATCACGCTGTTCACCGCTCTGGCGGGCCTGTTCCTCGGGCTTGGCGTCCCCGCGCAGGCCTTCCCGCAGGCGGCGTTCCCGCTGGCCAGCAATGGCAGCCGGGGTTCCGACGTCGTCGCGCTTCAGCACCTGCTTGCCGCGCACGGCCGCTCTGTAGCGGTGGACGGCGCCTTCGGCTCGGGCACGCAGAGCGCCGTGGTGGGCTTCCAGCAGTCCAAAGGCCTGACCGCGGACGGCGTCGTGGGGCCCGCTACCTGGGGCGCCCTCGCCATCACCGTCCGCCAGGGTGACAACGGGCCGGCGGTGACGGCCCTCCAGTCGCTGCTCAACGCCAAGCGGGGCGCCGGACTCACGGCCGACGGGGCCTTCGGACCCGCCACCGGCACCGCCGTCCGCACCTTCCAGTCCCATGCGGGGATCAGCGCGGACGGCGTCGTCGGGCCGACCACCTGGCAGAACCTGCTGTGGCACTACGAGAACATCAACTTCGGCGGCAGCACGATGTGCGCACAGAGCCCCGACGGCAACGCGGGTGCGCACTGGGCGACAGCCGGCGCCGTCGGCCAGCTGGAGGCCGCCGCCGCCACCTTTGCCGCCACAGGGAACGGCAGACTGCCGGTGGGCGACGCCGGCTTCGAGCACGGCGGGGACATTCCCGGCCACGGCAGCCACGAAGTTGGGATGGACATCGACGTGTGGCCCGCCCGCACCGACTCGGCGCAGTGCACTGCGGGGCGTATCACCTGGCAGTCGAGCACGTACGACCGGGCGGCCACCCGCAGGCTCGTGCAGGAGATCCGCGCGAAGGCCCCCGGCCACGTCCAGCTGATCTTCTTCAACGACCCGCAGTTGATCTCGGAAGGGCTGACCACGAGCTACGCCAACCACGACAACCACCTGCACATCCGCTACCGGTAGCGGCCCGGCCGCGGGTCCGCGGGCCTCGCCCGCGGACCCGCGGCCGTTCGCGGTGCTCAGCGGATCACCAGTGTGGTGCCGGCCACGGCGGGAATCAGTTCCCCGATGACCAGATGTCCGGGTATTTCGCCGGCGACCAGCAGCCCGCCGGAGGTCTGTGCGTCGGCAAGCAGGTGCAGCTCATCCTGGCTCGCCCGTCCCGCGTCGAGGTGCGGGCGCACCCAGTCGAGGTTGCGCCGGGTTCCGCCGCTGACGTACCCGGCCCGCAGGGACTCCCGGGCGCCGTCGAGTACGGGGACGGCGGCGGCGTTCACCACGGCCGTGACGCCGCTGGCCCTGGCCAGCTTGTGCAGATGGCCGAGCAGCCCGAATCCGGTCACATCGGTGGCGCACACGGCGCCGGCCTCCAGGGCAGCCGCGGCTGCCCTGTCGTTGAGCGCCGTCATGGTGGCGACGGCGTGCGCGAAGACCTCGCCGGTCCGTTTGTGGCGGTTGTTGAGTATGCCGACGCCCAGCGGTTTGGTCAGGGTCAGCGGCACGCCCGGCCGGCCGGCGTCGTTGCGCAGCAGCCGGTCCGGATCCACCAGGCCCGTCACGGCCATTCCGTAGAGCGGTTCCGGGCTGTCGATGCTGTGGCCGCCGCCGACGAAGCAGCCGGCTTCGCGGGCCACTTCGAGCGCACCTGCCAGGACCTCCCGGGCCAGCTCCGCGGGCAGTACGTCACGGGGCCAGCCCAGTAGGTTGAGCCCGACGACGGGCCGGCCGCCCATCGCGTAGACGTCGGACAGCGCGTTGGCCGCGGCGATCCGGCCCCAGTCGCGGGCGTCGTCCACGACGGGTGTGAAGAAGTCGGCCGTCGACACCAGGGCGGTGCCGTCACCCGTCAGCACCACGGCGGCGTCGTCACCGTCATCGAGTCCGACCAGCAGCCGGTCCTCGCCGCCGCCGAGAGCCTGTCCGGGATTCCAGGACGGCAGCAGTCCCGCGACCATCGCCTCCAGTTCCCCCGGAGGAATCTTGCAGGCGCAGCCGCCGCCGTGTGCGAACTGGGTCAGCCGCACGGGCGCGGCCGGTACGGAGGCAGGGCCAACTGGCTTCATACGGAGATCATTTCACCTCTTGCCCCAGGAGTGTGCGGGGACCACAATCTTGCTCCGGAGGCGTTAGGTGGGCTGGTGCCCCTCCCGATCTTCAAAATCGGTGTGGTCCGGGAACCGGGCCAGGCGGGTTCGATTCCCGTCCGCCTCCGCTGACTTCGATCGGGGTGGCACGGGTGGCGGACACGACGGACGAGCCGCCTGCGGACATCCGGAGGCAGGTGCCGAGCACCACGGTGCTCCTCGGCGACCCCCGGCTGAGCGAGGCGTCCGCACGGCTGGGCAGGCCCCTCGTCAAGGCCGCGGTCGGCACCGCCCAACAACTCGTACGCGAAGGACGGATCGGCCCGGGCGACGCGGTCCACGCCGCACTTGCCGCGCTCCCCGCACACACAGGCGGACTGAGCCCCGTGCACAACGCCACCGGCGTCGTACTGCACACCAACCTGGGACGGGCCCCGCTGTCGCGGTCCGCGCTGGAGGCCATGGCGGCGGCAGGCGGATACACGGACGTCGAGCTGGACCTGAGCACCGGCAGACGGGCGCCACGCGGCCGCGGCGCCATGGCTGCCCTGCGGGAAGCGGTGCCGGCCGCGGAGGCGGTTCACGTGGTCAACAACGGAGCCGCCGCCCTGGCCCTGGCGGCGGTGACGCTGGCCCCGGGGCGCGACATCCTGCTCAGCCGGGGCGAGTTCGTCGAGATCGGCGACGGATTCCGGATACCCGAACTGCTGGTTTCCTGCGGCGCACGGATACGCGAGGTCGGCACCACCAACCGGACCCGTCTCGGCGACTACGCGGACGCCGCCGGCCCGGACACCGGATTCATCCTCAAGGTCCACCCGTCGAACTTCACGGTGAGCGGCTTCACCGGGGGAGTGGGGACCGAGGAACTGGCGTCCCTCGGCCTTCCCGTCGTGGTCGACATCGGCTCCGGCCTCCTCGCTCCCGACCCGGTGCTGCCGGACGAGCCCGACGCGGCCACGGCCCTGCGCGACGGGGCCACCCTGGTCACCGCCAGCGGGGACAAATTGCTCGGCGGGCCGCAGGCCGGGCTGGTCCTTGGCGCGGCCGCCGTCGTGGAACGGATGCGCCGCCATCCGCTGGCCCGAGCCCTGCGCGTGGACAAGTTCACCCTGGCCGCGCTGGAAGTGACACTGCGCGGTCCCGAGCCCCCCGTGCACGCAGCCGTGCACATGCCGCTGCCGCAGCTGCGCATCCGCACGCTGCGCCTGGCCGAGGATGCTGGCCGCCGAGGGCTGGACGCCCGCGTCGTACCCCACGAGGCGGTGGTCGGAGGAGGCGGCGCACCCGGGGTCGTTCTGCCTTCCTGTGCGCTCAGCCTCCCCGACGACCTGGCAGAACCTCTGCGCACCGGTGAACCGGCCGTGCTCGGGCGGGTGGTGCGCGGCCGGCTGCTGCTGGACCTCCGGTGCGTACCGGAGGAGTCCGACAGCGACATCCTCGCCGCGGTGCTGCGCGCGGCGGGGCGGTGAACATGCGGGTCATCGCGACGGCCGGGCATGTCGACCACGGCAAAAGCACACTGATCCACGCACTGACCGGCACTCACCCCGACCGGCTGGCGGAGGAACGGCGCCGTGGCCTGACCATCGACCTGGGCTTCGCATGGACGGATCTGCCATCGGGCGAACGGCTGGCGTTCGTCGACGTCCCGGGACACGAGAGGTTCGTGCCCACCATGCTGGCCGGCGTGGGACCCGTGCCCGCCGTGCTGTTCGTCGTCGCCGCCGACGAAGGCTGGAAGCCCCAGTCCGCCGAACACCTCGCCGCCGTGAACGCCCTCGGCGTACGGCATGGACTGCTCGTCATCACCCGCTGCGACCTGGCCGACCCCGGTCCCGCCACGGCGCAGGCACAGGACCGGATCCGGTCGAGCACCCTCGGCAGCGTCGACACCGTGACTGTCAGCGCCCGCACCGGCGCGGGACTCGCCGAGCTGCGCGCCGCCCTCGACAGGCTGGTCGCGCGACTGCCGGAAGGGGACGCCGAATCCCCGGTGCGGCTGTGGATCGACCGGTCCTTCACCGTGCGCGGCAGCGGGCTGGTGGTCACCGGGACCCTCGGGGCGGGGCGGATCCGCAGGGGCAACGTCCTGGTGACCGCACGCTCCGGCAGCCCCGTGCGCGTCAGAGGGCTGCAGGCCCTCGGCGAGGAGACCACCCTGGTGCGGGCCACCGCCCGCGTCGCCGTCAACCTCCGAGGCCTCGAAAAGGAGTCGACGGGCCGTGGTGACGCCCTGCTCACACCCGGCAGTTTCCTCCCCTGCCTGAGCTGCGACGTGCGCGTACACGGTGGAGCACCTGCCACAGAACTGCCCCGCACCGCTGTCGCCCACATCGGCTCGGCGGCGGTGCCCGTGCGCGTACGGTCGCTCGGTCCGGACCTCGTCCGCCTGACCCTGCCGGAACCACTTCCGCTGCGCATCGGCGACCGCGCGGTGCTGCGCGACCCCGGCCTGCGACGGGTGCTCGCCGGTCTGACGGTGCTCGACCCCCAGCCACCGGAACTGCGGCGCCGCGGCGCGGCGGCACGGCGGGCCGCCGAGCTGGGCGACGCCCACGGCGCACCGGCCGAGGCCGCCGAGCTGCGGCGCCGACTTCTGGTCAGACGGGGGCAGTTGACCGCGATGGGGGTGGCAGTCCACACCGCGCCTGTCGTGGGGGACTGGCTCGCCGACCCTGCACACTGGACCACCCTGCGCGCCCGGCTGGCCGAACTGGTGGCGGCGTACCTCTCCGAGCGGCCCACCGAGGACGGCATACCGGTGGAGGCCGCCCGACATCGTCTGGGGCTGCCGGCGGTCTCCCTCGTCGAGGCACTGGTCACGCCGCCCTTGCGGATGAGCCGCGGGCGCGTGACCGCCGGGCCCACGGCACAGCCCGCCCCTGTGGCGGACGCGGTGCGCCGGCTCACCGCTGAACTCGACGGGAGGCCCTTCGCCGCCCCCAACGCCCAGCGGCTCCTGGAACTCGGCTTCGGCCGCCGTGAGCTCGCCGCGGCGGTGCGCCACGGAGCGGTACTGCGGCTCGCGGAGCACGTGGTGCTGCTGCCGGACGCCCCCCGACTGGCGGCCGACCGGCTGAGCGAACTCGACCAACCGTTCACCGTGGGAACGGCGAGTCGCGCCCTGGACACCAGCCGACGCGTCACCGTTCCCCTGCTGGAGCACTGTGACGGTCAGGGCATCACCCAGGTGCTTCCTGACAAGCGCCGCCGGTGCACGCACCAGCGGCGGTCGGCGTGACGGCAGGGTGCAGCCGATACCCCATGTAGTCAGCCTTGGGGTTCGGCGCCGCGGTATGTCGAGCACATGCCGATGAGCCCGCCGTTCCTGGTAATGGCGAAGTTGTAGGCATCGTCGCGGTCCCACTTCGCGTCGGGGCGGTGGCTGGGACTGCTTGTACTCCTCGGTCATTCCGGCCGACGCCTTTAAGCGTAGGACGGCCGCCCGCTACGCTCGGGATTGCCTCAACGGACGTTGGGCGACGCGAACGTCGACAATGCCAACCGTCAGGTGCGTCTGAGTTTCCTGGGCTGACCAAGAACTCCGGTCCCTGACCGGATCGCACTTCGCCGCTCCGCCGCAGGACGAGCACGCGCCATGACGTGCGGCGGCCGGGACCGCCAAGGTCCCGGCCGGTCCGCGGTTCACGCGGAGGCACCACACGATGACAGCGCCTCGGCCCTCAAAGGGACCTCCCCGTCCGCACAGGGAGCGGCACACGCCCCACCTCTCTCATGCGCCGGACGGCCGCGCGCATCGTGGAGCGCAGTGCGTCCCGCGGACCGGCCGTCGGCACACGCCTGGTCGAACGGGCGCTCGCCGATGCAGAACACCAAGGTCCGGCTGAAGTACCGGGGTGGATTTGCCTTTACGGGGTTGGCAGACACGTTCAGCGTGGTGCGGGGGAGGAGCCCTGATGAGCGCGCTCCTCCGCCGGGTTCCCGCCGGTGCCGTCAGCGTCTGCGGGAGGGGCGGCCGGCTCCGATTCCCGCTACGTGCAGGGCCAGAAGTGCCAGACCCAGGAGCATGAGGTTCACGGAGGAGAAGACGTCGTTGGTGGTGATGTCTGCTGCGTTGATCAGGAAAGAGATGACGAACAGGACGGCCGCGGCTATGCCGAGCATGGAGTGCTCCTCTCGTAGGCGTGCAGTGCGTGTGCCCTGATATCCCGAGGGCAGACCCCGATTCCGCCTCGGCTTCGGGACGGCGACCGGGCTGTGTGGGGGTTCCGGGGGTGTGCTTCGCAGCCGGGGGTAGGAGAGGGAGGAGAGCGGAGTGAGGGAGGACCGATGGCGAAGGACACGTCGCTGCGCGCGGTTGGATGGGCGCAATCGTTTCCGGTGTCGCAAGGCGTGCGGGCCGGCCGTCGGTGGACGCAGGAACACCTGATGTCCCTGAAGTGGACCGGGAGCGCCCCCGAGACGGTGGACGCGATACTGCTCAGTGTCTCCGAGCTGATCACCAACGCGCACATACACGCGCACAGCGACGCCCAGCTGGTACTCACCTGGGACAGCCACTGCCTGCACGTGAGTGTCCACGACTCCGACCCTGTTCCTCCTGCCAAGCAGTCCGAGGACCTCACGACGACCGGAGGGCGGGGACTGGCCATCGTCGATGCGCTCGCCGATGGCTGGGCCACGCATCCGCAGGCATCGGGCAAGACTGTCACCGCGTGCTTCGTGCCACCAGGTGCTCCGAAGCCTCGGCACGGAGGGGACGTCAGCTGAGTTCCGGGCGGAAGCGACCCGGAGTTGGAGGAAGGGCGCCCCGGTCCGACTTGGCGCACGCCTCACGCCCGTGCCGCCCGACATGCTCGTTGCCCGGCCGTGCCGGGCGGATCGTGGAGAGGGCGCGTCGCGCTTCCAGGAGCCAGTGCTTGAAGGCCTCCTTCGCCTTCTGTGGCCTGTGACGTGGAGCCCGCGGTCTCCGGCAATCCGAGGTTGTCTTAACGGGCGTTGGTGGACACGAACCTCGACAATGCCAACCGTCAGGTGCTTCTGAGTTTCCTGGGCTGACCAGGATCGACATGAGGCGTGCTCCGTTCCGTCTTTGCAGCGCGGGTCGGGACGATCTCGCCGCGGAACTGATGGTCTGCACAACGGGAACCCGCGCTGCGCGCAACGGAAACGACATCACCCCGCTTGCCGCCCACAGCCTGCTCGACGTGCTCGAAGGACCTCTGCCGAGTGGTACCGATCAACCGCTTTCCCCGCCGGGGAGGCATCTTCGACGATGAGGACGCGCGGAAGTGAAGTGCCGCCTGGTACTGCTCACTGGGGCACCGGGCGAGCGCTGGTGCCGTGGCGGGCAAACGTTGCCCGCCGCGGCACTAGACAGGAATGATTGAGGCCGCAGAGATGCGCCGTCAATACTTAGGCGAGAAATATTTCTGCTGGCGATTCGAAAATTTCGAGAATGTGTCGCCTCGGGTGGTGCGCCTCCGATGACACCGCCTGCGTATGGTGCAGGGCTGGTGTCGGGGGTGTCGGTGCGGGCCAAGAGTGTCGGTCCTCATTGCCCGCGATCACCTTGCGGTTTGACATGCGACTCTTCGCGCATGAGGGTCCTCGCATGTTTCGACGTTTGCGGCGACACGTGCGAGAGGTATTGACGCCGCTCACCGGCTCCCTATCATTCAGATTGCCCGACACGTCGACCGATGTTCGGTATGTCGAACTCACGTAGTCCGCCGCATCGCGCTCGCGCTCGGTGCGCCGTCCGAACGTAGCGACGCGAGGAGTCGCGCTATGTCCATGTCATGGTCCCGTCAAGTCTGTTGTGCAACTACTCAAGGTTGAGGAAGTCCCCATGAGCAGACGAACTTTCAGTCGCAGGCATCCATCTGCTGTGCTCGCCGCCGTGATCGCGGCTCTGGGCGCGTTGGCGGCGATGCTCGTCGCCACCCCGGCTCAGGCGGCTGCCGGCGGCGCCCTGCGCCAGGCCGCTTCCGGCCGGTGCCTCGATGTGCCGGGCGCCGTCCAGACCGACGGTACGTCCGTGCAGATCTATGACTGCTGGAGTGGAACCAACCAGCAGTGGACGTCGACGGATGCCAACCAGCTCACCGTGTACGGCAACAAGTGCCTGGATGTCCCCGGTCACGCCACCACGGCCGGGACCCGGGTGCAGATCTGGAGCTGTTCCGGCGGTGCGAACCAGCAGTGGAGGGTGAACTCCGACGGCACGGTCACCGGGGTGGAGTCAGGGCTGTGCCTGGAGGCCGCGGGCGCCGCCACGGCCAACGGAACGGCGGTGCAGCTGGGAACGTGCAACCAGGGAAGCAACCAGAAATGGAGCGGTCTGACCGGGACGCCGCCGACGGACGGCTCGTGTTCCCTGCCGTCGACGTACCGCTGGTCGTCGACGGGTGTGCTGGCGCAGCCTGCGAACGGGTGGGCGGCGGTGAAGGACTTCACCACCGTGACCTACAACGGCAAGCACCTGGTCTACGCTTCGAACGTGTCGGGATCGTCGTACGGCTCGATGATGTTCAGTCCCTTCACGAACTGGTCGGACATGGCGTCGGCCGGCCAGAGCGGGATGAGCCAGGCCGCGGTGGCACCCACGCTGTTCTACTTCGCACCCAAGAACATCTGGGTGCTGGCGTACCAGTGGGGCGCGTCGCCCTTCGTCTACCGCACGTCGAGCGACCCCACCAACCCCAATGGCTGGTCGTCACCGCAGCCGCTGTTCACCGGGAGCATCTCCGGCTCCGACACCGGACCGATCGACCAGACCCTGATCGCCGACGGCCAGAACATGTACCTGTTCTTCGCCGGCGACAACGGCAAGATCTACCGGGCGAGCATGCCGATCGGGAACTTCCCGGGCAACTTCGGCTCGTCGTACACGACGGTCATGAGCGACACCAAGGCCAACCTGTTCGAGGGCGTACAGGTCTACAAGGTCCAGGGCCAGAACCAGTACCTCATGATCGTCGAGGCAATGGGTGCGAACGGGCGCTACTTCCGCTCCTTCACTGCCTCCGGTCTGAACGGGTCATGGGCCCCGCAGGCCGCGACCGAGAGCAACCCCTTCGCGGGCAAGGCCAACAGCGGTGCCACCTGGACCAACGACATCAGCCACGGTGACCTGGTCCGGGGGAACCCGGATCAGACCATGACGATCGATCCTTGCAACCTGCAACTCCTCTACCAGGGGAAATCTCCCACCGCGGGCGGCCCCTACGACCAACTGCCGTGGCGGCCGGGCGTCCTCTCCCTTCAGCGCTGACCTCCCCGGGGGCCACGGTGACCGGGACGGGCCCGCCGGCCCGGTCACCGCGGCGGCGGCGGGGAGACGGCGCTCATCCGGAACGGCTTCCGGAGATGTGCCGCCCCCGCTGCTGTGATGGGCGTCGTCACGGATTCGACGAGCACTGCACCCGTGATCCCGGGTGCCAGACCGAGGTCTGAGGACCAGCGTCCGGACTCCGACTTCAGTCCGCTGCGTGGCGACGATCCTTCATGGATCGTCGCCACGCGATCATGCCGCCTCGCTCCTGCCCCGGCTTGCCGGGGGACTTCACGCCCTCCCCGATGACCGCCCGGCCTATGCGTGCCAGGGAAGTACTGGTTGGCGAGACGGGTCGTTCAGAGCCGTCGGCTCCAAATCCTGGCGTTGCGGGCCGGCCTGGGGCCGCGCTGGGCCCAGGTACGTGGTTGCTGTGGCCGGATGGACCGGCTGCACCTCACAGCCGCTGGGCGAAGCGGGGCGCTCCGCCCTCCTCGTGGCAGCGTCCGCGTCCGCGCCTGCTGAACGGATTCGGTAGCGTCCGCACCTGCCGGTGCACTCCGCGTCCAGTTCCGAGGTCGCAGGCAGGATCCGCCGGCGGTTACTGCTGCCGTGCTTCTGCGCCGCTCGTACCTCGGTTTCGCAGAGCTCGACCTGCCCGCCCGGCCGAGGCCCCCGCGCTGTTGACCGAGATGCCTGACGTAGTCCGGGCGGCAGACAACATGCGCGGCCGTTGCTGCCGCCCTTCGCCGGATGCTTTGCAGGAGGGCCCCCGTAGCCGTGACGCCCATAACGAGCATCGACGTCGTGATCGAGGCAGTCGCTGAGGCCTCTCGATAGGCATGAGGCCGGCAAGTGGATCGGTCAGGAAATGACTCACGGCGGCAGCATGCACCACGTACTCCACGCTCGCCGAAACGCAAAAGTGATGTGTCCCACATCGAATCGAACGTGAGAACACGCAACGGTGTGCGGGACATACTGATTGTCATGACACCGACGGCCGTATCCGTGGGCGCCTGCTGTTCGCTGCTGCGCGCAGGCATCGAGCGCCCGGCCGAGATGTCGCGTTCGATCGACCTCTCGGGGCTCGTAGACGCCGAGGGCGGACCGGTGGACCGTGCCGTGTTCACCGATACGGAACGCTACCGTCAGGAGTGGGGCCGTGTGTTCGCCCGGAACCGCACCCGCCCGGATTTGTGCCCCACTCCGGAACTCTGGTGTGCCGCGCCGATTCTGGCTCGATGCGCAATCGCACCTGTACCCACCACAGTTGGTCGTTCGACCCGGCCGACGCGCTGGTGAGCGTGCCGAAGCGGTCGGACCATCCTGAGCCGCTCGACACCACCGCGTGGGATCCGGTCGAGGTGCTGTACGTCGAATCACAAGGCCAATTGATCTTCGGCGCCCGGAATCCGGGGACGGTGCCGCTGCGGGAGCCGCTCGGGGGCGTGGCCCGGTGAAGGGGCCGGATGGTCGACCACGATGTTCAAGGAACGGTCGTAGTCGGCGGGGTGCAGGAGTGGGAGTCGGAAGACAACTGGAAGCCCGCTCCGTGCGGGCTGGGCAGAGTTCGTGCGTTCGCTCGCGTTTTTTTGCCACAGCGTCATGCCTCGGTGGTGTGGCAGGAAGGAGTCCGTCATGAACCTTCGCGCACTCGCCCGCATATATGCCGACGGCGAGATGTCGACGACGAGGGTACTGGCCGAGCTCGACAGGCTCGTGGACATTCCTTTGTCCGAGGGGCAGCGCGGCCTGTGGGCGCTTGCCAAGATGGAGCCGGAGACGTACGCGTACAACGTTCCCGTGTGTCTTTCGTTTGCGGACGTTGATACCACGGCGCTTCAGGCGGCATTCCGCGACACGCTTTCCCGGCATCCGCTTCTCTCGGCCACAGTGCGCGAGACGGATGACGGGCCGCGTCTGTCCCACGGAGATGCGGACGGCTTCCGCGTTGATCACGTGGACATCTCCGATATCCCGTCCGGGCGAGTGCTGAACCTTTTGAAGGAGAGGGCGCGGCGGCCGTTCGACCTGGCCGGTGATCCCTTGACCAGGCTGGCTGTCCTGCGTCGCTCCGCGTCCGAGGCGTACGTTCTGCTGGTCGTTCATCACCTCGTGATTGACGGAGTGTCGGGGCGTCTCGTCATCGACACGCTGCTGAGTTCGTACCGGGCGCGGATCGAGGGACGGGACGTGCCGATCGAGGCGGGCTCCGCCTCCTTCGGTGAGTTCGTCGCGTGGGAGCGGGACGTACTGGCCGGTGAGCGCGCCGAGGAGGACCGCGGGTTCTGGGTGCGGGAGCTCACCGGCGCGGGCGTCCTCACAGGGTTACCCTCGCAGGTGGCTCTGGCGCCGGACGCGCTGCATTCGGGTGAGGTGCACACCAGCCGGCTGCCGAAGGAGCAGGCCGCCGCCATCGCGGCCTTCACCGCTTCGCATGAGATCAGCCCGGGGATCTTCTTCCTGGCGGCCTTCCTGACCTTGCTGCACCGGTACACCGGAAGCGAGGACCTCGTCATCGGGATGCCGGTTGCCGGGCGCCCGACGGAGCACTTCGACCCGGTCGTCGGCTACTTCGTCAACACGCTGCCCGTCCGGACCAGGCCGGACGCCTCCGAGGAGTTCACGGCGTTCGCCCGGCGCGTGCAGTCCACGGTGCTCGAAGTACTCGAGCACGGGACCTACCCGTTCCACCGGATCGTGGGCGATCTCGGTGCCCGGGGCGTGAATCCGCGGTCGCCTCTCTATCAGGTCGTGTACAACTACCAGGATTCCGCTCTCTCCGGATACCTGGGCGAGCGGGCCCGCGCCACCGGCGAGAGGGAGTTCGAACTCGTCGACGGGCTTTACCAGTTGGGGGAGTACGACCTCACGGTGGACGTGGCTCCCGGTGACGGGTTCCTGGTGAACTGGAAATACCACCCCGACGCCTTCTCGGCCGATGCCGTCGCGGGCATGGCAGAACACTTCGCCACCCTGGTGGACAGCGTCCTCGACGCGGACGGCCGGTCGCCGATAGGCAGGCTGAACCTGCTCGGCGACGAGGAACGTCGCCTCGTCATCGAGACGTGGAACCGCACCGAGGCCGACTTTCCCGCGCATCGGACGTGCTGGGATCTCTTCGCGGAGCAGGCAGAGACGAACCAGGGCGCCCCGGCAGTCACCTGCGGGGAGCGGACTCTCACCTATCGCGAACTCGCTGACCGGAGCTCGGCGTTGGCGCAGGCGCTGGCGCGTCAAGGTGTTGGCCCCGGGGACATCGTAGGGGTCTGTTACGAACGGTCGCTCGACCTTGTCGTGGCCCTCCTCGCCGTCATGAAGCTCGGCGCGGTGTACCTGCCCCTGGACGGCCGGCTGCCGGCCGAACGCCTCTCCTACATGGTCGAGGACAGCGGCGCACAACTCGTCATCTGCCATGAGGCGGTGATGGACAGGCTGGCCGCCATGGGGACGCCGAAGGTGAGGCTGTACCCGACAGACCGTCAGGATGATCAGGTAGCCCAGGCATGGGCGGCGGCGGGGGAGACGACCGCCGATTCGCCGGACCCGCAAGCCTCGGCACCTCCAGCCGCGTACATCATCTACACCTCGGGCAGCACGGGGAAGCCCAAGGGCGTCGTGGTTCCGCACACGGCGCTGACCAATTTCGTGCTGGCCATGGCGCGCACGCTGGGTATGGCGTCCCACGATCGGCTGTTGGCCCTGACCACGCACAGTTTCGACATCGCCGCCCTGGAGCTCTTCCTCCCGCTGATCACCGGCGGGCAGGTCTGCGTCTGTGAATCGGCCACGACCGCCGATGCCACATTGCTGGCCGAGAAGGTCGCCGAATGGCGGCCCACCGTCATGCAGGCCACTCCGGCGACCTGGGCCATGCTGGTGCGCGTCGGGTGGCAGAACACCGAGGGCGTCAAGGTGTTGTGTGGCGGCGAGGCGTTACCCGACGGCCTGAAGAACCAACTCGTGGAGCGCGGCGAGGCCTGGAACCTGTACGGCCCCACGGAGACGACCATCTGGTCAGCGGCCAAGCGGCTGCGCCGTGAGGAGCCGGTGACCATCGGCAGCCCCATCGCGAACACCCAGTTGTACGTCCTCGACCGGAACATGAGTCCGCTACCTGTCGGCGTGACCGGTGAGCTTCACATCGCCGGCAACGGGGTCGCCCTGGGCTACCACCGGAAGCCGGAGCTGACGGCCGAGCGCTTCCTGGACAACCCGTTCGCTCCCGGACGGCTGTACCGGACCGGCGACCTCGCGCGCCGACTGCCGAACGGCGAGATCGTCGTCCTGGGCCGGATGGACCACCAGGTCAAACTGCGAGGCCATCGCATCGAACTCGGCGAGATCGAGGCGGTGCTCAATGCCCGCCCGGAGATCGGCCGAAGCGTCGTGCTGCTCGAGCATGCCGGCCTGTCGGACAGGCTCACGGCCTACTGCACCGGGAGCGGGGACGCGCCGGTCGACGCCGCTCTGCTGCGCGCGGAGCTCGCCAAGACCCTCCCCGCCTACATGGTGCCCGCCGCATTCGTGGCCCTGGACGCCTTTCCGCTCACGGCGCACGGCAAGATCGACCGGGCGAAGCTGACCGAGGCCGCCCGGACGGTGCCGCTCCCGGCCGCCGACAGCCCGGTCGCCGCGCCTCACATCGAGCGGCCTGACATCGAGCGGACCGTGCGCGGGATCTTCGAAGAGGTGCTCGGCTCGCGCGATATCGATCGTTCCGCAGGCTTCTTCGACATCGGCGGAGACTCGTTCGCGGCCATCGAAGCGGTGACGGCGATCAACCGTGAGTTCGGCTGCTCGTTGCGACCCACCAGCGTCTTCGCGCACCCGTCCGTCGCGGCGATGGCCCGGCACCTGACGGGGCTGCTGCCTGCTGGACAGGCACCTGCTGCGCAGCCGGCCGAGCCCGAGCAGCACCCTGATCCGCGTCATGCCACTCCGGCAGCCTCCGGTGCCCGGCCTGATGACTCGATCGCGGTGATCGGTATGTCGTGCCGGTTCCCGGGCGCCATGGATCACCGCGAATTCTGGTCCGCGCTCGTGGAGGGACGCAGTGGCGGCACATCATGGTCGGCCGAGGAACTGCGCGCGCTCGGAGTGCCGGAGGAGCTGATCACCCGACCCGGATACGTGTCGCAGCGGTCGGTCGTGGACGGCAGGGCGGAGTTCGACGCGGCGTTCTTCGACATCTCCCCCCGCGACGCCGAGTTCATGGACCCACAGGCGCGCTTGCTGTTGCAGCACGCGTGGCAGGCGCTGGAGGATGCCGGTTACCGCCCGGAGGACGTTCCCGAGACCAGCGTCACCACGTCCACCAGCACGAACTTCTACCAGGCCCTGCTCCCGGCTCTGATGGCGAACGCGTCGGGCCCACGGGTCCTGGAGAGCTCTGAGACCTACGCCGCCTGGCTGTTCGCGCAAGGCGGCACGGTACCCACGATGATTTCCACGAAGCTGGGCCTGCGTGGCCCCAGCATGGCGGTGAGCACCAACTGCTCCTCGGCGCTGAGCGCGGTGCACGTCGCCTGTCAGGGACTCCTGGCCGGCGACGCGGACCAGGCGATCGTCGGCGCGGCCAGCCTGTTCTCCGCGGGGGAGCTGGGATACGTGCACCAGCCGGGCCTGAACTTCTCGAGCGACGGGCGCAGCCGCGCGTTCGCCGACGGCGCCGACGGCATGTCCGGCGGTGAAGGTGTCGGCGTGGTCGTCCTCAAGCGCGCCAGTGAGGCGATCGCTGCCGGAGACCACATCTACTGCCTGATCCGGGGCGTCGCGGTGAACAACGACGGCGGCGACAAGGCAGGCTTCTACGCGCCCGGTATGCGCGGCCAGACCGAGGTGATCCGCAAGGCGCTGGACAAGGCGGGCGTGGACCCGTCGACGATCAGCTACGTCGAAGCGCACGGCACGGGCACGAGGCTCGGCGATCCCATCGAGGTTGCGGCTCTGACCGAGGCGTACCGGCATCACACGGCACGCAGCCAGTACTGCGGCATCGGCTCGGTCAAGAGCAACATCGGCCACCTGGACGCGGCCGCGGGGATCGCCGGCCTCATCAAGGTGGCCCTGGCCCTGCGGCACCGCGAGGTTCCGCGGACCCTGCACTGCGACGTGCCGAGCTCGGAGATCGAGTGGGACGAGTCGCCGTTCTTCGTGGCCGACCGGAATCTGCCGCTGGACGGCGACGAGCCCGCGCGGGCCGGATTGAGCTCCTTCGGGATCGGCGGCACCAACGCGCACGCGGTACTGGAACAAGCGCCGATCGGTGCGCGGGCCGCCGGACGACCCGGACCCCAAGCAGTCGTCCTCTCGGCCCGTGATGGGGAGCGGCTCGGCGTCCTCGCGCGGCAGCTTCTGGAGTTCCTGCCGGGATACCGGGACGCGCAAGGCGATCTGGCGTCGCTCGCTTACACGCTGCAGGTCGGGCGGCGGGCGATGACCGAACGAGTGGTCTTCGTCGCGAACGACGTCGACGGGCTGATCGCAACCCTTCAGGAGTACGTCGAGCGCGGGGCGCGCGGAGCGGTGTTCGAAGGTACGGCCCGACGGCCCGAGGACCAGCTGCTCGGCCTCTTCGATCGCCCCGGGGAGCTGCGAGACGTGGTCGCCGGGTGGCTCGAACACGGGAAGTGGGACAGGATCGCGCCCCTGTGGGTCAACGGCATCGACGTCGAGTGGCACGCCTACCACGGCACGAACCCGCCGGTGCGGGTGAGCCTGCCGGCGTATCCGTTCGCTGCGAAACGGTTCTGGCCGACCGCCGAGGCGGTGTCTGTTTCCCGGGCCACCGAACCGCTCGACGCGGCATCGTCGCTCGTGGCCGCGGCCGGGCCCGAGAGCGTCGAAGCGTTCCTGTCCGGTCGCACGTCCGCGACAGACGAGATGGACAGCCTCTCGCGCCCGCTCGTGCTCGCACAGCTCGTGGCGGCAGGACTCTTCCACGCGCCCGTTCGCCGTGACCTGAGCGGCCTGGGTGACCTGATCGGGCAAGGGATCACGCCGTCCTTCGCACAGTGGCTCGACCGTACGGTGACCGTGCTGCTGAGCCACGGAGAACTCGTGCGTGAGGGCGAATTCGTGGCACCCGGGAAGAGTGCGCCGGACCTCGAACAGTCGTGGCGCGCCTGGCGCGCGTGGAAGGACGCCCATGCCGGAGATCCTGAGCTGGCGGCCAAGACCGGCCTGACCGAGCGCATGATCGAGGCCTTGCCCGCGATCCTGTCCGGGCGGACGAAGGCCACGGCGGTCATGTTCCCCGGCGGCTCGTTCGAGCTGGTCGAACCGGCGTACCGGGGGAACGCGACGGCCGACTACTTCAACGACGTGACGGCCGGCGCGGTGCGCGCGGAGGTGGACGCCCGTCGCCGCGCCGGGATCCGGCTGCTGGAGATCGGAGCGGGTACCGGCAGCACCAGCGAGCGCGTCTTCGCCCGGCTGACGGGCCGCGACCTCGCTGAGTACTGCTATACGGACATTTCGAAGGCGTTCCTGATCGACGCGGAGCGGCGGTTCGCCGGCCACGTGCCGTACCTGTCCTTCACGACCTTCGACGCGGAGAGGGAGCCCGGCGCACAGGGACTTGCCGTGGGTGGCTACGACATCGTCATCGCCAACAACGTCCTGCACGCCACCAGGGACATCGTGCAGGCAGTGCGCCATGCCAGAGCACTGCTGCGGCCCGGCGGAGTCCTCGTACTCAATGAGCTCGCCCGGAACGACTGGTGGTCGCACCTGACCTTCGGGCTTCTCGAAGGGTGGTGGCGGCCCACGGACGGACGGCGTATCCAGGGCGGACCGGCGCTGTCCTCGGACTCGTGGCGCGAAGTGTTGCGGGAGTGCGGGTTCGACACGGTCGAACTGCTGGCGGAGCCCGCCCGCGTCCTGGGCCAGCAGGTGATCCTGGCGCGCGCCGGTTCGCGCCGGGAACCGCGGCCTGCCGCGCCCGGTTCGGTCGAGGATCACGTCCGCGCTACCGTCGAGCGGATCCTCTCCGAGACGTTGAAGCTGACTGCGGATGAGCTCGCGGCCGACAAGCCCTTCGCCGACTACGGACTGGACTCGCTCACCGGCGTCTCCCTGGTGCAACGGCTCAACGAGTCGCTGAGCACCGGCCTCGATCCGAGCGTGCTGTTCGAGAACCCGTCCATCAAGCGGCTGACGCGATTCATCCTCGACGAGGAGGGCGCCGCCATCGTGGCCGCGGTGCCCGAGCCGTCGGTGGCGGTGTCAGGGTTGTCCGCGATACCGGGGCCGTCGGCGGTGTCCGAGCAGTCTGCGGCATCCGGGCCGTCCGCGGTATCCGGGCCGCGCGCGGTATCCGGGCCGTCGGGCGGTGGCCGGGAGCCCGTCGCGATCGTCGGCATGAGCGGCCGGTTTCCGGGCGCCCGGGATGCCGACGAGTTCTGGGACCTGATGGCCTCCGGCAGGGACGCCGTCTCGAAGGTGTCCCGCTGGGACCTCGCGTCGCTGGGCAGCGTGTGCCTGGACGGCGGTCTCCTGGACGGCGTCGACGAGTTCGACCCGCTCTTCTTCGGGATCTCCGGCGCGGAGGCCGTCTACATGGAGCCGCAGCAGCGGCTGTTCCTTCAGGAAGCGTGGCGGGCGCTCGAGGACGCGGGCCACGCGGGCGAGTCGCTCGACCGCGACCGGTGCGGCGTCTACGTGGGCTGCGCTGCGGGCGACTACCTGGATCTGACGGTGCCGGCCGACTACCCGGGCCAGGCACTGTGGGGCAACATGAACTCGCTCGTGCCGTCCCGCATCGCGTACTACCTGGACCTGCACGGGCCGGCGATCGCGGTCGACACCGCCTGCTCCAGCTCGTTGGTCTCCCTCTACCTGGCGTGCCAGGCGCTGTGGGCGGGCGAGGTCACCACAGCGATCGCGGGCGGGGTCTACGTCCAGAACTCGCCGCGGCTGTATCTGGCGGCGTCGCGGGCCGGGATGCTTTCCCCGGCGGGCCGGTGCCGCTCGTTCGACCAGGCGGCCGACGGATTCGTGCCGGCCGAAGGAGTCGGTGCCCTGATCCTCAAGCGGCTCTCGGACGCAGAGGCGGACGGCGACCACATCCACGGCGTGATCCGCGGAATCGGGATCAACCACAACGGCACGACAAACGGGATCGCCGCGCCGAACGGGACCTCGCAGGAAAAGCTGATCCGGCAGATCTATCAGGACTTTGGAATCGACCCCGCGGGGATCGGACTGGTCGAGGCACACGGCACCGGAACCAAGCTCGGCGACCCGGTGGAATTCCGGGCGCTCGACCGCGCGTTCCGCGGCTTCACGGACGCCGAGCGGTTCTGCTCGCTCGGCTCGACGAAGGCCTCCATCGGCCACGCGCAGGCCGCGGCCGGCGTGATCGGCGTCATCAAGTCACTGCTGGCGATGAGGCACGAGATGATCCCCGGTCTGCCCCACCACACGGAGACGAACTCCAGTGTCACGTTGGCCGGCAGCCCGTTCTTCGTGCACACGGAGCCGAGGCGGTGGGACGTGCCGGACGGCGGCAGGCGGCGCGCCGCGATCACGTCGCTCGGCGCCAGCGGAACCAACGCCCACGCCGTCATCGAACAGGCGTCGAAGCCGCCCACGCCGCCGCGGAGCAGGCAGGACGGGGCCCGGTTGATCGCGCTGTCGGCGGCGACGGAGCAAGCCTTGCGCGAACAGGTGGCCCGGCTCGCGCGTCACTGCCGCGAGCACCCGGACCTCGACGCCGGCGAGGTGAGCCACACACTCCTGCTCGGCCGCAGGCACCTGCGGCACCGATGGGCGCGCGTGGTCGGGGATGTCGCGGAACTGGAGAACCAGTGCACTGCCTGGCTCTCCGGGCAGGACAGCCCGGCGCAGCGCGCGGACGCCAGGTTGCAGGCACTCACCCAACAGTTCCTCGACGGTGAGGCACCGGATTTCGCCGAGTTGTTCCGCGACCGCCGCTACCGCCGCGTTCCGCTGCCGGGCTACCCCTTCGAGCGGGAACGCTATGCGCTGCCGGCCCGCGCGGCGGCAGACGACCGGCCGCGGCGCGATGGGGTGGTCCTCACCGGCGACGAGTTCTACCTGCGTGAACACCAGGTGCAGGGAACCGGGATCGCCCCGGGGGCCATGTATCTGCAGTGGGTCGCCGCGACGGCGAGGCGGACCGCGAGCGACGCGGTGCGCATGGACGACATCGTCTTCCTGCGACCCCTCGCGGTCCCGGGCGTGCCGCGCGCACTGGAGGTGGCTCTTCGCGCGGATGGCGACGTGACCCGGTTCAGCGTGTCCTCGGCGGAGTCCGCCGGAGACGAGCCCGTTCTCCATTGCCAGGGCGAGGTGTCCGTTGCGGAGCCGACGGCCGCGCAGAAGCTCGATCTGCCCGCGCTGCTTCGGGATTTCCGGTCCACCGGCTTCGACCCCCTGCGCTTCTACGCCGAGTGGCGGGATCGCGGTATTGACTACGGCCCCACGTTCCAGGGGGTCGTGGCGGTGCATCGGAGCGACAACGCGGTGCTCGCCGAACTGCGGCTGCCCGGCGCGGCGTCAGGAACCATGGACGGCCTCGTCCCGCACCCGGCGCTGGTGGACTCGGCGATGCAGTGCATGCGACTGCTCGACGGCGGCGATCAGGCCGGGTTGGTGTTCGCCATCAAATCGGCCGAAGTCCTCGCCCCCTGCGCGACCACGATGTGGGCCCTGGTACGTCGCGCCGAGGACACGCGCGGCGCGGAGCGGATCGACATCGACCTCGCGACCGACGACGGCACGGTGTGCCTGCGTCTGCGAGGCATCGCAGGCCGTCGGGCCGAGCAGACACAGGACCCGGCGGACGGCGGCGCCGTCACGCTGCTGCCGGTGTGGGACCCCCTTCGGCAGACGGAATCCACGAGGTGGCCGCGGAGTTCCGAAACAGTGGGCATCATCGCGCCCCCAGGGCAGGCGCGGGACGTTCTCCTCGCGCGCTGTCCAGGCGCCCACGTGGTCGCGGATCCTTCGCAGAGTACGTACGACGATCTGGAGAAGTCCGTCCGGTCGGTCCCGGAACTCGACCATCTGATCTGGGTGGCGCCCAGCGCCGTGGATGACCGGTCCGGTGCGCGCGTCGTCGAGGGCCAGTCCAGCGGCTCGCTGCATGCCTTCCGCACGGTGAAAGCACTTCTGGCCGCAGGGTACGGCGATCGCTCATTGGGCCTGACCCTGATCACTGAGCGGGCGCACGCCGTCCAGGAGGCCGAGGTCGTCGACCCGGCGCACGCCGGTGTCGCCGGTCTGGCGGGGTCGGCTGCGAAGGAGTACCCGAACTGGCGGGTGCGGGTGGCGGACGTCGAGGACTACGACGCGTCTTCTCTCACCGCGGTGCTCGACCTGGCCGCGGACCCGGACGGCAACCTGCGTATCCACCGCGACGGCCGGTGGCACGGGCAGCGGCTGATGACCGTTCAGCCGGCCTCGCCGACGTCGTCCCGGCTGCGTCGGGGCGGCACCTACGTCATCATCGGCGGGGCGGGCGCCCTAGGCACGGCCATCAGCGAGTACTTGATCCGCCGGTACCGCGCCCAGGTGGTGTGGCTCGGACGCAGGCCGCGGGACGCGCGAGTCGAGGCCGCCATCGCGCAGTCGACCGGCGCGGACGGGCCTGCGCCGCTGTACCTGCAGTCCGACGCGACCGACCTTGCGTCCCTGCGCGCGGCGAAGGACGAGATCGTCCGGCGGTTCGGCGCGGTGCACGGCGTCATCCACTCGGGCCTGGTGTTCTCGGGGGCGAGCCTGGCGCGGATGAGCGAGGCGCAGTTCGAGGACGTGCTGCGCGGCAAGGTCGACGCGAGCGTCCGGTGCATGCAGGTGTTCGGCGGAGAGTCGCTCGATTTCGCCTTGTTCCTGTCCTCGATCAACTCCTACCTCAAAGCCATCAAGCAGGCGAACTACGCGGCCGCCTGCACGTTCCTCGATTCCTTCGCACCGACGTTGCAACGCCACTACGGCGCTGCCGGAAAGGTGCTGAATCTGGGCTACTGCTTCAACAACGCACCCACCGAGGGCGAGCGGGGCGCGTTGGTCGGAGCGCAGGCGCCGCTCATTCAGCCGGACGAGCTGACGGCGGCGATCGAACGGCTGTGCGCGGGGCCGGTCAGCAGGCTGACGTTGATGAAGTTCGGTCCCGAGCTCAACAACCGGGGCATCGTCCTGGGCGACGACGAAGTCATCCTCCCCACTGCCGTACAGCCGGACGCTGTGCCCGCCGATGCCCAGGAACCGGCGACGGCGCCGGGCGCCGAACTGGGGCGGCTGCGCGCCCGCACCGCAGAGCTGACCGCGCTCGCGATCTGATCGCGCCCTTTCGAAGGAACTGATCATGAAGCAGCTGCTGCTCGACTTTCTCTGGTCCCATCTGTGCACGCTCGGCGCGTTCCGCGAATCCGGCCGGACTCCGGAGGCCGCACGGGAGTCGGCAGGTCTCGCGCCGGGATACGGAGCCTGGTTCGGCGAGTGCCTGCGCGTCTTCGAGGCGGCCGGCTACATCGATCGGCGGGACGGCAGGATCCTGCTCGACGGTGCCACGCGGGATCGGCCGCTCGAGCAGCTGTGGCGCGAGTGGGAGACGGAAAAGCCCGCGTGGCGGGAGAATCCCGACCTCGCGGCCACCCACCTGCTGGTGGAGACCACCTTGCGTGCCTTCCCCGACATTCTCAGCGGACGGCGACCGGCCACCGAGGTCATCTTCCCCGGGGGATCGCTGGAGCTGGTGCAGAACGCCTACGCGACCAACCCGGCGTCGGCGTTCTTCAACCAGGTGCTGGCGGACGACTTGGTGGTGCGGCTGCGGCGGCGGGCACGAGCCCGGACGGCGGCTGCGCCGCGGATCCTGGAGGTCGGCGCCGGCACGGGTGCCACGAGCGCGGTCGTCCTGGATGCGCTGCGGTCCGCGCGGCTGGACGTGCGCGAGTACTGCTACACCGACATATCGAGGGTCTTCCTGAACCACGCGGAGCGTTCGTTCGGTGCGGAGAACCCTTGGCTGGCCTGCGGAATCCTGGACATCGAGCGCCCGGTGGCGGATCAGGGCTTCACCCTCGGCGGGTACGACGTCGTGGTCGCCGCCAACGTCCTGCATGCCACCGGGGACATCCGCCGTACCCTGCGCAACGCCAAGGCGCTTCTCGAACCCGGCGGACTGCTGGTCCTGAACGAGCTGACCGCGAACAACCTGCTCAGCCAGTTCTCCTTCGGCCTCCTCGACGGATGGTGGCGCTACGAGGACCCGCACCTGCGTATCCAGGGCAGCCCGCTGCTCTCCACGGCGCAGTGGCGGCACGTCCTGACCCAGGAGGGATTCCGCGGGATCGCCCTGCCCGCGCGGGATGCCGAGGATCTGGGACAGCAGATCATCGTGGCCGAGAGCGACGGCGTCATACGGCAGGCGACGGCCGTACCGCGCCTGTCCGCGCCGCAAGTGGCGCCGGTGCGCGAGAGCCCGGCGCCGGCCGCGGCCGATCGGAGCGCCGGGAGCGAGCCAGGAGACCGTCTGCGCGCCCACATCGAGGCAGTCGCGCTCGATGTGCTGGCAGAGGCGTTGCACATCCCGCGGACGAGGATCGGGCGGGGCGAGTCCTTCTCGAACTACGGGCTCGATTCGATCTTCGCTGTGAATGTGGCCCGGACCCTCGGCGGGACGCTCGGCATCGACCTCGACATCACTGTGCTGTTCGAGCACAACACCCTCGCCGAGCTGGGCGAGTTCATCGTCTCCGAATACGCCGAGGACCTGCGGCAGGTGCTTCCGGCGGAGCCTGCGTCGCCGGACCGGGCGCCCGATCCCGTTCAGCCTGAGCCTGAGCTCGACGAGGCCGCGCTCGACGGCATGGCGATCGTCGGCATGTCCGCGCGCTTCCCCGGGGCCGACGACGTCGACGAGTTCTGGCGGATCGTCGAGCAGGGCACACGGTGCATCACCGCCCCGCCGGAAAAGCGTGCGGACTGGGCGGCCTACGGCGACGAGGCAGCCGCGCTGCGGGGCGGATTCCTCGAAGGCGTGCATGAATTCGATCCGCTCTTCTTCCGCATGTCGGTAACCGAGGCGCGACAGGTGACGCCGGAGCTGCGCCTGCTGTTGATGACGTCCTGGAACGCGGTCGAGGACGCGGGCTACCGGCCGGCCGAGCTGCGGAACCGGCCGACGGGCGTGTTCGTCGCCACGACGCAGAGCGAATACCGGCCCGCCGCCACGGACCTGATGAGCCTGCCGTCGCCCGCGATGGTGCCCAACCGGATCTCGTACCTGCTCGACCTCAACGGCCCCAGCGAGCAGTACGACACGACGTGCTCGTCCTCGTTCGTGGCCCTGCACCGGGCGATCCGGTCGATCCGCGACGGCGAGTGCGAGCAGGCGCTCGTCGGCGGGGTGAACCTGGTGATGTCGCCCGCGGGGTTCGGCGGGATGCGGGCCGCCGGGATGCTCAGCCCGCGCGGCGACGTCCGGCCGTTTCAGCAGGACGCCGACGGTACGGCGCGCAGCGAAGGCGTCGCCGCCGTACTGGTCAAACCACTGAGCCGGGCAATCGAGGACGGGGACTTCGTCTACTGCGTCGTGCGCGGCACCGGCGTGGCCCACGGCGGCAGGGGGGTGTCTTTCACGGCACCGAACATCAGGGGCATGAAGGCAGCCGTCGCGCACGCCTACGCCGACGCCGGGATCGATCCGGGCGCCGTGGATTACATCGAGACCCACGGCATGAGCTCGGTTCTGGCGGACAGCGCGGAGCTGGCGGCGCTCGGCGCCGGACGCCGCGGCGAGGACGACAGCGAGGACGTGACGTATCTGGGCAACGTGAAGCCCTGTATCGGGCACACGGAGGTCGTCTCCGGCCTGGCCGCGCTGGTGAAGACCGCGCTGGCGGTGCGGCACGGCGTGATCCCGGCGCTCCCGGGCTTCGGGCGGCTGCACCGCGACATCTCCCTCAAGGAGACGCGGCTGCGCATCGCCGAGCGGAACCTGCCGTGGCCCGAGCGCACCGACGACGCCGGCCGGCTGCTGCCACGCCGCGCGAGCATGCACAGCTTCGGGATCGGCGGCGTGAACGCGCATGTTGTCCTGGAGCAGCACATCGCCTGCGCTACCCGGGACGACGACCGGGGCTCGCAGGTCCTGGTGCTCTCGGCGCAGAGCGTCGACGCTCTGCGCGAGCGGGCGCGCCGGCTGATGCATCGGCTCGCCGAAGCGGATCCGCGCTCCTGGGCGGACATCGCGTACACATTGCAGGTCGGCCGGGAAGCGATGAGCTGCCGGCTGGCGTTCGTAGCGCAGGGCACGGACGAGGCCGCCCGCATTCTGGGAGGCTGGCTCGACGGCGACCCGGACACGCTCGCCCATGTGGCGTTCGCCGACGGCGTCGATCCCGCTGCCGGCGCCGAGAACGACGGGATGCCGGCGCAGCTGGACCAGGTAGCAGAACACTGGGTCGCGGGCAGGTTCATGGACTGGGACCTGACGCATCGCGGCGCTCGACGCAGGCGGATCGCACTGCCCGGGTACCCCTTCGCACGGCTGACGTGTTTCGCCGAGCAGGCACCGCGGCCGGATCAGGCCCCGCACACAGCCGTCGGCCCTCCGGATGGCGAAGTCTTCGTCGCCGGCCGCGTCGGCCCTCCGGATGGTGAAGTCTTCGTCGCCGGCCGCGTCGCCCCTCCGGATGGCGAAGCTTTCGTCGCCGACCTCGTCGCCTCGGTGCTCGGCCTGTCGCGCCACGAGATCGACGGCACGAGGTCGCTCGCCGACTACGGTCTCAACTCCCTGCTTCTGGTCGCGATGCTGGGACGGATCAGCAACGTGTTTCCGGGGTTCCAGCCCGACTGGTGGCAGCCGCACGACACGTTGAACGACGTGGTCGCGAGGCTGCCCGAGGCGGAGGCCCGCTCCACGCGGGCGCACGCGCGTCCGCTGGCCCCCGAGCTGGTGCGCCTCAACGGCGCGTCCGAGGGCAGGGCGGTGTTCTGGATCCACGGCGCCCTCGCCGGCGTCGAGTCGTACCGCACGATCGCCCAGCGGATCGGCCGCCCGTTCTACGGCATCCAGGCCCGGGGCCTGCTGACCGGGGACGCGCCGATCGAGGGCGTCACGGCCATGGCCGAGTACTACACCGGGCTCATCCGCTCGGTGCAGCCCGAGGGACCGTACGACGTCGGCGGATTCTGCCTCGGCGGCATCGTCGCCTATGAGGTGACCCGGCGGCTGCAGGCGCGGGGCCAGGACGTGGCCTCGCTGACGATGGTGGACTCGCCGGACGAGACCGGCCTGGCGAAGTCGAATGCGAACGGGTTCCGGACGGCGCGGAGCGCGGCCCTGCAGGTCGTCAATTCCCTGCTCTGGCCGGCGGGGGAGAAGGACCCGGCGGTCCTGCGTGCCCGTCTCGTCCACCGGGACGAGCTCGCGGAGGACCTGGACGAGGACGCGTTCGTCCTGCGGCTCGCGGAGTTGGCGGCAGGGCGCGGGTTCGCCATGAAACCTGCGCAGATCGCGCGGTTCATCAGGCGCAACATAGCGATCCAGCTCGCCTACCGGGTCGGCGAGCACACCATCAGGCCGCTGCCGCGGCCGGAAGCCGTGGTGTCCACGTACTTCCGTAACCGGCGCGGGCTCTTCCTGGGCGAGAGCGAACCCTACTTCCAGGTCGTCGGCGAGACCTTCTCCCTCGACCACGTGAACTACCAGCAGGACTGGGTGCGCGAGCTGCCGGGTCTTCGCCTCATGGAGATCGATGCCGCGAACCACATGACGATCCTGAACGACGCGGGCCCGCTCGCCGCGATCGAGGAGACATGCCTGGCGCTCTACGCGTCCGACGAGATCGGGGCTACCCATGACTGACCAGACCGCCGGCCGGACGTACGGCCGCCCCGAGCCGATCGCGATCGTCGGCATCGGTTGCCGGCTGCCGGCACGGATCGAGGACCCGACCGGCCTCTGGCAGGCTCTGCTCGAAGGCGTCGACGCGGTGCGTCAGGTGCCGAGCGACCGGTGGAACGCCACCGCATGGGCCGACGCGGAGGCGTCCGGCCGGGCGGCGAACCGTCGAGGCGGGTTCCTCGATGACGTCACGGGATTCGACGCGGAGCACTTCGGCATCCCACCGGCCGAGGCACGGCAGATGGACCCGCAGCAGCGGATCGCCCTGGAGGTGGCTTGTGCCGCCGTCGAGGACGCGCGGCGTTCCACAGCGAGTCTCTCGGGTACGCGCACCGGCGTCTTCATGGGCGCGATGTGGCAGGAGTACCCGCTGTTCACGCAGGGCGCCGCCGAGGCGATCCACGCCCACTCGGCCATCGGCTGGGACAACTCGGTGATCCCGTCCCGCATCGCCTACGCCCTGGGGCTGCGGGGCCCCGCGATGGCCGTGGCGACCGCGTCGAGCTCCTCTCTGGTCGCGGTGCACCTCGCCGTGCAGAGCCTGCGCTCCGGCGAGTCGGACTTCGCACTGGCCGGCGGCGTCAACCTGATGCTGCACCCGAACACCTCGGTGGCCATGACGAAACTCGGTACGCAGAGCCCTGCCGGCCTGTGCCGGGCCTTCGACGGCGACGGCGACGGCTACGCCCGGGGCGAGGGCTGCGCCGTAGTCGTGCTGCGCCGGCTGTCCGACGCGCTCGCCGACGGCGACCGCGTCTACGCGTTGGTGCACGGCAGCGCGGTCAACAACGACGGCGCGACAGACGGACTGACCGCCCCCGGCCACGAGGCGCAGACGGAGGTGCTGCGCTCGGCGTGGGAGAACGCCGGCGTCCCGCCGCGTGCGGTGGCGTACGTCGAGGCGCACGGCACGGGCACGCCGCTGGGCGACGTGACGGAGGCGAGCGCGCTCGGCACCGTGTTCGGGCCCGACCGGCGCACGCCGCTGCGCATCGGTTCGGCGAAGACGAACTTCGGCCATCTCGAACCGGCGGCCGGCGCCCTCGGGCTCATCAAGGCCGCGCTCGCGGTGCACCACGGCGTCATCCCGCCGAGCCTGCACTTTCGCACGCCGAACCCGCGCATCGACTTCCCCGCCGAACGTCTGGAAGTGGTCACCGAGGCAGCTACGTGGCCGGCCGGGCCGCGGTTCGCGGGGGTGAGCAGCTTCGGATACGGCGGCACCAACGCGCATGTCGCCCTCGGCGAGGCGCCCGAGGGCGCTCCGGTACGGGCCACACCGGACGAGAGCGGTCCGGTCTGCCTGACGGTGTCCGGCACGAGCCCGCGCTCGCTCGCGCGCAACGCCGCACGGCTGGCGAGCCACCTGGAGCAGTCGCCCGGGACGAGGCTGTCCGACGTCGCCCACTCGCTGGCGACGACCCGCACGCAGCACTCCACGCGCGGCGCGGTGATCGCCGAAACGACGGACGAGGCGGTGGCCGGTCTGCGGGCGCTCGCCGCGGACGAGAGCCACGGCGCGGTGGTGACGGGCGCGGCTGCCGGTCGCGGCCGCGTCGCGTTCGTCTTCCCCGGCCAGGGCGCCCAATGGTGGGGGATGGGCCAGTCGCTGTGGGAGCAGAACGACGCGTTCCGCGAGGCCGTGACGGCCTGCGACGACGCCCTCGCCCCGTACACCGGCTTCTCGGTCGCCGCGGTGGTGCGTGGGCAGGACGGTCTCGCGCCGCCCTTCACGCGCACGGACGTGGTGCAGCCGGCGTTGTTCGCGATGTACGTCGGTCTCGCCGCGATGTGGCGCGCCTGGGGCGTCGAACCCTCGGCGGTCGTCGGCCACAGCCAGGGTGAGGTGGCCGCGGCGGTCGTCAGTGGGGCGTTGAGCCTGGCGGACGGCGCTCGCATCGTGGCGTCGCGCGCTCGGGCCGTGCACGAACATGCGCCGGACGGGGCGATGGGGCTCGTGGAGCGCCCGGTCGGCGAAGTCCTCGAGAAGCTGGCGCCCTACGGCGAGGCGCTGTCCGTTGCCGTGGTGAACACCGCGCGATCGACCGTCGTGGCCGGAGACACCGAGGCGGTGGACCGCTTCCTCGCGCAGATGGAGGCCACGGGCGCGTACTGCCAGCGCGTGGACGTGGACTACGCGTCGCACAGCCCGCACATGGATTCGCTGCTGCCCGCGCTGCGCGAGCAGCTCGCGGGCCTTTCCCCAGCGGATGCGGAGATCGCCTTCTATTCGAGCGTGACGGGGGAGCGGGCGGCCGGGCCGGAGCTCGACGCGGAGTACTGGTGCCGCAACCTGCGCGAGCCGGTGCGCTTCGATCGAGCGCTGGAACGCCTGCGGGCGGACGGGTTCGGAGTCTTCGTCGAGGTGAGTCCGCATCCGGTGCTCGGGATAGCCCTGGCGCAGGGAACCGAAGCCGACGGGCCGGCCGTCGTGGTGGGCAGCCTGCGCCGCGATCACGGCGGGATCGGGCAGGTGCTGCGGGCGCCGGCAGACCTGCACGTCCAAGGGGTTCCGATCCCGTGGAAGCGAGTGTTCTCGACCACTGACGCGCGCAGGGTGGACCTTCCGACGTACGCGTTCGAACACCGCCGTTACTGGCTGGACGAACACGACGACGCGGTACCGGTCGTCAACGGCGCCGCGTGGCGCGAGGAGGTGAGCGCGCTGCCCGAACCCGAGCGTCTGGGATCGATGGTCGCACTCGTCACGGGAGAGGCGGCGGCCCTGCTCGGCCTGCCCGCGGACGACGTGCGCCCCGGCACGGCGCTGCGCGACCAGGGATTCGACTCCCTCATGGTGGTCGAGCTGCGAAACCGGCTCAGCGCACGGACGCGGGTCGCGCTGCCCATGGCGCTCGCCTTCGATTACCCCACACCGCAAGCGATCGCGACACTGCTGCTGACGCACGCCGATGCGCAGTACGAGACCCCGGAAGTCCCGACCGCCGTCGCCGCGGTGCCCAGGCGGCCCGACGACGACGACCCCGTCGCGATCGTGTCCATGGCCTGCCGGCTCCCGGACGGGATCGACACGCCCGAAGCGTTCTGGGAACTCCTCGTCGACGGCCGCGAAGCCTCGTCCCCGTTCCCGCAGCGCTGGGACGGGTGGGATCTCAGCACGCTCGAGGACACGGAGCGCGACGCCACCGGCAGGCGCTTCGAGCGCAAGGGAGGCTTCGTACGCGACGTCGAGGACTTCGACGCGGCGTTCTTCGGGCTCAGCCCGCGTGAGGCGCTGTCCCTGGACCCGCAGCAGCGGCTCGTTCTGGAAGTCGTCTGGGAGGCACTCGAGCGGGCCGGCCTGCCCGCCGCGTCCGTCGAAGGCAGCAACACGGGCGTCTACCTCGGGGCGATGAGTTCGGACTACGACATCGCTCGGCGCTGGGACGTCGGGAGCAGCGACGGCTACAAGATCACTGGCAACGGGTCGAGCCTGATCTCCGGGCGCGTGGCCTACACCCTCGGCCTGTCCGGGCCGGCGCTCACCATCGACACCGCGTGCAGTTCGTCGCTCGTGGCCCTGCGCCTGGCGTGCGAGGCGTTGAGCAGCGGCGAATGCGACCTGGCGCTCGCCGGCGGAGTGACCGTGATGAGCACCCCGCAGATCTTCGTCGAGTTCAGCCGCCTCAACGGGCTCGCGGCCGACGGTCGCTGCAAGAGCTTCGCCGACGACGCCGACGGGACGAGCTGGGCCGAAGGCTGCGGTGTCCTGGTGCTCAAGCGCCTCTCGGACGCGAGGCGCGACGGTGACCGTGTACTGGCCGTTGTGCGGGGCACCGCCATGAACCAGGACGGCCGCAGCCAGGGGCTCACCGCGCCGAACGGTCTCGCGCAGCAGCGCGTGCTACGCGGTGCCCTGGCCGACGGGGGACTGGCCCCGGCCGACATCGACGTCGTCGAAGCGCACGCCACGGGCACCGTGCTCGGTGATCCCGTCGAGGCCGGCGCCCTCGCCGCGGTGTTCTCGGGCCGCGTGCGCCCCCTGCACCTGGGATCGGCCAAGTCCAACATCGGCCACGCCCAGGCGGCCTCCGGCGTCATCGGGGTCATCAAGATGGTGATGGCGCTTCAGCACGAGTGGCTGCCCCGCACTCTCCACGCGGAGAAGCCGAGCACCCGGATCGACTGGTCCGGCGGCGAACTGGAGCTCCTGCGGCAGCCGCGGCAGTGGCCGCGGACCCGGCGGGTGCGTCGTGCCGGCATCAGCTCCTTCGGTATCAGTGGCACGAACACGCACGTCATCATCGAAGAAGCACCGGCGACCGTCGTCGTCGACCGGCCCGGCGACGGTCTCGTCCACCCATTGGTGATCTCGGGCACCGACGCGGCCGCCCTGCGTGCGCAGGCACAGCACTGGGCCGAGTGGTTCGACGCGCGGCCCGCCGCGCCGATGCGGGATATCGCCTACACCTCCGCCGTCGGCCGTACGCACTTCGACGCGCGCGCCGTGGTCTTCGCGGGCAGCGCCATGGAGGCTGCCGAAGCCCTGCGGGCGGTCGAGCCCGGCTCCGGCACGGCGAGGGGGAAGATCGCCTTCGTGTTCGGCGGTCAGGACGCGCAGCTGCCAGGGACGAGCAGGGAACTGCTGGAGCAGAGCGCGGTGTTCCGCGACGCCGTGGCGGAGTGCGACGCGGTCCTCTCGCCGTTGACCGGTTGGTCCGTGCTGGAGGTGCTGCGCGGCGAGGAGGACGTGAACAGCTCGGACGGGCTGCCGTGCACGCTGTTCGCGGTATACCTCGGACTCGCGGCGCTGTGGCGCAGTTGGGGTGTGGAGCCGGCGGCGGTGGTGGGCGACGTGCGGGGCGAGGTCGCCGCTGCGGTGGTGAGCGGGGCACTGAGCCTGGAGGACGGCGCCCGTGTCATCGCCCTTCGTGCTCGCGTTCGCTCGGGGGACGCGGTCGGCGGTGAGATTCCAGGGATTGTCCCTGCCCGGGCTTCAGTCCCCTTCTGTTCGAGCCTGACGGGCGAGGTCGTGCCGGCCCAGGAGCTCGGCGGCGACTACTGGTTCCGAGACCTGCCGGAGCCGGAGCCGGAGCCCATGAGGCTCGGCCGCGCGCTGGAGCGGCTGCGCGGCGAGGGCTTCGGAGTGTTCGTGGAGGTCGTCCCACCCTCCGAAGGTGTCTCGGGCGGGGTGGACCGGCTCTGGCGAGCGGCCGCCACGTTGTTCGAACGGGGCTTCCCCCTGGACTGGGAGCGGGTCCTCGGGTCCCGTGGCGCCGGCAAGGCCGACATCCCGACGTACGCGTTCCAACGGCAACGCTTCTGGCTCGGCGAGCTTCCGGCCGGGCCCACCGCGATGACGGCCGATCAGTCCCCGTACTGCCACCCGTGGTTCGATGCGATCACGACTCTCGCCGGCAGCGGCGGTCACCTGTTCATGGGCCGGCTGTCGCTCGACGAGTGCCCGTGGCTGGCCGATCACGTCGTCAGCGGGCAGGTCTACGTGCCGGGCGCGGGCCTGATCGACGCTGTGCTGTTCGCCGCCCGGGCCGCAGGCGCCGAGGCCGTGGCGGACGTGACGCTGCTGGAGCCGGTCGTCCTCCTTCCGGGCCGCGCGCTGCGGATCCAGGCCACCGTCGGCGAGCCGGACGCGCACGGACGGCGCCCCTTCGCGTTCTACAGCCGGCCCGAGGACACGGATGAGCCGCTGAACTGGCAGCAGCACGTGACCGGAGAGTGCGTGACCGGTGTGCGCGTCGACGCCACGATGCCGCCCCCGGACCTCGGGAGCCGGCCGTCCGATGCCCGGGCCCTCGACATCGAAGCCTTCTACGGACGCGCCCTCGCGAACGGGCTCGACTACGGCCCGGCTTTCCGAGGACTGCGCGAACTCGCCTGCCGCGACGGCGTCTACTACGCGCGGGTATCCCTTCCGGACACGCTGGATCCGGCCGGCCACGGCCTGCATCCGGCACTGTTCGACGCCGCACTGCAGGTCGTCGTCGCGGGTCTGATGGAGGCGGGTGCCGCTCCTGGGCCGTTGGTCCCGTTCATCTGGCCGGATGTCGAGCTGTATCGTGCCGCAGGTGGAGAGCTGACCGTGCGGGTTTCTTTCGAACCCGACGGAGACGAGGGCCTCGCGCCTGCCTCCATATGGCTTTCGGACCCGGCAGGGCAGTTGGTGGCCCGGATCGGCAGGCTCAAGTTCCAGCGCGGCAGACGTCGCGGACACCCGGCCGCCGAGCACCTCTACCGCGTCGGCTTCGAACGCGTACACCCCGTGGCCGAAACCTCCGACCCTGCGGGCACCCTCGTGGTCGGCGACGCGGAGCTGGGCGCGGGGCTCGGCGCCGACGTCGTACCCGATCTGGACGCCCTCGTGAAGTGGCTCGATGTACGGGCGGACACTCCTCGGCGACTGCTGTTCACGCTGCCTGACGGCGCGTCCGCTCAGTGGTACGACGCGGAACGCAGCGCCGCCGAAGCGCTGAGGACGCTTCAGGTGTGCCTGGGCGATGCCCGGCTCCAGGGCGCGGAACTCGTCTGGATCACCCGAGACGCAGTGTCGTCAAGTCCTGTTGACCAGGTAGGCAATTGGGCCCAGTCCGCGGTGTGGGGCATGGTGCGCACGGCCCGCACGGAGCAACCTGAGCGCGTCCTGCGCCTGATCGACCTGGATTCAGGCGCCCCGGACTTCCGGCTCCTGGCGCGCGTGATCGAGACCGGCGGCGAGCCGGAGTGCGTGCTGCGCGGCGAGAGCGCCCACGTGCCACGGGCAAGGCCGACCATCGGCGAGGCCGACGCGTTCGTCCTGCCGGACGAAGGCAGCTGGCACGTGCGTCGGAGGGAAGACGATCAGCTGGACGTCGTCGTCGCCCCGGACGACGAGGGCGCGCCGGAGCCGGTCGGGCCGTGGGAAGTCCGCGTCATGGTGCGCGCCGCCGGGATGAGCCCGGGGCACGCACAGGTTCTGGAGTTCGCGGGGATCGTCATGGAGGTCGGCAGTGACGTCACCTCCCTGCACGAGGGTGACCGGGTCATGGGCAGCGCGGCAGGCGCGCTCGGCAACCGGATCAGCGTGGACGCTGCCGTCCTCCGGCCGATGCCCGCGCACCTCACCTTCGCGCAGGCGGCCGCTGATCCCTCCCCCCGCGACGCGCGGCAGGACGAGGCGACGTTCACCGCCTTCGACATACGTGACGCGCCGTATGCCCTGCGCCACGCGCAGCAGAATGCCGCGCACAAGACCGTGCTGACCGTGCCACGCGCCCTCGACCCGGACGGCACCGTGCTGATCACCGGCGGTCTCGGCGAGCTCGGCAGCGCGCTGGCCACGCACCTGGTCCGCACGCACGGCGTGCGGCGGCTCGTGCTGCTGTCGCGGCGCGGTGGCAACGCCCCCGAAGCCGGCTCGTTCGTGCGAGAACTCGAAGCCGCGGGCGCCGAGCGGGTGGACCTGGTCGCGGGCGACGTCGCGGACCGGGCCGCAGTGGCCCCAGTACTGGAAGGGATCGACCCGCGCCATCCCCTCACGGCCGTGTTCCACCTCGCAGGCGTGCTCGACGACGGCCTGGTGCAGGGCTTCACCGCTGAGCGGCTGCACCGGGTGATGGCACCCAAGGTCCAGGGCGCGCGCCTGCTGGACGAGTTGACCGGGCAGCTGGACCTGGCCGCGTTCGTACTCTTCTCCTCGGCGGCCGGAACGCTGGGCACCGCGGGACAAGGCGGGTACGCCGCGGCGAACGCGACGCTCGACGCCCTGGCGGCGAACCGGCGCAAGCGGGGTCTGGCCGGACTGAGCCTCGCCTTCGGGCTCTGGGAACAGGCCGGAGTGGGCATGACCGCCCATCTCAGCAAGGCCGAGCTGGGACGCCTGCGGCGTCAGGGGATCGGCGCCCTGACCTTGGGCGAGGGCCTGCACGCCCTGGACGTCGCACTTTCGCGGCCCGATACCCAGCTGATGCCCGTGCACCTTGAACTGGCGTCGTTGCGACACGCGCTCGGCGATGCGGAGGCGCCTCCCCTGCTGCGCGACATGGTGCCGCGTGCAACCGAGGGGCGCCGAGCCGAGGTCTCCGAGCCCGCACAGTCGCTCGATACGCGGATGGCGGACGCCTCCGAAGCCGAACGAGCGGCTCTGCTGCTGGACCTCGTCCGCAGCGAGGCCGCCGACGTGCTCGGTCTGCCCGGACCCGACAGCGTGCCGGCCGACAGAGCACTGCGTTCCCTCGGGATCGACTCGCTCACCATGGTCCAGTTGCGCAAGCGCCTCGCCAAGCGGCTGAACATCACGCTGCCCGCCACCTTGGTGTTCGACTACCCGACCGCCGAGGCCATCGCCGGGCTCCTGCTCCACGACACCACCACCCTGAGAGGGAACGAGAAGTGAAGACAGAGGCCCTGTTCATCGCGGGTATCGCCACCTACCTGCCCCCGGCGACCAAGGTCGAACAGGCCGTCGCCGACGGCCGGTTCGATGCCCAGGACGCCGAGGACACGCAGCTCGAGTCCGTCTGCGAGGCCACGGACGAGGCTCCGCCCGAGATGGCGGTGGCCGCTGCCAGAGATGCCCTGGCAAGGTCGGGCCACCGGGCCGAGGACATCGCGCTGCTGCTGCACGCCTGCGTGTACTTCCAGGGCCTCGAGCTCTACCCGACGGCTTCCTACATCCACCGCGAAGTGCTCGGGGACCATTCGGCGCTCGCCTTCGAGGTCAAGAACGCTTCCAACGGCTGCATGACCGCGTTGGACATCGCGGCGCGCTCCCTCACGGCCACCGACGACGTGGCGGCGCTCGTGACCACCGCCGACAAGGTCAGTCCGCCGGCGATCGACCGCTGGAACAGCGACATCGGCATCGTGCCCGGCGACGGCGCGTCGGCGATGGTGCTCAGCAAGAGGTCCGGGTTCGCACAGGTGCTGAGCACCTCCACGGTCTCGGATCCCACCCTTGAGCGCCTGCATCGCGGCGACGCGCCCTTCACACCGCACCACGACCCCACGCTCCCCATCGACCTGCGTCTGCGCAAACTGCAGTACCTGGGAGACGTGGAGCTCGACGAGTTCACCCGCCGATTCCGGGCCGGCCTCAGCGACTGCGTCAAGCGGTCCCTGCACGACGCGGGCATCCTGTTGAGCGACGTCGCCCGGTTCGTCGTTCCGCACTTCGGACGCACCGTGCTGCAGCGCGAGGTCCTCGCCGCACTCGATATCGACCTCGATCTCACGACCTGGTCCTGGGGCCGCACTGTCGGCCACCTCGGCGCGGGCGACCAGATCGCCGGACTCGAACACCTCGTAAAGGAGCGCGCCGTAGCCGTCGGCGACCTCTGCATGCTGCTCGGCGTCGGCGCCGGGTTCACCTGGACGTGCGCCGTGGTCCGGATCACGGAGCTTCCCGAGTGGCCGACGCCGCCGGCCGGATTCGACCTCGGGGGCGGGCGGATCTGATGCGCTGCTACGTGTTCCCGGGACAGGGCACCCAGAAGAAGGGGATGGGACGAAGCCTGTTCGGAAGGTTCCCCGAGCTCCGTCGCCGCGCCGACCGGGTGCTCGGATACCCGATCGAAGAGCTCTGCCTGGAAAACCCGGAACGACGGCTCTCCGACACCGTGTACGCGCAGCCCGCGATCTACGTCGTCAACGCGCTGCACTGGTCAGCGGCGCAGGAGGACCTGCCACCCGCGGACTTCTTCGCGGGCCACAGCCTCGGCGAGTACAGCGCGCTGTTCGCGGCCGGCGCCTTCGACTTCGAAACCGGCCTGACGCTGGTGCAACGCCGCGCGGAACTGATGAGCCACGTCAGCGGCGGTGCGATGGCCGCAGTCGTCGGCATCTGCGCGCAGACCGTCGAGGAGACGCTGAAGCAGCACGACGCCACCGGCGTCGTCATCGCCAACTACAACGCGCCCGAGCAGTTCGTGCTCTCCGGCAGCCGCGAGGAGCTGGCGCGGATCAAGCCGGTCTTCGAGAAGGTGGAGGGCGTCCGAGGCTTCGTCCCGATCCGAGTCAGCGGGCCCTTCCACGCGCCGGCGATGGCCCCGGCCGCCGCGCGCTTCCGCTCCCTGCTGGCCTCGGTCGACGTGGGCGAACTGCGGACACCGGTCATCTCCAACGTGACCGGCCGGCCGTTCGGCCCCGATGCGCGGGAAGTCCGCGACCTGCTCGCTGAGCAGATCACCAAGCCCGTCCGCTGGACCGACTGCATCAGGTATCTGCGGGACGCGGGCGTGTCGGCTTTCACGGAACTGGGCGAATCGAAGGTGCTCACCTCGCTCATCGACCGGATCACCGCCACGCAGGAACCCGCGCCCGACCCACGCCGAGACCTGATCGAGCGGATCAAGCGCGAGATCCTCCGGCCGGAGATCGGCGACGAGGCGCTGGGCTTCGACGAGGACGCGTCGTTCCGGCAGCTCGGCCTGAACTCCATCATCTACGTGCGCCTGGCCCGCCGGGCCGGGACGGTCCTCGGCGTCCCGGTCAAGCCGGACATCATCTTCCAGCACCGTTCCTGCGCCGCCCTGGCGGACTACCTCCTGACCCGCGACGACGTCGCCCGAGCCACAGCGCCCGAGGCCCCGCCCGAGCCTTTGCGCGAATACCAGGACGAACGGGTGACGGCCCTGCTGCGCGACTGCGCGAATGGGACCCTCAGCGTGGACCGGACCATCGAGGCGATCCGCGCCCTCGCGTGACGAGCGCCGAATGCGCCATTACTTCGTCTTGAACAGGGCTCGCAGCGACGGCTCTTCTCCCCGCCGCGCGCCCTGCGCCACCGCTTCCTCGAGGTCAGGACCTCGAACCGTCCGGCCTACGGGCGGGTGACGCCGAACAGGCCACGGTCCAGGAGGTCCGCGGTCAAACCGGCGCTCTCAGTCCTGTCGCGCCGGTGCACTCGGAGCCATTCGCGTGCGTACACGCGCCGTCCGGGGAACTCCGCACGCCCTACCGCCCCGCGCGGACACTGGAAATGATGAGCACACCGCACATGAACCAGGTGATCCGCAGTTCCCCGTGCCCAGGCCGGGCGGACTCGCGGCGGAAGGAGTTCACGGTGTTGCTTCTCATCTCCCCGGACGGCGTCGAGGAAGCGCTCGCTTGCGCGAAGGCGGCGGAACACCTCGACATCGTCGACGTCAAGAAGCCCGACGAGGGCTCTCTCGGCGCCAACTTCCCTTGGGTCATCCGGGAGATCCGCGACGCGGTACCGGCGGACAAACCGGTGTCCGCCACCGTGGGCGACGTGCCGTACAAGCCCGGCACCGTGGCGCAGGCCGCGCTCGGCGCGGCCGTCTCCGGCGCCACGTACATCAAGGTGGGCCTGTACGGATGTACCACTCCTGAGCAGGGCGTCGAGGTCATGCGGGCGGTTGTCCGGGCGGTGAAGGACCACCGCCCGGACGCGCTCGTCGTCGCCTCGGGCTATGCCGACGCCCACCGCGTCGGCTGCGTCAATCCGCTCGCCCTGCCCGACATCGCAGCCCGCGCCGGTGCCGACGCGGCCATGCTGGACACCGCGATCAAGGACGGGACGCGGCTGTTCGACCACGTTCCGCCGGACATCTGCGGCGAGTTCGTCCGCCGCGCCCACGCGTCCGGTCTGCTCGCCGCCCTCGCAGGCAGCGTCAAGCAGGCCGACCTCGGCCCGCTGACCCGTATCGGCACGGACATCGTGGGCGTGCGGGGAGCGGTCTGCTCGGGCGGTGACCGCAATGCCGGAAGGATCCAGCCGCACCTGGTCGCCGCCTTTCGGGCGGAGATGGACCGGCAGGCCCGGGAGCACGCCGCCGACGTCCCGGCCCTGAACTGAACGCCGGGATGCCGACACCCGAAGCCGGCCGCGCCCCCGGACACCCTGCCCCAAGCCTTCCCGTCATCGACCCGGCCACCGGGGAGACCTTCGACGAGACCCCCGACCAGCGGCCGGACGAGCTGGACGACGCGGTCGACCGGGCCCGGCGCGCCTGGACCGGATGGCGCGCCGACCCGGCCGCCCGTACCACCGGACTGAACGCCGCCGCCGACGCCGTGGAGGCTGCCGGGGAGGACCTCGCTCCGCTGCTCACCCGGGAACAGGGCAAGCCCCTGGCCGAGTCGTACGCCGAGGTCGCCCGTACGGCGGCCCGGCTGCGGTACTTCGCCGATCTGGCTCCCCGTACCCGCCGGATCGACGACGGCCGACCCGTGCACAGCGAGATCCGCTGGCGCCCCCTCGGACCGGTTGCCGCGATCGTGCCGTGGAACTTCCCACTCCAGCTCGCGTCGGCCAAGTTCGCGCCCGCACTCGCGGCCGGCAACACCGTGGTCCTCAAACCGTCTCCTTACACCCCCCTCGCCACCCGACTGCTCGGTGCCGTCCTCGCCACAGCTCTGCCCGAGGACGTCCTGACCGTCGTCACCGGCCGGGAACCCCTCGGAGCCCACCTCGCCTCGCACCCGGGGATCCGCCACGTCACCTTCACCGGCTCGGTGCCGACCGGACGGGCCGTCGCCGGAGCTGCGGCGGCCTCCCTCGCCCGCGTCACCCTGGAACTGGGCGGCAACGACGCGGCCGTCCTCCTGGACGACGTCGACGTGGACCGGATCGCGGACCGGCTGTTCTGGGCCGCCTTCCGCAACTGCGGGCAGGTCTGCATGGCGGTCAAACGCGTCTACGCACCGGCCCGGCTCCACGCCGAGGTCGTCGAGGCCCTCGCGCACCGCGCGAAGACCGTCGTCGTCGGACCCGGCCTGGACCCGGACACCCGGCTCGGGCCGGTCAACAACGCCCCCCAGCTGGCCCGGGTCGAGCGGGTCACACAACAGGCCCTGGCCGCCGGCGCCCGGGCGGCGACCGGCGGTCACCGGCTCGACGGACCGGGCTACTTCTTCGCTCCCACGATCCTCACGGACGTCCCTCCCGACGACCCGGTGGTGACCGAGGAACAGTTCGGACCGGTTCTGCCGGTGCTGCCGTACCGAGACCTCGACGAGGCCGTCGAGGCGGCCAACGGCACCGGCTTCGGGCTGGGCGGCTCCGTGTGGGGCACCGATCTCGACCGGGCGGCGGCGACAGCCGACCGGCTCGAATGCGGCACGGCCTGGATCAACCACCACGCCGAACTCTCCCTCGCCCAGCCCTTCGCAGGCGTCAAGGACAGCGGGGTCGGTGTCGCGGGCGGTCCGTGGGGCCTCTACGGCAACCTCCGCCCGTTCGTCGTGCACCGGCCGCGGGAGGAAGAGCGATGAGGTTCCGAGCCGCCGTACTGCGCTCGTACGAGTCCCCGTTCACGGTCGAGGAGGTCGTGGGCACCGGCCCGGCCGCCGGTGAGATCCTCGTCGAGATCGCGGGATCCGGAATGTGCCGGACCGATCTCGCGGTCCGGCGATCAGCCGGCCGCACCCCGCTGCCGGCCGTCCTCGGCCACGAAGGGGCCGGAGTCGTGGTGGCGTCGGGTGACGGCCCGGACAGCGCGATCGGCGTCGGTGACCACGTCGTGCTGAGCTTCGATTCATGCGGAGACTGCCGGAACTGCCGCGGCGCGGCCCCCGCCTACTGCGACTCCTTCGCCTCACTCAACCTCTTCGGGGGACGCGAGGAGGAGGCGTCACGGTTCACCGACGCCGCCGGGGGAGCGCTGGCCTCCCGGTGGTTCGGCCAGTCCTCCTTCGCCGAATACGCCCTCGTCCCGGCGCGCAACGCCGTCCGGGTCGACCCCGCCCTGCCGCTCGAACTGCTCGGTCCGCTCGGCTGCGGCGCCCTCACCGGTGCCGGAGCCGTACTGAACACCTTCCGTGCCGGTCCCGGTGACACCCTCGTCGTACTCGGCGCGGGAGCGGTGGGCCTGACCGCGGTCATGGCGGCCACCTCCGCCGGCGTACGGACCGTGGCCGTCGACCGGCATCGCGGGCGCCTGGACCTGGCCGAGCGGTTCGGCGCGGTCCCGCTGTCCGCCGCGACGGCCCAACTGGCCGGGCACATCCGCCGGCACACCGACGGCGGCGCGCAGTACGCCCTGGACACCACGGCCTCCGCCCCGCTCATCAACGACACGCTCCGCGCGCTGCGCCCCACCGGCACTCTCGGGCTCGTGGCACGTCTGCACACGGCCCTGCCGCTCGAACCGGGCACGCTCGACGGGGGCCGCGGCATCCGGCACATCTGCGAGGGGGATGCCGTACCCGGACTTCTGATACCCCGGCTGATCGGTCTGTGGCAGGCCGGCCGCTTCCCCTTCGACCAACTGATCCGCACCTACCCGCTGGCCGACATCAACGAGGCCGAACGCGACTGTGACGCCGGACGCGTGATCAAGCCCGTCCTGCTGCCGGAAAGAAGAGAACGATGAGTGAGACGTCCACCACCGAGGACCCCCGTCATCCCAGCAGCGACCCTTCCGACTTCCTCGATCCCACCGTAGGGGACACGACCACCACGGCGACGCGGCCGACCGGCGCGGAAGGCGTGGACGCAGGCGTGGGACTGACCGCCCTCCTGGTCGCCGCCGCACGGGCGATCGAGACCCACCGCCCCGACAGCCTGGCCCAGGACGTCTACGCGGAACACTTCGTACGCGCGGCCCCCGCGTGCGCGGACTGGCCGGTGAGGATCCAGCAGGTTCCGGACGGGGACGACAACCCGTTGTGGGGGAGGTTCGCCCGCTACTTCGGTCTGCGGACCGGAGTCCTGGACGACTTCCTCCAGCGATCGGTCGGTACGGGCGTCCGGCAGGTGGTCCTGCTGGGAGCGGGACTGGACACCCGGGCCTTCCGGCTGGACCTGCCGTCCGACTGCGTCGTCTTCGAAGTCGACAGGGCGGGCGTGCTGGCCTTCAAACAACAGGTACTCGCGGGCCTTTCGGCCGCCCCGAGGGCGAAGCGGGTCCAGGTACCGGTCGACCTGCGTGACGACTGGGTCACCTCGCTGACCTCCGCAGGCTTCGATCCGGCCGCACCGAGCGTCTGGCTGGCCGAAGGACTGCTCTTCTACCTGCCGGGTCCCGCCGAGACATACCTCATCGACACGGTGGACCGGCTCACCACCGGGGGCAGCGCCCTGGCCTTCGAGGCCAAGCTGGAGAAGGACCTGCTGGCATACCGCGACAGCGCGATCTACGCGGCGACGCGGGAGCAGATCGGCATCGATCTGCTGGACCTCTTCGACAGGGGGCCGCGCCCCGACTCCGCGGGTGACCTGGCGGCGAAGGGCTGGTCCACCTCGATGCACACACCCTTCAAGTTCACCCGTCTGCGGGGGCGTGGTCCCCTTCCCGAGCCGAACGACGCGCTGGAGGGGAACCGGTGGGTGTTCGCGCACAAACCCCGCCCCTGACGGCCACCCACGACGACGTCCGCGCAGGCCCGGCACCGCCGCCACCTCACGGGGCCGACGCCCGCGCGGCCGTCATCTCGGCAGCCATAAAAGGCTGACGCCCGCGCGTGTGGGGGCGAGTCGGGCGTCCGTGCCGGCATGCGGCGTTCCGTGACGGCACGCGCCGCCACGGAACGCCGCATGTCCGGGCCGTGTCAGACGGCCCGGACGGCCACCAGCTGGTCAGCCGGGATCCCGCCCATGTCCGGGGCGTAGTAGTCCTCGATGCCCCTGGCCCATGTGGTCACGGTGATGCGGTCCTCGGCGTCCGGGCCGAAGGCGTCGAAGAGCGCGTGGATGTTCGCCTCGGTGAAGCCGATCGCCGTCATCAGCGAGACGAAGAGCGGGCGCTCGATCAGTCCGTCCCCGTCGGGGTCGCCGAGTACGGCGAGCGCCTCGGCGAAAGCGGTGATCGTGGTACCGAAGCGCTCGGGGTCGAGCACGAACGGACGGAACTCGTCGACGGAGATCACACCGTCGCCGTTGGCGTCCAACTCCGTGACCAGCGTGGTCCAGTAGCGACGGAACGCGGCCCGGATGGCCTGCCTGGCGCCGTCGTCCGATGCGACGGCCACCTCCAGAACACGTCCCGTCATGAGGTCGAAGTCATCGGAGTCGAGGACTCCGTTGCCGTTGGCGTCGAAAAGGGAGAAGACCAGCTCGGCCCTCTGGATGGCCTCGGTTCGCATGTCCGTCACCTGTCTCCTGCGGTCCGTGCATCCCGGACTCGGCTCAATGAGTGCTTCTACGTAACCTCCTGGGGTGAGAGGCGTGACGGTGTGGAGACCTGCGCTACCGGAAGGAGTGAGTCCGCCGACAACCAGTTCGTACGGCGGGACATCTAGTGCGGCGAGACCGCTGCAGCCGGTGAACCAGGCTGTGGAACCCGGGTGTTGGCGGAGGGCTTCCCACGCGTCTTCGGCCCTCCCCCTTCTGCGAGCGGGCTACCAGCGGTTTCGGGCCGGCGCCGGATGGAGTTTGGCGACGAGCGCCGAGAGGAACACCGGAAGCTTGTCGACCATGGCTTTGGGGACCGGAGTGGACTGGACGGTATCTCTCCTCACGTCCTGGACGACGAGGGTGTGGGTGCCGTTCTCCTCGATGAGTTCGGCGGCAAAGAGCAAAGTCTGCGTGGAGGTTTCCATCAGAGCTCCTGGGCGTGGGTGTCGTCGAGCCAGGCGGTCCACGCCTTCGTGGTCTGTTCCTCGTCGGTCTCCGGGGCGAACAGGTGGTGGCCGAGCCAGACCGGCACGTTCCAGGTGCTGCCGTTGAAGAACCGGTACAGGGCATCCGGGCCTCGCAGACCGACGAAGTCGGTGCTGAGCCAGTCGACGACCACCTCCACGGGGTCGTGCTCGGGGCCAGGTGCCAGGAGCGTGAACCGGTCGCCGACGGCCGCGTCGTCGGCGAGGCCGAGGCGTCGGCGCAGGGCGGCGAAGTTCGCCGGGTCGGCGGTGGGTTCGGGGCGCTGGGCCCTGACGTAGACGGCGGGGCGACCGGCGAAGTGCCGGAGGTACTCGGCGAGGGCGTGCTGGTGGAAGTCGACGTACTTCTCGGCGACGTCCGTCTTGGCGTCCCAGTTCCAGGCGTCGTCGACGACACCGGTGTGCACCCAGTGGATTCCCATCCGCAGATGGCTCGTGACGCCGTCGGACGACTCGACGCGGTAGCTGAGCGTGTTGGAGAACCCGCCTTCCTGGGTTGCCCGGACAGCGAAGTGGTGCGGCGGCTCCCACGCCACGACGGTGGCGTCTCCCCGGGTGACCTTCCCGCCGACGCGCGGCTCGATCTCCATCGGGTAGAGCCAGCCGAGGTTGCCGGGGCCGGTGGCTACGGCGTTCCACACCTGGTCGGGCGGGACGGGCAGGTACTGCTCCCGGCAGACCTCGAACTCTCGGGCCATGGTCGGTACTCCTTCGTCGTTCGGTGTCAGTAGGCGAGCGGGAGAGCGGTCAGCCGCCGCTGCAGTGGGTTGTCCCGCCAGTCCAGGGTTGACGCGTCGGCCAGCCGCAGCTCGGGGAGCCTGCGCACCAGGGTGCCGACGGCCACCTCCGCCTGGAGCTTGGCCAGCGGGCCGCCGAGGCAGAAGTGCGGGCCGTGGCCGAAGCTCAGGTGCCGGTTGCCGGGACGGGACAGATCGAGCCGGTCGGGATCCTCGAAGCGTTCGGGATCGCGGTTGGTCGCGCCGAGGAACAGGTACACCAGGTCGCCCTCCCGCAGCGTCCGCCGGCCGATCTCCAGGTCCTGCGCGACGACGCGGACGATGGCCTGGGTCACCGTGTCGTAGCGGGCCAGTTCCTCGACGGCGCCGCGGATCAGGTCCGGGTCCGCGCGCAGCCGGGCCAGCTGGTCGGGGTGGCGCAGCAGCGCCAGCACGCCGTTGCTGATCAGGTGGGTGGTGGTCTCGTCGCCGGCGGTGATCAGGACGAAGCAGGTGGACAGCAGTTCGGAGTCGGTGAGCCGTTCGTCCTGCGCCTGGGTGGCGACCAGGGCACTGATCAGGTCGTCGCCCGGTGCACGCCTGCGCTGCCGGATGAGCCCGGACAGGTATTCCTCGTACTGGTCGATCGCCGCCTCGGACTTGCCGATGTCCTCGCTGAGCCGGCCGAAGCGGCGGAACCAGCTCTTGACCTGCGGTCGGTCCACCTCCGGAATGCCGAAGAGTTCGCAGACCACGGACATCGGCAGCGGGGAGGCGACGGCCTCGATCAGGTCCATGGCCGGTCCTGCCGCGACCGCCTCGTCGATGAGCCGGTCGACGATCCGCTGGACGCCGTCGCGCAGTGCCTCCACCCGCCGGGCGGTGAAGGCTCTGTTGGCCAGTTTGCGCAGCCGGGCGTGGTCCGGCGGGTCGGTGTTGGTCATCACCCGGCCGAGTCGCTCGGTGAGCCGGCTGAAGGCCTTGAGGTCGCCGCCGAGCCCGCTGTAGGCGCGGGTCATCCTGTCCCGGTCGTTGGACAGCCGCAGGTCGCCCAGGGCCGCCTCGACGTCGGCGTACCGGGTGAGGTACCAGATGCCCTGGGGGCTTCGGTGGACCGGGTCCTCGCTCCGCATGCGGGCGTAGAGCGGGTACGGATCCCGCCGGGCCCCGGGGGTGAGCAGGGCCGCGGCGAGGTCGTCGGGCCGGGCGGGGCCCGCGGTTTCGCGGGCCCCGCCCAGTGTGTCGGTGGAGGTCATGTCGGCCGTGCTACCGCTGGGCGTTCATGGCGTCGGCGAGGCTCTTGGGCCGCATGTCGGTCCAGGACCGCTCGACGTGCTCCAGGCAGGAGGCCTGGGAGTCGGGGCCGTGGACGACGGTCCAGCCGGCCGGGACGTCCGCGAACTGCGGCCAGAGCGAGTGCTGGTTCTCGTCGTTGACGAGGACGAGGAAGGTGCCGTCCTGGTCGTCGAAGGGGTTGGTCATGGGTCAGTCCTCCTGAGGGGAATGGGTGGTGTCACCGGCGTCACCGGTGGCTTCGGCGATCCTGGCGGCCAGGACCGGCCCGATCTGGGCCAGCGATCCCGCCTGGGTCATCTGGTCGTGCCGGGTGGTGATCTCGTGGGATTCGATCCGGCCCGTGATGTACGGGTGCCAGAGAGCCGGACCGGCGTCGTCGTGGTCCCGGTCGATGGTGGAGTTGAACAGCAGCAGGTCCCCGTCGTACCGGCCGGGGACGAAGTCGACGGCGAGCTTCGCGTTGTTGATCATGATCTGGACGATCACCTCGACCTGGCGTTCGTTCAGGCCGGCCAGCGCGCTGCCCCGCCGGTTCAGTACCTCGGCGACCTCGGCGTAGGTGATCTCCTGGTCGTCCAGTTCGTCCGGGTCGACATCGAGCACCCCGACGAGCACGTCCCGCACGGTGGGCACCGGCTCCTCCTCGAATCGCACGTCCTTCACCGGGTAGGCGTCGAGGATCGCCAGGAGCGCGGTGCGCTCGCCACGGGCCTGCAGTTCGCAGGCCACTGCGTGGGCGATCAGGCCGCCCGCGGACCAGCCGAGCAGCAGATACGGGCCCTCCGGCCGGATCTTCTGGATGTGGTCGGCGTAGTCCGCCGCCATCTCCTCGTAGGACGCCGGCAGGGGCTCGGGGCGGCCGAGGCCGCGTGCCTGGATCGCGTACACCGGGTGCTGCGGGCCGAGGTGGTTCAGCAGCCCGCTGTAGGACCAGCTGATGCCGCCGCCGGGGTGGACGCAGAACAGCGGTGTGCCCGTCCCGGTCGAACGCAGCGGCAACAGCACGTCCAGCGCGTCGTCCGGACCGTTCATGCCCAGGCGTTCGCTGAGCCCGGCCACGGTCGGCGCCTCGAACAGCAGGCGGAGCCCCAGCTCGAGGCCGAGGGTCTCGCGAACCCGGGAGGCCAGCCGGGCGGCCAGCAGCGAGTGCCCGCCCAGATCGAAGAAGCCGTCGTCGATGCCCACCTGCTCCCGGCCGAGGACCTCGGCGAACAGGCCGCACAGCAGTTGTTCCTGCGGCGTCCGGGGGCCGCGCCCCGCATCCGATGCCCCGTAGTCGGGGGCCGGCAGAGCGGCTCGGTCGAGCTTGCCGTTGGCGGTGAGCGGCAGCGTGTCCAGGATGACGAACGCCGCCGGCACCATGTAGTCGGGCAGCTCGCGGCGCAGCCGGCCGGCCAGCTCCGCCGTCCCGGGCGCACCCTCGGGTGCGGGTACCAGGTAGGCGACCAGCCGCTTGTCTCCCGGCCGGTCCTCACGGGCGACCACAGCCGCCTGGGCGACGCCCGGGCAGCCTGTCAGGACCGCCTCGACCTCCCCGGGCTCGATCCGCTGGCCGCGCAGCTTGACCTGGTGGTCGACGCGTCCGGCGAACTCCAGGGTGCCGCCCCCGGCCGCCGCCCCGGGGTGCCCGTCAGGGCGCCACCAGGCGAGGTCGCCGGTGCGGTACATCCGGCTTCCGGCCGGCCCGTACGGGTCGGCGGTGAAGCGCTCAGCCGTCAGGCCGGGGCGGCCGAAGTAGCCGCGGGCCACGCCCGTCCCCGCGAGGTACAGCTCACCGACCATGCCCGCCGGAACCGGCCGAAGCCGGTCGTCGAGCACGTAGGCGCGCATGTTCGCCATCGGCCCGCCGATCGGCACGGTCGCGGCGTTCTCGGGAAGGTCGCGCACAGGGTGACAGGTGGCCAGGGTGGTTGCTTCGGTCGGCCCGTAGCCGTTGACCACCTCGATGCCGGGGCAGGCCGCGAGCACCCGCGCGACGGCGGCGGGGGAGACCACGTCGCCGCCGGTCCACACCTCGCGGACCCCGGCGAGCAGGCCCGGTCGCTCCTCGGCGACCAGACGGAACAGACCGGCGGTCAGCCACAGTCCGGTCACCCCGTGCGCAGTGATCGTGTGCTGCAGCAGGTCGAGGTCGAGCTGCTCGGGCGGTGCGACCACGACTCGGCCACCGTTGAGCAGCGGAACCCACAGCTCGTAGGTCGACAGGTCAAAGGCCGTCGGAGAGTGCATCAGCACCCGCTCATGTCCGCCACCACGCCATTCGGGCGTCAGTGCCAGGCCGGCCACGTCCCCGTGGGTCACGGCCACGCCCTTCGGCCGTCCGGTCGAGCCGGAGGTGTACATGATGTACGCCACCTGCCCCGGTTCGCAGACGACGTCGGCCTCGTACGGGTCGGCGGCCGCGGACCGCATGAGAGCGGCGAGCACCTCCGGGGTGAGGACCAGGGCGGCCCCGCTCTCCCGCATGATCAGGTCGATCCGGGAGGACGGGAAGCGGGAGTCCAGCGGCACGTAGGCGCCACCCGCCTTGACGATCGCCAGGATCGCCACGACAAGCTCCGCCGAGCGGTCCATCAGGACCGCGACCGGCGTCTCCGGCCGCACGCCCTGGCGGATCAGCGCTCCTGCCAGGCGGTCGGCCCGCAGGCCGAGTTCCGCGTAGGTCAGCTCGGTGCCGCCCGCCGCGACCGCGACCGCGTCCGGATTGGCACGTACCTGACGGGCGAACAGCTCCGGAACCGAGGCCGACGGCGTCTTTGCGGCCGTGTCGTTGAAGCCGTACAGCAGCCGGTGGCGTTCGGCGTCGGACATGAGGTCGATCCGGCTGATCGGCCGGCCGGGGTCGGCGACCGCCGCGCGCAGCAGACGGGCCCAGCGCTCGAACAGCAGCTCCACCGTGGACGCGTCGAACAGGTCGGTGGCGTACTCCACCGCGCCGACCAGACCGTCGGCACCTCCGTCCGGGCGGAACTGCTCGGCCAGGCTGAACGTCAGGTCGACCCGGGAGGTCCCGGTCGGTGCCTCCAGGTGTCCGGTCTCCAGCCCCGGCAGGGCGAACTCACCGAGCGGCGCGTTCTGCAGGGCCAGCATGATCTGGAACAGAGGGTGATGGGCCAGCGATCGCACCGGGTTGGCCAACTCGACCAGGTACTCGAAGGGCACGTCCTGGTGGTCGTACGCCGTGAGCGCCTTCTGCCGCACCCGGCCGAGCAGTTCGCCGAAGCAGGGGTCGCCGCTGGTGTCGGTGCGCAGCACCAGCGTGTTGACGAAGAAGCCGACGAGCTCGTCCAGTGCCTGGTCGGTACGGCCGGCGATCGGACTGCCGATCGGAATGTCCGTACCGGCACCGAGCCGGTTGAGGAGAGCGGCGAGACCCGCCTGGAGCACCATGAACATGCTGGCCCCGCGCGCGGAGGCCAGGTCCCGCAGTGCCTGGTGCAGCTCGGGGTCGAGCCGTACCACGACCCGGTCGCCCTGCTGGGAGGCGACCGGCGGCCGGGGCCGGTCGGCGGGCAGCTGCACCTGCTGCGGAATTCCGGTCAGCTCGTCCTTCCAGTAGGCCAGTTGCCGGGCGAACAGGCTGTCCGGATCGGTGGCGTCACCGAGCAGGTCGCGTTGCCAGCGGGTGTAGTCGGCGTACTGCACCGGCAATGGGGACCACTGAGGCTCCTCGCCCCGGCAGCGCGCCGCGTAGGCCGTCGCGAGGTCGCCGGAGAGCGGTCCCATCGACCAGCCGTCGGCGGCGATGTGGTGCACCACGACCAGCAGCACGTGCCGGTCGGGGGCGAGTGCGTACAGCTCGGCCCGGATCGGCGGCTCCCCGGCCAGGTCGAAGCCGCGCCGGGCCGTGTTCGCCAGGCGCTCGGCCAGCCGGCTCTCGGAGAGTTCGACCACCGGCAGCGCCGGGTGTGCCTGCGCGGTGCTCAGCACGACCTGGTACGGCACGCCGTCGGTCTCGCGGAAGACCGTCCGCAGGCTCTCGTGCCGGGCGATCACGTCCGCGAGTGCGCCGTGCAGGGCCGACCGGTCGAGGCTGCCGGTCAGGCTCAGCGCGAGCGGCATGTTGTAGGTGGCGCTCGGTCCGTCCATCCGGTGCAGGAACCACAAGCGGCGCTGGGCGAAGGACAGTTCCAGGTGCTCCGGACGGGGCCGGGCGGTCAGCGCGGGCCGCGCTGCTCCGGAACCGTCCAGGTGGGCCGCCAGCCCGGCCACGGTCGGGGTCTCGAACAGGGTCCGGACCTCCAGCTCCGCGCCCAGGGTCGCCCGGACCCTGGAGGCCAGGCGGGTTGCCAGCAGTGAGTGTCCGCCGAGGTCGAAGAAGCTGTCGTCGACCCCGACCTGTGCCAGCCCGAGCACCTCGGCGAACAGCTCCGCGAGGACCTGTTCCTGCGGGGTGCGCGGCGCCCGCCCGACAGCGGCTGTGCCGAGGTCGGGGGCGGGCAGCGCACGGCGGTCGAGCTTGCCGCTGGCCGTCAGCGGCAGCGCGTCCATCGCGACGAACGCGGACGGGACGAGGTAGTCGGGCAGCTGCCCGCGCAGCCAGTCCCGGAGTTCGCCGAGGAGTGCGCCGGTGCCACGGATGCCGGCCGGGCGGCTGGTCAGCGAGGAGAGCGGCCGGCCGGAGGCCCCGGCCGGCCGGCACGGCTCGAATGCCGAGCCGTGGCGTGCGCCGGCGAGGACGACGTCCACGGCGTCAGCCGCGGTGGCTGACCAGGTGACGGCCACCGTGCGGCCGAACTCCTCGCCGAGGGCGTGGAAATCCTCCGGGTCGGGGAGGTCGCTCTCCTGCGGGGCGTGCAACCGCTCCAGCAGTTCCGCGAGCGGTCCGTCCTCGTCCTGTACCGCCCGGGCGAGGGCGGATTCCCCCACCACACGGCGGTTCGGCACCCCGGTGATCCGCAGCACCTCGGCGGGCGGCTGGGCGAGCAGCTCGCGCAACCCGGCCGTCCCGGTGATCTGCCGCCCCCAGGCCAGCTCGACGGATGCGGCCGGGCTCTCCGGGGCGAGGAGCGGCTTGCGCAGCGTGACGTCGTACCGGTAGCGGGTCAGTTCGTTGTGGTGGCGGCCCCGCTTGACCTCCACGGCCATCGCGCCAATGTCCGTGCCCCGTTCGCGCAGGACGGTGAAGAAGTCCGGATCGACGAGGAGTTCCTTCTCCACCCTGAGGGCCTGCTCCACCGCGCGGCGCACGGCCGCGCGGTCGGAGCCGTCGCCGGCCCGGTGCAGCTCCACAGCGGTGGCCAGCGGACGCAGCAGCCGCAGGTTGCGGACGTCGCCGACGAAGAGCGCACCACCGGGGGCGAGCAGCTTCATCAGCTTCCCGATCACGTCCGCGAGGTACTCGGCGGTCGGGAAGTACTGCACCACCGAGTTGATCACGATGGTGTCGAACTCACCGCCCGGCAGCCCGTCGGTGTCGTGCGCCGGACGGGTCTCCAGTACCACGCGTCCGTTCAGCCCCTCCTCCTTCGCGACCTGGGCGGTCAGGGCGTCGATCGCGGTGGCGGAGAAGTCGGTCGCCCAGTAGGTCTCGCACCGGGGCGCGATCTGCGAGAGCAGCAGGCCGGTGCCGACTCCGATCTCCAGCACCCGGCGCGGCTTCAGGGCCAGGATGCGGGTCACGGTCGCGTCCCGCCATTCCCGCATCTGCTCGACAGGAATCGGGCCGCCGTCGTAACTGCTCTTCCAGCCAACGAAGTTGTGACCGAAGGCCGCTGCGTCGGGAGCGATGGGCAGGGCGTCGTAGATGTCCTGCCACTCGCCCACGTGGTCCGCTTCCAGGCCGCTGTCCCGGGCCGAGTCCTGGCGCGGGACGATGTAGCCGACGAGCGAGTCGTCCTGGGCCGCGACGGCGGCCTGGGCGACAGCGGGGTGTTCGGCCAGGACGGCCTCGACCTCGCCGGGCTCGACACGGAAGCCGCGGACCTTCAGCTGGTCGTCGGCGCGACCGACGTATTCCAGCTGGCCGTCCGCCAGCCGGCGCACCAGGTCGCCGGTACGGTACATGCGCTCACCGGATCCGAACGGGCAGGCGACGAACCTCCCTGCCGTCAGGCCGGGCCGGTGGAGGTATCCGCGAGCCAGGCCCGCGCCCGTGACGTACAGCTCTCCCGTCACGCCCGGCGGCACCGGCCGCAGACGGTCGTCGAGCACGTACACACGGGCGTTGGCGATCGGCCGGCCGATGGGCGGCACGCCGGGTCCCGGGGTAAGGGGGTCGCTCATGGTCGCGCAGACCGTGGTCTCGGTCGGGCCGTACGCGTTGATCATCCGTCGTCCGTGCGCCCAGCGCTCCACCAGCTCGGGCGGGCACGCCTCACCCGCCACCACCAGCGTCGACACCGTCACCGTGCCGTCCGGCACTGCGGCCAGGACGGACGGGGGCACCGTCACGTGGGTGGCGCGGAGGCCCGGATCGGTCAGGGCGGCGACCGGATCGGCGGCGGGGGGCAGCATCAGGGTGGCGCCGCCCAGCAGTGCGGTGAAGATCTCCGACACCGAGGCGTCGAAGCTGGGCGAGGCGAACTGGAGGACCCGGCTGCCGGGTTCGATCGCGAAGCGCTCGATCTGTCCCGCGACCAGACTCGCGACACCCCCGTGGCCGACCACGACGCCCTTGGGGCGGCCGGTGGAGCCGGAGGTGTAGATGACGTAGGCGGGGTGCCGGATGTCGAGTGGGATGTCCGGGTCGGTGTCCGGCCAGTCGCCTTCGGTCACCATGGCGGGGTTGTCGACGACCACGGCCGGGTGGGCGTCGTCCAGCATGTACGTGATGCGTGACTGCGGGTAGGCCGGGTCGATGGGAAGGTAGGCGGCGCCGGCCTTCAGCACGCCCAGGACCGCTACTACTGATTCCACCGAACGCGGCAGGGATACCGCGACCACCTGTTCCGGTCCGACTCCCTGGGCGATCAGCGCATGCGCGAACCGGTTGGCCCGCGCGTCGAGTTGCGCGTACGTGAGCTCGGCCTCACCGCTGACCAGCGCGACCGCGTCCGGTGCGGCCGCCACCCGCGCCGCGAAGGCCTGCGGCAGCGGGACGGTGTCCACGTCCCGGGCGGTGGCGTTGTCGCGTTCCAGCAGCAGGTGCCGCTCGTCGTCGCCGAGGAGGTCGATCTCCCCGATCGGCAGTCCGGGGTCGGCGGTGACGGACTCCAGCAGGAGCGTCCATCGCCGGACCAGGGCGGCAACCGTCGAGCGGTCGAACAGGTCGGTGGCGTACTCCACCGCGCCCGCGATTCCTGCCGGGCTCCCGTCGGGACCGAACTGTTCGACCATGCTCACGCCGAGGTCGAACTTGGCGGTGCCGGTCGCGACCGCGTAGGTGGTGACGTCCAGGCCGGGCAGTGAGAAGCGGCCCATCGGCGCGTTCTGCACGGCAAGGATGGTCTGGAACAGTGGGTGGTGGGACAGCGAGCGGGACGGGTTGAGCGCCTCCACGAGGTGCTCGAACGGCACGTCCTGGTGCGCGTACGCCGACAGGGCCGTCTCCCTCACCCGGTCCAGCAGCTCGGCGAAGCTCGGATCACCGCTCGTGTCGGTGCGCAGCACCAGCGTGTTGACGAAGAACCCGACCAGATCGTCCAGCGCCTCGTCCGTGCGCCCCGCGATCGGACTCCCGATCGCGATGTCCGTACCCGCGCCCAGCCGTGTGTACAGCGCCGCCAACGCGGCCTGCAGCACCATGAACAGACTCGTTCCGGTGCTCCGCGCCAATTCCGTCAGCGCGGCGTGCAGTTCAAGGCTGAGTTCCAGGCCGACATGGTCTCCGTGCCGGCCTGCGACAGCCGGACGGCGCCGGTCGGCGGGCAGGGGGAGCAGCTCCGGCAGGTCGGACAGCTGCCGTTTCCAGTAGCCGAGTTGCTCGGCGAACCGGCTCCGCGGGTCAGCGGTGTCGCCGAGCAGCTCGCGCTGCCACAGCGTGTAGTCGGAGTACTGCACGGGCAAGGCCGGCCGGCTGTCCGTCCGGTCCTCGCAACGGGCCGCGTACGCCTCGGCCAGGTCGCGGGCCAGCGGCCCGGTGGACCAGCCGTCGGCGGCGATGTGATGCATGACCAGCAGCAGCACGTGCTCGTCAGGCGCGAGAGCGAACAGCTCGGCCCGCAGCGGCGGCTCTGTCGCGAGCTCGAAGGGCTGCCGGGCGGACTCGGCCAGGCGCTCCGGCAGTTCGTCCCGTGTCACCTCGGTCGGCCGGGCCCGGAGGCGGACCGTGGCAGCGTCCAGCACGCGCTGGCAGGGTACGCCGGCGACCTCCGGGAAGACCGTACGCAGGCTCTCGTGCCGGGCCACCACATCGGCCAGCGCTCGATCCAGTGCGGGGCGGTCGAGGGTTCCGGCCAGCCGCAGCGCCAGGGGGATGTGGTACGTCGCGGCGGCGCCGTCCATCCGGTGCAGGAACCAGAGCCGGCGCTGGGCGAAGGAGAGCGGCACCGCCTCGGGCCGCTCGTACGGGGCCAGCGCCGGGCGGGCACGGCCTGCCCCGGCCAGCGCCCCGGCCAGGCCCGCCACGGTGGGCGCCTGGAACAGCGCGCGCAGTTCGAGTTCCACGCCGAGCACCGAGCGCACCCGGGCGGCCAGCCGGGTGGCGAGCAGGGAATGCCCGCCCAACTCGAAGAAGTCGTCGTCCACCGAGACCCGCGGCACGCCGAGCACCTCCGCGAACAACTCCGCGAGAATCTGCTCCTGCGGAGTGCGCGGCACCCGCCCGGTCCCCGCCGGAGCGGCTTCGGGCACGGGCAGCACCGCCCGGTCCAGCTTCCCGTTGGGCGTCAGCGGCAATGCGTCCAGCACCATGAAGAAGGCCGGCACCAGGTAGTCCGGCAGCCGCTCGCGCAGGTACGCCGCCAGCTCCGCAGGACGGGCAGCCAGGTCGGGGCGGGCCACCACGTAGCCGACGAGCCGGTCGTCCTGGGCCGCGACGGCGGCCTGGGCGACGGCGGGGTGATCGGCCAGCGCGGCCTCGACCTCGCCGAGTTCGACGCGGAAGCCGCGGACCTTCACCTGCTGGTCGGCCCGGCCGACGTACTCCAGCTCGCCGTCGGCACGCCGGCGCACCAGGTCGCCGGTGCGGTACATCCGCGCGCCCGCCGGCCCGAACGGGCACGCCGTGAACCGTTCCGCGGTCAGGCCCGGCCGGTCCAGGTAGCCGCGTGCCAGACCCGGGCCGGCGACGTACAACTCCCCGGGCACGCCCGGCGGGACGATGCGCAGCCGCTCGTCCAGAACGTACGTCGCAAAGCCCGCGACCGGTCGCCCGATGGGCGGTACGCCGGATCCCGGGGAGAGCGGGTCGCTCATGGTCGCGCACACCGTGGTCTCGGTCGGGCCGTACGCGTTGATCATCCGTCGTCCGTGCGCCCAGCGCTGCACCAGCTCCGGCGGGCACGCCTCACCCGCCACGACCAGGGTGGTCGCCGTGAGTTCGGTGCCGTCCAGCGCGGCCAGGGCGGAGGGCGGCAGCGTCACATGGGTGACGGAGAACCGGCGGTCCGTCAGGGCCTCCAGCGGAGCCTCGGCCGGGGCCAGTACGAGGGCGGCACCGGTGAGCAGCGCGCTGCACAGGTCCCAGAACGACGCGTCGAAGCTGGGCGACGCGAACTGGAGCACGCGGCTGTCCGGCGCCAGGCCGAGCCGGTCGACCTGCGCCGCCACCAGGCCCGACACACCGGCGTGGCTCACGACGACGCCCTTGGGGCGGCCGGTGGAGCCGGAGGTGTAGATGACGTAGGCGGGGTGCCGGATGTCGAGTGGGATGTCCGGGTCGGTGTCCGGCCAGTCGCCTTGGGTCAGCATGGCGGGGTTGTCGACGACCACGGCCGGGTGGGCGTCGTCCAGCATGTACGTGATGCGTGACCGCGGGTAGGCCGGGTCGACGGGCAGGTAGGCGGCTCCGGCCTTCAGGATGCCCAGGACCGCTACTACTGATTCCACCGAACGCGGCAGGGATACCGCGACCACCTGTTCCGGGCCGACTCCCTGGGCGATCAGCGCATGCGCGAACCGGTTGGCCCTCGCGTCGAGTTGCGCGTACGTGAGCTCGGCCTCACCGCTGACCAGCGCGACCGCGTCCGGTGCGGCCGCCACCCGCGCCGCGAACAGCTCGGGCAGGCTCTCCCCGGCCGCTCCCTCCTCGACCGCGGGCAGCAATTCGTCGCGCTCCTCGGCGGACAGCAGGTCGATGCCGCCCACCGGCCGGTCGGGTGCGGCGGCGACCGCGGTCAGCAGCCTGGTCCACCTGGCGGCCAGGGTCTCGACCGTCGCACGGTCGAACAGGTCGGTGCTGTACTCGATCGCGCCGCTGAGTCCGGCCGGCTCGCCGTCGGGGCCGTACTCCTCCGCGAACCCGAAGGTCAGGTCGAGCCGCGCGGTCCCGGTGAGCACGGGCATGCCGGAGACCTGGAGGCCCGGCAGTTCGAAGGCGCCGCCCGGGGCGTTCTGCACGACCAGACCGGTCTGGAACAGTGGGTGGTGGGACAGCGAGCGGGACGGGTTGAGCGCCTCCACGAGGTGCTCGAACGGCACGTCCTGGTGCGCGTACGCCGACAGCGACGTCTCCCTCACCCGGCCCAGCAGCTCGGCGAAGCTCGGATCACCGCTCGTGTCGGTGCGCAGCACCAGCGTGTTGACGAAGAACCCGACCAGATCGTCCAGCGCCTCGTCCGTACGCCCCGCGACCGGACTCCCGACCGCGATGTCCGTACCCGCACCCAGCCGCGTGTACAGCGCCGCCAAAGCGGCCTGCAGCACCATGAACAGGGTCGCCCCCGATCGTCGTGCCAACTCCACGAGGGCCGCGTGCAGCTCTGCGTCGATCCGGAGCTCCAGCACGTCACCGCTGTACGACATGGCGGCCGGGCGCGGCCGGTCGGCAGGCAGCTGCAACTGTTCGGGCAACCCGGCCAGCGTCTGCGTCCAGTAGGCGACCTGGCGGGCGAACAGGCTGTCGGCGTCGTCCTCGTCGCCGAGGATCTCGTGCTGCCACAGGGTGTAGTCGCCGTAGGTCACGGGCAGTGGTGGCCATGCCGGCGCCCCGCCACCCTGCCGGGTGGTGTAGGCGGCGGCCAGGTCACGGGCGAGCGGGCCCATGGACCAGCCGTCCCCGACGATGTGGTGCATGACCAGCAGCAGCACGTGCTCGTCCGGCGCGACCGCGAACAGCTCCGCCCGGAGCGGCACTTCCGAGGTCAGGTCGAAGCCGCGCACCGCCGCCTCGCGCAGCAGCGCGGACATCTCCCTCTCGCCGGCCGTGCGCACGGCAAGCGGGACGGCGGCCTCTGCCGTGTCGAGCACCCGCTGGTACGGAATTCCGCCGGTGTGCGGGAAGACCGTGCGCAGGGTCTCGTGCCGGTCCACCACGTCCACGAGCGCGGCGCTCAGCGCGGCCCGGTCGAGTTCTCCGGACAGCCGCAGGGCCAGCGGCATGTGATAGGTGGCGCTCGGCGCCCCGAACTGCTGGAGGAACCAGAGCCGGCGCTGGGCGAACGACAGCGGCATCAGTTCGCGGCGGGGCCGGGGCACCAGAGCCTGCCGCGCGGTTCCGGCGCCGGGCAGCCCGGCCGCCAGTCCGGCGGCGGTCGGGGTCCGGAAGAGAGCGCGCAGCTCCAGTTCGACCCCGAGGGTCGCCCGGACCCGGGAGACCAGCCGGGTGGCGAGCAAGGAGTGCCCGCCCAGCTCGAAGAAGTCCTCGTCGACCCCGACGGCGGCGAGACCCAGCACCTCGGCGAACACCTCGCACAGGATCTGCTCCTGCGGCGTGCGCGGCGCCCGGCCGCCGGCGGCCGGGCCCTGCTCCGGCGCGGGCAGCGCCGCCCGGTCGAGCTTGCCGTTCGGCGTCAGCGGCAGCGCGTCGAGCAGCACGAACGCGGACGGGACCAGGTACTCCGGCACCCGGTCGCGCAGGAACACCGCCAGCGCCGCCGCGGTCGCCCCGGTCGAGTCCGAGGGGACGACGTAGGCGACGATCCGGTCCTCCCGGGCCAGTACCGCGACCTGGGACACGCCCGGGTGAGCGGTCAGCTCGGCCTCGATCTCACCGGGCTCGATCCGGAACCCGCGCACCTTGACCTGGTGGTCGATCCGGCCGGCGAACTCCAGCTCGCCGTCGGCACGCCAGCGCACCAGGTCGCCGGTGCGGTACATCCGCGCGCCCGGCGGACCGTACGGATGGGCGACGAAACGCCCGGCGCTCAGACCGGGCTGGTTCAGATAGCCGCGAGCCAGCCCCGCCCCGGCCAGATACAGCTCTCCCAGCACACCGGGGGCCACCGGTCGCAGCGCCGGATCCAGCACATATGCCTGGCAGTTGGCGATGGGCCGGCCGATCGGCACCGGCAGCGGGCAGTCGGCGGGGCCGGCCGGGAGCGCGTAGGCGGTGATCACATGGGTTTCGGCGGGCCCGTAGTGGTTGTGCAGCACCCGGCCCGGCCGGCGGGCCCGGAAGCGGCGCATGGCACCACCCAGCCGCATGGCCTCGCCGGCCTGCGCGACCAGCCGCAGGTGCGGCAGGCCGAGCCCGGCCTCCTCGGCGGCCTCGGCCAGCGCCTCGATCACCAGGTTCGGCGCGAACAGCTCCTCGACCCGGTGCCGGTCCAGCCAGTGGGCGAGCAGCTCCGCGCTGCGGCGCTGCTCCTCGGTCGGCACCACCAGGGTCTTGCCGTACAGCAGTGCGGACAGCACCTCCTGCACCGAGACGTCGAAGCTGATCGCGGTGAACTGCGCCGTGCGCGTGCCGGGTTCGCCACCGACGCTCCGGTGGTGCCACTCCAGCAGATTCAGCAGCCCGGCGGCGGGCATCGCGATGGCCTTGGGCCGGCCGGTGGAACCGGAGGTGTAGATGACATAGGCCGGGTGCCGGTCGTCCACGGCGACGGCCGGATCGTGCTCCGGCAGCTCGCCGGCCGGTGTGACGGCCGCGAGGTCGTCGAGGACGACGGCCGGGCGGGCGTCCTCCAGCATGTACGTGATGCGGGCGGCCGGGTAGTCCGGGTCGATCGGCAGGTACGCCGCGCCCGTCTTGAGCACCGCGAGGACGGCGACCACCAGCTCGGCCGAACGCGGCAGCCGCAGGGCGACGGCCTGCTCCGGGCCCACGCCTCGGGCGATCAGCGCGTGGGCCAGGCGGTTGGCCCGGCGGTTCAGCTCGCGGTAGGTCAGCACGGTGTCCTCGAACACCACGGCCGGTGCCTGGGGCGTCGCCCGGGCCCGCGCCTCGAAGAGCGCGGGCAGAGTGGCATCGGGTGCCGGGCCGGCCGTGTCGTTGCGGGTGACCAACAGCTCGTGGCGCTCCTCGGCGGTGAGGACGTCGACCCGGCTCAGCGGACGTTCCGGGTCGGCGACCACTGCCGTCAGCAGCCGCAGCCACCGAGTGACCAGTGCCTCCACCGTGGCGGCGTCGAACAGGTCGGTGCTGTACTCGACCCGCCCGATGATGCCCTCGGCCGACCCTGCGGTACCGCCGCGCTCCAGTAGGTGGAAGCCGAGGTCGAACATCGCCGTCGGCGTCCGGACCAGCACGATCTCGGTGGTCAGACCGCTCAGCTCGAACTCGGTGCGGGGCACGTTCTGCAGCGCGAGCAGTACCTGGAACAGCGGCTGCCGGGTGAGCGACCGGGACGGGTTGAGGGCCTCGACGACATGCTCGAACGGCAGGTCCTGGTGTGCGTACGCGCCGAGAGCCGCCTCCCGGACCCGGACCAGCAGTTCGGCGAAGGACGGATCGCCGCTGGTGTCCGTGCGGAGCACCAGGGTGTTGACGAAGAACCCGATGAGGTCGTCCAGCGCTTGGTCGGTCCGGCCGGCGATCAGGCTGCCGACCGGGATGTCCGTACCCGCCCCGAGCTTGTCCAGCAGCGATGCCAGACCGGCCTGCAGCACCATGTACACGCTGGCGCCGTGCTCCCGGCCCAGCCGGACCAGGCCTGCGTGGAGTTCCGCGTCCAGCTCGATGGCCAGGTGGCCGCCGGAGGAGGAAGGTGTCGCGGGGTGGTGGCGGTCGGCGGGTAGCCGGATCTGCTCCGGCAGGTCCGCGAGTGTCCGCGTCCAGTAGTCCGTCTGACGGGCGAACAGGCTGTCCTGGTCGGCCGCGTCGCCGAGCAGCCGGTGCTGCCACAGGGTGTAGTCGGCGTACTGCACGGGCAGTGACGCCCACTGCGGCGCCCCGCCCTTGCGGCGTGCCGCGTATGCGGTTGCCAGGTCGGCGGCCAACGGGCCCAGCGACCAGCCGTCACCGGCGATGTGGTGCATCACCAGGAGCAGGACGTGCTCGTCCGCCGAGACCTCGAAGACCTCGGCGCGCAGCGGTGGTTCGGTGGCGAGGTCGAAACCGCGCGCGGCGGCCGTCGCCAGCAGTTCCGGCAGAGCCGACTCGTCGGCCGGGGTGACCGACAGTCGCGGGAGCGCCTCCGCCGAGGCGAGTACTCGCTGGTAGGGCACGCCGTCCGTGGCCGGGAAGACCGTGCGCAGGGTTTCGTGCCGGCCGGCGAGGTCGCTCAGTGCCGCTTCGAGAGCCGCCAGGTCCAGCGGTCCGGAGAGCCGCCACGCGAGCGGCATGTTGTAGACCGACTCGGCGCCCTCCAACTGGCGCAGGAACCAGAGTCGGCGCTGAGCGGACGACAGCGGCACCAGGCCGGGTCGCTCCGCCCGCTCCAGCGCGAGCCGGGCCCGGCCGGCGCCGCCCAGCCCGGCAGCCAGCCCGGCCACGGTCGGGGTTCGGAACAGGGCGGACAGGGCCAGCTCCACGCCCAGCGTCGCACGGACGCGCGCCACCAGCCGCGTAGCGAGCAGGGAGTGCCCGCCGAGGTCGAAGAAGTCGTCGTCGACACCGACCTGGGGCAGGCCCAGCACCTCGGCGAACAGCCCGGCCAGCACGTGTTCGTGGGGGGAGTGCGGTGCCCGGCCGGCCGGAGTCGCGGTGGACTCGGGCTCGGGCAGTGCGCGCCGGTCCAGCTTGCCGTTCGGGGTCAGCGGCAGAGCGTCGAGGGAGACGAACGCGGCCGGCACCATGTACTCCGGCAGCCGCTCGCGCAGGTGGGCCCGCAGGCCCTCCGGCCGGAGCTCCGCCCCGGTGGCGGCCTGTAGGTAGGCGACCAGACGGGAACCCTGCGCCCGGTCCTGCCGGACGATCACGGCGGCCCGCGCGATCCCCGGGTGCTCGGCGAGGACCGCCTCGACCTCACCGAGTTCGATCCGGAAGCCGCGGACCTTGACCTGGTCGTCGGTGCGGCCGAGGAACTCCAGGTTTCCGTCCTCGTTCCACCGCACCAGGTCACCCGTGCGGTACATTCGCGTGCCGGACGGCCCGAACGGGTCCGCCACGAACCGCCCCGAGGTCAGACCCGGCCGGTTCAGATAGCCGCGCGCCAGACCCGTACCCGCGATGTACAGCTCACCCGGCACATCCGCCGGCACAGGCTGCAACGCGGCGTCGAGCACATGCAGCCGGACACCGCCGAACGGCCGGCCGATCACCTGGCGCGGACTCGACTCCAGCGGCGCGACGACCGAGTCCACCGTGCACTCGGACGGCCCGTAGTAGTTGAGGGAGAACACTCCGTCGGCCGCCCGCAGCCGCTCCCACAGCTGCTCCGGCATGACCTCGCCGCCCAGCGCGACCACGGAAGGACGCCACCGAGGGTGGTCCAGCAGACCGTGTTCGATCAGGACCTGCAGGTAGGAAGGGGTGCCGCCGACCGTGTCCAGGTCCGCTCGCACGGCGTACTCGAGGTAGGCCTCCGGGTCGGACCAGGTCGCCTCGTCCAGGACGTGCAGTTCATGGCCCGCGAAGAGGGCGAACAACTGGTCGCAGGAGCCGTCGAACGACACGGAGGTGGTCAGCCCCATCCGCAGCCGCTCGCCGGCCCCGGAGAACAGCGGCCGCTGGTTGGCGAACAGGTTGACCAGGCCACCGTGCGTCGCCACCACACCCTTGGGCCTGCCGGTGGAACCCGAGGTGTAGATCACGTAGACCGGGTGGCTCGGGTCTGCGGCCACCATCGGGTCGGCCGTCGGGCAGCTCGCCACCACGGCGGCCGTCTCCGGCTCGTCGAGCACCAGCCGTCCGGCAGCACCGTCCGGCAGCCGGCCCAGGGTGCGGGCAGCGGTCACCGTCAGGACGGGGCGGGCATCGTCGAGCAGGTACGCGATCCGGGCAGCCGGATACTCCGGATCGACGGGAACATACGCGGCGCCGCTCTTCAGCACCGCCAGAATCGCCACCACCAGCTCGGTCGACCTCGGCAGAGCCACTGCCACGAACCGCTCCGGACCGGCGCCCCGTGCGATCAGCGCGTGCGCCAGCCGGTTCGCCCGCGCGTCCAGCTCCGCGTACGTCAGCGACGCTTCCGGCCCCACCACCGCGAGGGCGTCAGGAATCGCACGTACCTGCGCCCGGAACAGTTCAAGCACACTCGCCGCCGGCGCCGCGGCCACCGCCGGCCCGGTGCCCCGCTCCGTCAGCTCACGGCGCTCCTCGGCGGTGAGCAGGTCGAGGCGGCTCAGGCGCTGCCGCGGATCGGCGACCGCAGCGCGGAGCAGCCGCTCCCACCGCCCGATCATCGTCTCCACCACGGCCGGGTCGTACAGGTCGCAGGCGTACTCGACGGACCCGTCGATCCCTTCCGGGGAGCCGTCCTCCGCGTGCCGCTCGGACAGGGTGAACATCAGGTCGAGCTTGGCCGTGGTGGACGTCGACGGCATGTCGTCGACGCGCAGCCCGGGCGGCGCGAAATCAGCCCGGGGAGCGTTCTGCAGTACCAGCATCACCTGGAACAACGGGTGGTGTGCCAGTGACCGGGGCGGGTTCAGGACCTCGACCAGGTGCTCGAACGGAAGGTCCTGGTGGGCGTACCCGGCCAGTGCCGTGTCCCGGACCCGGCTCAGCAGCTCGGCGAACGTCGGATCGCCCGAGGTGTCGGTACGGAACACCAGGGTGTTGACGAAGTATCCGACCAGCTCGTCCTGTGCCTGGTCGGTCCGGCCGGCGACCGGGCTGCCGACCGGAATGTCGTCGCCCGCGCCGAGCTTGCTCAGCAGCGCCGCGAGCCCTGCCTGGAGCACCATGAACAGACTGGTCCCGTGCACGCGGGCGAGCTCGCGCAGACCGCGGTGCAGTTCGGCGTCGAGACCGGCGAGTACGGCACCGCCCCGGTGTGAGGCGACCGCCGGACGGGCCCGGCCGGCGGGCAGCTGGATCAGCTCCGGGAGACCGGCCAGCTGCCGGGTCCAGTAGTCCGCCTGGCCGGCGAGCAGGCTGTCCCCGTCGGTGGAGTCGCCGAGCAGCTCCTGCTGCCACAGTGTGTAGTCGGCGTACTGGACCGGCAGCGGCGACCACCGCGGCGCCTCGCCGCGGCGGCGTGCCGCGTACGCGGCGGTCACACCCTGCACGAGCGGGGCCAGCGACCAGCCGTCACCCGCGATGTGGTGGAGCACCAGCTGGAAGACGTGCTCGTCCGGTGCCAGCTCGAACAGCTCGACCCGCAGCGGCACATCGACCGCCAGGTCGATCAGGCGTTCCTTGGCCGCCGCCATCAGAGCGGGCAGTTCCGCCTCGGTGGCCGGGCTCACGAGCAGTCGCGGGCGGGCTGCCTCCGCCTCCAGTACCTGCTGGTGCGGCACGCCGTCCACCGTCGGGAAGACGGTGCGCAGGCTCTCGTGCCGGGTCACCACGTCCGCCACGGCGGCCTCCAGGGCCCGCCGGTCCAGCTCCCCGGACAGCCGCCAGGCCAGGGAGATGTGGTAGTTCGCGCCCGCGCCCTCCAACTGGTGGAGGAACCACAGCCGTCGCTGCGCGAACGACAGCGGGATCACGTCGGGGCGCTCGCGCCGGACGAGGGCGGCCTGCGCCGGCCCGGCCGCCGCCAGGGCTGCGGCAAGGCCCGCCGGGGTCGGCGCCTCGAACAGGGTGCGCAGCGGCATCTCCACGCCGAGCGTCGCGCGGATCCGGGCGGCGAGGCGGGTGGCCAGCAGCGAGTGCCCGCCCAGCTCGAAGAACCCGTCCTCGACGCCGGCCGACGCCACCCCCAGGACCTCCGCGAACAGCTCGCAGAGGATCTGCTCCCGCGGAGTGCGCGGCGCCCGGGCGGGGGCCGCCGGAGTGAGGTCTGGAGCGGGGAGGGCCCGATGGTCCAGCTTGCCGTTGACGGTCAGCGGCAGGGCGTCCAGGACGACGAACGCCGACGGCACCATGTACTCCGGCAACCGCTCGCGCAGATGCTCCCGCAGGTCGGCGGAGCTCGGTGCGGCGCCCGCGGACGGCACCAGGTACGCGGTCAGCCGCGTGTCGTCGGTCCGGTCCTGCCGGGCCAGTACGGCGACCTGGGCGATCTCCGGATACGCGGCCAGCGCCGCCTCGATCTCACCGAGTTCGATCCGGAAGCCGCGGACCTTCACCTGCTGGTCGGCCCGGCCGACGTAGCGCAGGCTGCCGTCCGCCGCGCGGCGCACCACGTCACCACTGCGGTACATCCGTGACCCCGGCGGTCCGAACGGGTCCGTCACGAACCGCCCGGCAGTCAGGCCGGGCCGGTTCAGGTAGCCGCGCGCCAGGCCCGCGCCCGCGACGTACAGCTCACCCGGCACGCCCGGGGCCACCGGCCGCAGGCCGTCGTCGAGTACGTACGTCCGCAGGTCCGGCAGGGCGGTGCCGATCTGGCCGGCGGCGGTGCCGGACCCGTCGAGCGCCGCGTGTGTGACGTGCACCGTGGTCTCGGTGATGCCGTACATGTTGACCAGCAGCGGCGCGTCCTGCGGATGCCTGTCGTACCAGCTCGCCAGCCGGGCGTGCTCCAACGCCTCACCGCCGAACACCACCGTGCGCAGCGCGAGCCGGCGGCCGGTCTCCGGAGCCTCCGCGTCCGCCTGCATCAGCTGGTAGAAGGCGGACGGCGTCTGGTTGAGTACCGTCACCCGCTCGCGGACGAGCAGGTCCAGGAACCGGCCGGGCGAGCGGCTGGTGTCGTGGTCGACGACCACCAGGCGGCCGCCGTGCAGCAGCGGGCCCCACAGCTCCCACACCGAGAAGTCGAAGGCGTAGGAGTGGAAGAGGGTCCACACGTCCTCGGCCGAGAAGTCGAACAGGTCCCGCGTCGTGTCGAACAGGCGCACCACGTTGCGGTGCGGGACCACCACACCTTTGGGGTTGCCGGTGGAACCGGAGGTGTGAATGACGTAGGCGGCCTGGCCCGGGTCGACGGCGACCCCCGGGTCCGTGTCCGGCAGCCCGTCCAGGTCAGTGGTGTCCAGCAGCAGCCGGTCCACGTGCTCCGCACCCGGCAGCTCTTCGATCCGGCTCGTCGTCACGAGCAGCGAGGGCCGGGTGTCCCGGAGCAGATAGGCGATGCGGGCGGCCGGGTACTCCGGGTCCACCGGTACGTACGCGGCGCCGGCCTTGAGGACCGCGAGCACCGAGACGACCAGTTCCGCCGAACGCGGCAGGGCCAGCGCCACCAGATCCTCCGGCCGGACCCCGCGGTCGGTCAGGGCGCGCGCCAGCCGGTTGGCGCGGGCATTCAACTGGCCGTATGTCAGCGTGACTTCGCCGTCCGTGAGAGCGGCCGCGTCCGGGTTCGCCCGCACCTGCCGCTCGAACAGCGCGGGCAGGCTGTTCTCCAGCAACTCCCCGACGCCGTGGCCCGTGGCGCGACCGTCGCCCTCGGCGGCGAGCGCATCCCGGTCGACGCCGGCCGGCAGCAGTGCCCGGAGCTCGTCGGCGGACAGCACGTCCACCTGGCCGATGCGCCGGCCGGGGTCGGCGACGACGGCGCGCAGCAACCGCAGCCACCGTTCGACGATTTCGCTGACGGTGGCCGCGTCGAACAGGTCGGTGCTGTACTCCACCACGCCCGACAAGCCGTCCTCGCCGGGCTGCTCGGCCAGGACGAACGTCAGGTCGCACTTGGCCGTCCCGGTGGGGACCAGGCCGGTCTCCACCCGCAGCCGTGGCAGCTCGAAGGTGCCGGACGGCGCGTTCTGCAGGGTGAGCATGGTCTGGAACAGCGGGTGGTGCGCGAGCGTCCGGGTCGGGTTCAACGCCTCCACCAGGTGCTCGAACGGCACCTCCTGGTGCGCGTACGCGGCCAGCGCGTCGGAACGCACCCGGCCCACCAGATCGGTGAACGACGGATCGCCGGACAGATCGGTGCGCAGGACCAGGGTGTTGACGAAGAAGCCGACCAGGTCGTCCAGGGCCTCGTCGGTGCGACCCGCGATCGGCGTGCCGATCGGGACGTCGGTACCGGCGCCGAGCTTGCCCAGCAGAGCGGCCAGCCCGGCCTGGAGCATCATGAAGAGGCTGGCTCCGCCGTCGCGGCCGACTTCGCGCAGCTCCCGGTGCAGACCGGCGTCGATCCGGATCGGCAGGTGAGCGCCGCGGTAGGACATCGCCGCGGGCCGGGGCCGGTCGAAGGGCAGCTCGACCTGCGCGGGGAGGTCTGCCAACTTCTCCCGCCAGTACGCAAGCTGGCTGCCGAGCAGGCTGTCGGGGTCAGTGCCCTCGCCCAGCAGTTCCCGCTGCCAGAGGGCGTAGTCGGCGTACTGGACCGGCAGCGGCGACCACTCCGGCTTCGTCTCCTCGCTCCGGGCCGCGTAGGCGGTCGCCAAGTCCCGCGAGAGCGGCCCCGTCGACCAGCCGTCACCGGCGATGTGGTGCACCACCAGGAGCAGCACGTGCTCCTCGGCACCGAGCCGGAACAGTTCGGCACGCAACGGCGGCTCCTCGGAGAGCTCGAAGCCGTACCGCGCCGCCTCCGCCAGCCGGTCCGGCAGGTCGCGTTCGCCGAGTTCGCTCACGCGCAGCCGCGGCCCTGCCGTGCCGAGCACCCGCTGGCAGGGCACGCCGTCGACCACCGGAAAGACGGTGCGCAGGCTCTCGTGCCGCTCGACCACGTCCGACAGGGCCGCTTGCAGGGCGCGTTGGTCCAAGGTGCCGGACAGCCGCAGAGTCAGTGGGATGTTGTAGGTGGCACTCGGGCCCTCCATGCGGTGCAGGAACCACAGCCGGCGCTGCGCGAAGGACAGCGGGACCGTCTCGGGCCGCTCGCACCGCTCCAGCGCGGGGCGCGCCCGGCCCGCGAGGTCCACCGCGGCCGCCAGCTCCGCCACCGTCGGCGCGTCGAACAGGTCGCGCAGCCTCAGCTCCACGCCCAGCACGGACCGTGCCCTGGCAATCAGCCGGGTGGCCAGCAGGGAGTGCCCGCCGAGAGCGAAGAAGTCGTCGTCGACACCGGCCTGGGGCAGGCCCAGTACCTCGGCGAAAAGCCCGGAGAGCAGATGCTCGACCGAGGTGCGCGGAGCGCGGCCCGGTGTAACGGGCCGATGCCCGGGCGCGGGGAGGGCATGACGGTCGAGCTTGCCGTTGGGTGTCAGCGGCAGCGCGTCCAGCACCACGAACGACGACGGCACCATGTGCTCGGGCAACTGCTCCCGCAGCCGGGCCCGCAGCGCGTCCGCCCGGACGTCATGTCCCGCGGCGGGGACGACGTAGGCGACCAGCAAGGGTTCCTCGTCGTTGCGCACGGTGACGGCGGCACGCGCGATTCCCGGGTGCTCGGCGAGGACCGCCTCGATCTCACCGAGTTCGATCCGGAAGCCGCGGACCTTGACCTGGTCGTCGGTGCGGCCGAGGAACTCCAGGTTTTCGTCCTCGTTCCACCGCACCAGGTCGCCCGTGCGGTACATGCGCGAGCCGGACGGCCCGAACGGGTCCGCCACGAACCGCCCCGAGGTCAGGTCCGGCCGGTTCAGATAGCCGCGCGCCACGCCCGCACCCGCGATGTACAGCTCACCCCGCACCCCCGCCGGCACCGGCCGCAACGCGGCGTCGAGCACGTACAGGCGGGCGTTGGTGACGGGCCGGCCGATGACCGGGTGCGGGCTCGATGCAGTGGGAGCGGTCACCGAGTTGACGGTGCACTCCGAGGGTCCGTACAGGTTGAGGCAGGAGGAACCGTCGGCGGCCCGCAACCTCCTCCAGAGCTGCTCGGGGACGGCCTCGCCGCCTGCTGCGATCAGTGCTGGGCGGCCCTGCGGATGGTCCAGCAGCCCATGGGCGACGAGCACGTGGAGGTAGGAAGGGGTGGCCTCGATGTAGTCCAGCCCGCGGCACGCGGCGTAATCCACGAAGGCTTCGGGGTCGGTCCAGGTCGCATGGTCCAGGACGTGCAGCTCGTGGCCGGCGAAGAGGGCCAACAGCTGGTTCCAGGAAGCGTCGAAGGACACCGAGGTGGTCAGCGCCACGCGCAGCCGCCGCCGCTCCTCCAGCAGCGGTGCGAACTGCACGAGCTTGTGGTCGGTGAGCACGTCGAGCAGACCGCCGTGCGTCGCCACCACACCCTTGGGCCTGCCGGTGGAGCCCGAGGTGTAGATCACGTACGCCGCGTGGCTCGGACCGACGGCCGGCTTCGGGGCCGAGGCGGGGCAGCCCGCCACCAGGGTGGCCGTCCCGGGCTCGTCGAGCACCAGCCGGCCCACCGTGCTCGCGTCGGGCAGACGCTCACCGCTGCGGGCGTCGGTCACCACCAGAGCCGGGCCGGCGTCGTCGAGCAGGTACGCGATCCGGGCGGCCGGGTACTCGGGGTCGACCGGGACGTACGCCGCTCCGGTCTTCAGCACCGCGAGGATCGCGACCACGAGCTCGGCCGACCTCGGCAGTGACACCGCCACCAGCCGCTCGGGCCCGGCGCCCCGTGCGATGAGCGCGTGCGCCAGCCGGTTCGACCGCGCGTCCAGCTCCGCGTACGTCAGTGAGACGTCGCCGCACACGAGCGCGACAAGGTCGGGAGTCGCCCGGACGTGCTCCCCGAACAGCTCCGGCAGGCTCCCGGTCGAAGCCGCCGCCGTCGGCCCGGTGCCGAGGGACACCACCTCGCGGTGTTCCTCGGCCGTGAGCAGGCCGATCCGGCCGACCGACTCGTCCGGATCGCACTCGGCGACGGCTTCGAGCAGGGCGAGCAGCCGCTGCTGGTGCGCGGCGAGGTCGTCGTCGCCGTACGCCTCAGGGGCGCCGTGCAGCCGGAGAAGCGGGGGGTTGCCGTCCCGGTAGTCGAAGACCCAGACGGCCAGGTCGGTGGTGGACCCCGACACGAAGTGGTGAACCGAGGCGGGATGTCCGGCGAAGCTCGGCCGGGCGTTGAAGGCCATGATGTTGACGATCAGCGGAAACGCGGTTCCGATGCTGCCGGGCGCGCCGAGGTCGCGCAGCAGGTCCTCGCTGCGATAGCGCTCGTGCGCGACGGCCGACTCGACCTCCCGGGCCGCCTGGGCGACGAGAGCGCCCCACGGCATGTCCGGCCGCACGGTCAGGCGCAGGGGCACCACGTTGGACAGGGTGCCGGGTACGGACATCAGGTCGGGTCCGGAGCCCCGACGGGCGGTGACGGGGAGGGCGAGTACCACGTCCTGGGCGCCGCTCAGCCGGTGGGCGTAGAGCGCCGTCGCCGCGACCACCATCCGGGACCACCGGACACCGGCCCGGCCCGCCGCGGCCCGCAGTGCCTCGGGGCTCCGCAGTTCCACCTCCCCGGCCACGCGCAGGGCCCGGTGCGGGTCGGTCGCGGACGTGTCGGTGAGCCGGGTCGGGGAGGGCAGGTCGGCGAAGCGCCCGGTCCAGTAGGAGCGGTCGGCGGTGAAGTCCACGGACGAGCGGTAGGCGGCGTCGCTGTCGACGAGATCCCGCAGTGAGCCGAACGGGCAGGGCGGGACGACACCGTCCTCGGCCATCGCCGAGTACACCTCGCCGACCCGCTGCCTGACCATGGAGCTGCTGATCGCGTCCAGCACCACGTGGTGGTAGTTCAGGTACCAGAGGAACTCCGTCGCCGACAGCCGGATCAGGGCGTGGCCGAACAGCGGATCACGGCCGAGGTCCAGTGGACGGGCCAGGTCCCGCTTCATCCAGTCCATGGCCGCCGCCCGGGGATCCGGCTCGGTGCCGAGGTCGAGATGGACGGGCGCCCAGTCCCAGGACTCGCGCAGGACCTGACGTGGGCCTTCACCGCCGTCCACGAACGTCACGTGCAGGGCGTCGACCTCGTCGACCACCCGGCGCAGCGCGGCTTCGAACAGCTCCGGGTCGACCGGCCCGTGGATCTCCAGGCATTCGCCGACGCGGTAGCCCGGAATCGGTGTCCGGGAGCTCTGCTCGGCGAGCCAGATCTCCCGCTGGGCCGCGGTCAGGGGAAGGACGTCTCCGTCGCGACGGGACATGGGGGTACCTCCAGAAGTATGGGTGGGCATGCGCGCAGGACGTGCCGGGCCGCGCCGAGTGCGGTGATGTCACGCGATCGGCGGGCGGAGTGGCTTCTTGTCTGCGGTCAGGCGGCGAGTTCGCCGGCCTGCAGCTGCCAGAGGGATGCGTAGAGTCCGTGCTGGGCGAGGAGTTCGTCGTGGGTGCCCTGTTCGGCGACGATGCCGCCCTTGTCCATGACGTAGATGCGGTCGGCGTGGCGGACCGTGGAGAGGCGGTGGGCGATGACGACCATCGTGCGGTCGGTGGCGAAGCCTCGCAGGGTGCGCTGGATGGCGGCCTCGGTCTCGTTGTCCACGGCGGAGGTGGCCTCGTCGAGGATCACGACCGGGGAGTCCTTGAGGATCGCCCGGGCCAGGGCGATCCGCTGCCGCTGTCCGCCGGAGAGCGCGGCACCGCGTTCACCGATCAAGGTGTCGTAGCCGTCCGGCAACGTCGCGACGAAGGTGTGGGCCTCGGCCATGGCAGCGGCCCGGAGCACTTCCTCGTCCGAGGCTGCGAAGCTGCCGTAGCGGATGTTGTCCGCGATGCTGCCGTCGAAGAGGAACGGGTCCTGGGCGACGAAGCCGATGGCGTGGCGCAGGCTGTGCCGCCGCAGGTCCCGAATGTCCTGTCCGTCGATCAGTACCCTCCCGGACTGGGCGTCCTGGAATCGCATCAGCAGTCTGGCGATCGTCGTCTTGCCGGAGCCGGTGGCGCCCACCAGGGCGGTCACCTGCCCGGCCGGGATGGTCAGCGAGAGGTCTTTCAGGGCCGTCGGCCGGCCGGGGTAGGCGAAGGTGACCCCGTCGAGGACGACCTCGCCCCGTACCTCGGCGAGGTCGAGCGTCCCGTCGCCGCCGTCGGCCTCGACGGGCAGGGTGCGCAGTCGCTGGACCCGGTTGTACGAGGCGAGGGTGCGCTGGTACTGGTCGGTGATGCCGCCGACCCGGCTCATCCGCATCAGCAGCATCTGGGGGAGCCCGATCAGCGGGCTGAACACCTCGAAGCGCAGGGTGCCGTTGAGTACCGACAGTCCGCCGATCAGCAGGGTTGCCGCCATCGACGCGGTGGTGCAGGAACGGACCGTCTCGGCGTGGCGGATCGTGCTCCGGTCGGTCTGCCGGCTGCTCTCCTGGACCGACTCGCTCAGGACGTCGATGCGTTCCGCCTCGTAGTCCTCGGTGCAGAAGCTCTTGACCGTCGCGCCGGCTTCGAGCGAGTTGATCACCTGGCTGCCCAGCTTGGACCGGCACTCGCCGGTGGCGGCGTAGTCCGCCGCGGCCTTCTTCTGGTGGTGCAGCGACAGCCAGGCGATGACCGGGACCGGCAGGAAGGCGATCCAGGCGATCTGCGGTGCCAGGAGGAGGAACGCCGGCACCAGGACGGCCAGGCTGGTGCCGAGTTGCAGCACGTCGTTGGCCGGGCCGGCGAAGAAGGCGCCCAGCTGGCCGACGTCGTTGGTGAGTGCGCCGGCGACCTTGCTCGTCCGCTCACCCTCCAAGTGCCCCAGTTCGAGGTGCTGTACGTGTCGGTATGTGCGGCTCCGCCAGTCGTGCTCGATGTCCTGGCCGAGTCGGCGCCATTGGAGGTTCGAGGCGTACGAGAGGCCCGCCACCGCGGCACAGGCGACGGCCACCAGCCCCGCGAGTCCCCAGAGTTGAGCGGATGCCGTGGTCAGACCGAGGCTCACCAGCGGAGCCGCCTCACCCTTGATGAGGACCAGTCCGGTCCATCCGAGGAAGGTACCGAGCGCCATCTCCGCGGTTTGGCAGGCGACGGACAGGGCGGCAGCCCTGTAGAGGCGGCGCCGGTGCGGACCGACGATCTCCAGCAAGGGGTGACGCTCGGCACCGGTCCCGGTCGCGTCCCGGGACGTGTCGACCGTTCCGCGCCAGGCCTTCCGCAGGACGACAGCGGTGGCCGTGGCAACCCCGCCCGCGGCGACCAGTTGCCTGCTCAGCGTCGAGCCCTTGATCAGCGCGACGCCGGCCGCGACCCCGCCCCCGACGGCGAGCACCGGGCGCACGACCGGGCCGAGGTCCGCCCGGGGCGCCGATGCGGGGGCGGGGCGGGCCGGTGCCGGACGCCCTGCTCCGGCCGGTTCCTCCGCGACCCGGGTGACGGCTCTGCGGATGATCCGGCCGATGTCCGTGGCGCGCAGCCGCGCATCATGCCGGACGAGCACCCCGCCGGTGACGGGGTTGGCCTGGGCCTCGGTGATCCCGGGAATGTGGCGCAGCGCGGCGGCGAGGATCTCGGCCGTCCGGGGGCGTCCCAGGACCAGCTTGACGTCCCAGCGCTGGCGGCCCGGTGTGACCGAGCGCGGGCTCGCACCCAATTCCACGGAGCGGAATTCGGTGGCGGCACCCAGTAGCGATGGCATGTGTACGATCACCTGTTTGCGGAGGTCGCGGAGAACCGCCACGGACACGACGGTTTACGGCGACGGAGCGGGAAATTGTGGGCGGTAGTTCTCAACGGGCGAACGGCCTGTCAACGGCCGCCGCCGGGAACATTCAGCCGAAATGAATCGGCATGCGCGCCCGGCGGCGGCCGATATCCCTTATGGGGCGTCAGTTTGTCTTTCCGCCGGTGCTGACGGCGGTCGCGCGGATCTTCGGGGTCCTCGGTTCCCCCTTGGCGCCGTGCCCCGTGGCCGGCTGGCCGTCCACGGACTGGCCTTCGGCCTCACCGGCTGCGATCTGGGCGGCCACCACATCGGCGGCCACTTCGGCCGCGAGGTCGTGAATGTTCTCCCCGGCCTCCTGGGCTGCCTTCTTCACCTCCATCGCGATGCCGACGGACGCTTTGACGACTCCACCCACCAGGGGCTTGAGCAGGCGTTTGGCCAGTGGTGCGACGATGAGGCCGATCAGGAAAGGCGGTACTACAGGCGGCATGTTGCTCCATCCTCTCTACGCATACGTATGACAGGGAACCCGGGAGCGGTGAACACCGAAGCAGTGCACAGCCGGGCGGATATGAAGCATTCCATCCAGAAAGCCGGGCTCATCCAACGAATCGATTCTCCCGGACGTCGGAATGCCCCGTCCGATCCCGTGATCACGCTAGTCGAGCCACGCCCGCATGGACCAAATGACCCCCTGCGAGTTCACTCGTGCGAGTGGGTGAGGGCCTCCCCGCGTAACTGAATTGCGGCGCACCCGGACACCAATCAGTCTGATTAACGGATTAGGTGCTCGAGGAAATGTCACGCCCGGCCGGCACCCGCTCGCCGCGGCCCGGGAGCAACGCGCGGGTGGCACGGTGGGCACGGCACCCCTCGTAAGGGTGAATCGAGAATCGCCTCCCCAGCCGCCCCCGACGGCTCCCGGTCAAGCCTCCCGGCGATTCGGGATGTTCGAACACGCCTTGGGCGCAGGTCAGTTGAATCACCATGACCAATCCCCGGTGCGACCATGACGCCATGTTCCGACGCACTCCGTCGGTCGCGCTGGCGGCCGCTCTCACGGCCTCGACCGTCGCGCTGGGCGGCTGCGGCGTCGCCACCTCCTCGACGAGCACCCCCTTGGTGGACCGAGGCACCGTCCGGATCGCCGAGTCCAGTGAGACGCCGAGCTTCGACCCGTACTCCGCCTTCGGTGCCGCCCAGGCCCGCTACGCCTACGACTCCCTCGTCAACCTCGCCCCCGACGGCACCCTGGTCACCGGACTGGCCTCCGCCTGGCAGGCCACCACCACCACGGCCACCTTCACCCTCCGTCCAGGCGTCACCTGCTCCGACGGAACTCCCCTCACCGCCTCGGCGGTGGCCCGGGCACTCACCTACGCGGGAGACCCGGCCAACCAGCTCGCCGGTGCCCGGACCGTCCTCCCGAACGTCCCGTTCACCGCGAGCGCCGACGACGGGACCGGCAAGGTGTCGACGACTGCCGCCGCCCCCTACCCCTTCCTCACCCGCACCATCGGTCTGCTGCCGATCGTCTGCCCCGCCGGCCTCGACCGCCCCGGTTCACTGGACCGCGCCACCCAGGGAACCGGCCCCTACGTCCTGACCGGCTACACCCCCGGCGGACCGTACGAGTTCACCGTCCGCGACGACTACTCCTGGGGACCCGCGGGGGCGACGACCTCGCGCCCCGGTCTCCCCGCGCACATCGTCATCACGGTGGTGCCGCAGGCCTCCACGGCGGCGAACCTGCTGCTCACCGGAGGCGTCGACATCGCAGGCGTGAGCGGGCCCGACCGCACCCGGCTCACCGGCCACGGTCTGACCACCGCGGACGTCGCGACCGTGGTCGGGCTCACGTTCTTCAACCAGCGCCCGGGCCGGGTACTCGCCGACCGGAAGCTGCGCCGAGCCCTGGTATCCGCCCTCGACCGGCGGGGCCTGGCCAACGTCGCCGTCGGCGGCACCGGCAACCCCGCCACCGACTTCGGCGCAGAGGGCGCCGTCTGTCACGCCGATCTCGCCGATGCCAACCTGCCCGCGCAGAACGCCGTCGAGGCCCTGCGCGCCGCCGGCTGGACCCGCGCCGGCGACGGCCGCCCGCTGACCAGGGCCGGCCGGACGCTCCGGCTCCGTCTGATCACCAGCCCCGACCTCGGCCCGACCCTGCCCTCCGTCGCCGAGCTGATGGCCCGGGAGTGGACGGAGCTCGGCGCCGAGGTCGACCTGGTGACCGAGAGCCTGCCCGCCCTCGTCAACGCCATGTACGGGAGCTCCGACTTCGACGTGGTGGTCGGCAGTACCCCCGGTTTCGCCCTGCCGGTCGGCTTCATCCCCTTCTTCTCCGGAGCCGCCCCCGCCCAGGGCCTCAACTTCGCGGGGGTGGCCAATCCCGAGTACGACGCCCTGGTCGCCCAGGGGCTCCGGGAGACCGACACCACCGGATGCGGCACCTGGAACCGGGCAGCCGCCGCGCTCTTCCGATCGGCAGACGCGCTGCCGATCGCCGAAGGCCGGAGCAGTGTGTACGGCTACCGCACCACCTTCGCCACCACCTTCGGCGGCCAACTCGTGCCCACCAGCATCCGCCTCCACCAGTGACCGCCCACCTCAGTGACCGAGGGCCCACCATGTCCGTACCCCAACTGCTGCGACACCCCTGGACGGTGTTCCTCGGCCGTCGCACCCTCCGGCTGCTCCTGTCCCTCGGATTCGTGCTCACCGCGTCCTTCGCCATGATCCGCCTCGTCCCCGGCGATCCGGTCCGGGCCGCGCTCGGCGTCGACGCCGCCCCCGACCTGGTCGCTGCCCGCAGGCACGCCCTCGGGCTCGACACACCCTTCCTGTCCCAGTACTGGCACTACCTCGGCGGCCTCCTGCACGGAGACCTCGGCACCTCTCTGGTCACCGGCACACCGGTGGCGGAGATGATCCGCACCCGGCTACCGGCCACGCTGGAGATCGCCGGCCTCGCCTTCGCGGCCACCCTCGTCGTCGCCCTGCCCGGCGGCCTGCTCGCCGCTGTCCGTACCCGCGACGGCCGCCGCCCGCGAACCGAGCTGGCCTTCACGGCGGTCACCGCCGGCATGGCCGGAGTGCCGGACTTCGTCCTGGCCGCCGGACTCACCGCGCTACTGGCCGTCGGCCTCCAACTGCTCCCGGTGGCCGGAGCGGCGGGCGTCGGGTCCTTCGTCCTGCCCGTCCTCGCGCTATCGCTCGCCCCCACCGCCGTCCTGCTCCGCATCGTCCGGGTGGAAGCGCTGAAGGTGCTGAACGAGGACTACCTGCGCACCGCCCGGAGCAAACGGCTGTCTCCCGCACGGCGCTACCTCCGGCACGCCGCGCCCAACACGGCCACAGCCGCACTCACGGTCGCCGGCGGTCTGCTGCCCGCCCTGATCGCGGGCACCGTGCTGGTCGAGAAGGTCTTCGCCTGGCCCGGCATCGGCTCCGCCATGGCCCAGTCCGCGGTCGCACAGGACTTCCCGGTGGTCCAGGCGATGGTGCTGGTACTGGGTACCACCGTGCTGCTCGCCGGTCTCCTCGTCGACGTGCTGCTCGCCGTACTCGATCCCCGTTCGGCCATCCGGGAGATGTGACCCATGTGCCTTCCCTCCGGCTTCCGGCGCTCACCCATCGCCTGGGCCACCGCGTTCATGCTGGCGTCGCTCGTCGCGCTCGCCGTGGCCGGTCCGATGGTCTGGGGCGCGGCAGCCGACCGCCCGGACCCCTCGGTGGTGCTCCGGGGCCCCTCCGCCGCCCATCCCTTCGGCACCGACGGCCTCGGCCGGGACCTGCTCGCCCGGGTACTGACCGCCACCCGGCCCTCCCTGCTGCTCGCGCTGGCGGCGGTCCTGCTGGGCGCAGGCTCGGGAATCATCGTCGGGTCCTGCACCGCGGTCCTCGGCAGGCGCGGCCGCCGGCTGACCGCCGGGATGATCAACCTCCTGCTCGCCTTCCCGGCACTCCTCGTCGCGATGTTCCTCGCGGTCGTGTTCGGCGCGGGCACCGCCGGGGCGGTGCTGGCCCTCGCGGCGGCGGGCGTCCCCGGATTCGCCCGGCTCGCCCAGACCCTCGCCGCGGGGGTCGCGGGCACCGACCACCTGGCCGCGGCCCGTGTCCTCGGCCTGCGCCGCCACCGGCTTCTGTGGCGGCATGTCCTGCCCAACATCGCGGAGCCGCTGCTCCTGAGCGCCACCACGGCGGCGGGCACCACTCTGGTCGCACTCTCCGGGCTGAGCTTCCTCGGCCTGGGCGTCCAACCGCCCGGTTACGACTGGGGACTGCTGCTCAGTCAGGGGCTAGACCGGATCTACGCCGAGCCGCTGCCCGCGTTGGCCCCGGGCCTGGCCGTCCTCTACGCGGCCCTGGCCTTCCAGCTGCTCGGAGAGGCCCTGGCCGGAAGCGTCGCCCGCCGCGGCCCGGCGCCACGCGCCCCCGCACCAACGCCCCCGCCGAGCGGCCCCGCCGAGGACGGGCTGGTCCTCCAGGTCGAGGACCTCACCGTCGAACTCCCCACCCCGGGCGGCACGATCCAGCCGGTGCGCGGTGTGAGCCTGTCACTGCGGCCGGGTGAGGCCGTCGGGCTCGTCGGTGAGTCGGGATCCGGCAAGACACTCACCGCGCTCGCCCTCGCCGACCTGCTCCCTCACGGTGCCCGGGTGTCCCGGCGCACCCTGCGCCTGCTGGGAGCCGACCTCGCCGCCCTGACGCCGAAGGAGCGGGACCGGCACCTCGCGACGGGCCTGTCCATGATCTTCCAGAACCCGGCCTCGGCGCTCAACCCGTCCCTGCGGATCGGTACCCAGCTCACCGAGGCCGTCCGGGCCCACCGCGGCACGAGCCGTGCACAGGCCACCGCGGAGGCTGCCGACGCCCTGCGCCGGGTCGCTCTGTCCCCGGCGCTGCTGCGCTCACGTCCGTACCAGCTCTCCGGCGGCCAGCGCCAGCGCGTGATGATCGCGGCGGGGCTGATGACGCGACCGGGGCTGATCATCGCTGACGAACCGACCACCGCGCTCGACGTGACCGTGCAGCGGCAGATCACCCGGCTGCTCACGGACATCCGGCGGGACACCTCCGCCGCGCTTCTGTTCATCAGTCACGACATCGCACTCGTGGGGGAGTTCTGCGAACGAGTGCTGGTGATGTACGCGGGCACCATCGTCGAGGCCGTGCCCGCCGACCGCCTCGCCGACGGCGCCAGGCACCCCTACACCCGGGCCCTGGTCGCCTCGGTGCCGGACCTCGCCGCCGACCGCGGCCGACCGCTGCCGACGATCGGGGGCGGACCGCCCGACCCGCTCGTGCCTGCACCGGGCTGCCCGTTCGAGCCCCGCTGTCCGCGCCGCCAGGACCACTGCGCCGAGCAGGCTCCACCGTGGCAGGACTTCGATGCCACCCACCGCGTCGCCTGCTGGCACCCGGAACCGGTGACAGCGGTCCTGAAGACGGTGGCCCGCTCATGACCCACCTTCAGGTGACCGGCCTCACCGTCCGCCATCCCGGCTCCCGCGCCTCCCTCGCCGCCGTGGACGGCGTCTCCCTGGAGATCCCGTCCGGCACCACGCTCGGGCTCGTGGGCGAGTCCGGCTCCGGGAAGTCCAGCCTGGCCGGCGCGATCGTCGGCCTCGTCCCCGCGCAGGGTGGCCGGGTCCTGATCGACGGCCGGGAGGCCCGTACCCGCACTGTCAGGGACCGGCGCAGGCTCGGCCGCCTCGTCCAGGTAGTCCTCCAGGATCCGGACACCGCGCTCGATCCCCGGATGACGGCCCGCCAGACGCTCGTCGAAGCCGCCACCGTCTTCCGCCGACTCGACCGGGCCGCCCGCGCCGCGCGCGTCACCGAGCTGCTCGGCCTCGTCGGCCTGGATCCCCGGCTCGCCGACCGCCTGCCGAGGCAGCTGTCCGGCGGCCAGCGCCAGCGGGTTTCCCTCGCCCGCGCCCTGGCAGTCGACCCCGGCCTGCTGATCGCCGACGAGATCACCTCGGCGCTCGACGTCTCGGTGCAGGCCTCCGTCCTCAACACGATCCGCGAACTCCAGCGTCGGCTCGGACTCTCGGTGCTCTTCATCGGCCACAACCTGCCGGCGGTCTGCCACGTCTCCGACACCGTTGCGGTCATGCGGCACGGCCGGATCGTCGAGAGCGCCCCCACCGAGACCATCCTGCGCACACCGCAACACCCCTACACCCGTGCGCTGCTCGCCTCCGTGCCGTCCCTGGGTACGTCCCCGTCCGAGGAACGGACGTCGTGACCGGCGGGGCGCCCGGACGTGGTGTCCGGCGGAGCCGGGGTGATCGGCAAGGCCCTCGCCCTCGGCAGCCGCCGTGCCGCGGCAGCACGCACGTCGGCACCGTCATGAACCTGGGCTTCTCCTCCCGCCGACACCGGCCGGGACCGACTCGCGCGGCAGTCACGGGCCCGTTGCGCGGAGCTCCCGCACCAGGTCCCCGACCACACCGACCACGAACGAGGGAACCTCGTGCGGAAAGTCGTGTCCCGTTCCCTCCGGCGTGTGCACCAGCCGTGACGCCGTCGACGCCGACAGATACCGCACCCTGCTCCGGAGGTAGAAGCGGCTGATCCGTTCGGCCTCGGCAGTGTCCCGGGCGCCGGCCAGCACCGCCTCACCGCCGATGAGATCCCGGGGTATCACCAGTACCAGAGGCAGGTCCCCGAGGTCCCCGTCGTACACCACGGTCTCCCAGCCGACTCTCGCCAGACCGGCAGGCGAAAGCTCGGCGAAGACCGACGCTGCCGCGCAGCCTTGACCCGCCCGGTTTCCGGGACCTCGGTGGACACCGAACAGTTGCCGCACCGCCGTCAGCAGGAGACCACGACGCATCCGCGCGATCTGCCGGCTGCGCGGTGCGAAGGCGACCACCTCCGGGGGTGTCGGATCGAGCAGCACGAGACCTGCCACCAGATCGGGCCGACGCCTGGCCGCGTTGGCTACCAGCAGCCCTCCGAAGGAATGACCGACGAGCACGAAGGGTGCCTGCTCCCTTGCTCCCTCCAGCGCCGCCCATAGCTCGTCCGCTTCGCCCGCCGTCGTTCTCGGAAAGGTCCCGACATCGCTCCAGCCCGACCCGAACCGGTCGACCAACACCGAACGGGCCCGGGCCGAC